>DATEML010000251.1:0-18101 GCA_035275585.1 Steroidobacteraceae bacterium | reverse complement strand
TGCGGATCAGGCCTTCGTAACACACGGCCGATGTCGGATACCGGTCGATCGCTCGCAGATACACTGCGCGCGCCCCGCCATGATTGCCTTGCGATTCGAACTTGCGTGCGAGCCGGCCTGCGAGGTCTATGAACTTGCTCCGGACTCGCTCGGTCGCGGGCAGCGCCCAGGCAGCGGCGCGCTCCGAGTGGAAGAGCGGGCCGCCGAAATCGTCGAGCGCGCCCTGCATCGCAGCTTCCTGCGAAGTCCGCAACGCCAGCGTCAGCTTGCGCTCCCAGTCGACCAGATCCACCCAGGTGTGCTGCGGCGACAGGTAGAGCCGGCCCTCACGCTGCACGATCAGGTCGGGAGCAGAGAGCAGCTTGCGTAGCCGGTGCAGGGCCTGCTCGCACGCCGCCTTCGCCTGGTCGCCCTCGGCATCGGGCCACAGCCACTCATATATATCCTGCAGCGAGCAGGCGTGGTCCTTGGCAATTGCGAGGGCGCGCAGAATATCGAGCGAGCGCGTCGGCGGCTTCGCGCCGGGGTTCACAGGTGCGCCGTTCAGCTCCATGCGGAAGTCGCCGAGCACGAACAGGCGCAAGGGCCACGGCCAGCGCGACGGCGACGACTCGGGCGGCATCAACGCTCGGCGCTGGATCAGCGCAGTACAGAAATCCGGCTCGATGTCGAGCTCCAGCGCGTCCGCGCACAGCTCGGCGAGATGATCCGGGAGATTGATCAGGGCGGCGGTCCAGTTGGCGCTGCGCAGATGAGTCATGAATGTGCGCAGCCGTTCGGCGTAGTCGGCGGAGCCGCGCCACTTCGCGGCGAAGGCATGCGCGGCGAGGATGCAGATCTGCGTGCGCTGCCTGATGGCGCCGTCGAACTGATGAATCAGCCCTTCGAGGAACGCCGCGGCTTCGGCGGGCATCTCGGCCGCGAGCAGGACCTGGAACCGGGTGATGAAGTGTGGCCAGCGCTCGAGCGGCGGCTCGTTCGCAGCTTCGATCGCCGACATGAAGCGCTCGCATGCGGCGCTCGCAGCTGCGAAGCGCTTTTGCCGCGTGTGCAACGCCGCTTCGCAGTCAGCCGCGACGGCAACTTGCGTGGTGTAGCGGCTGTCGGAAATCTCGGCGATGCGCGCGATGAGCGTGGCGAACTCGGACCAGTCGTTGCGCAGCTTCATCAGCAACTGCAGGTGATACAGCGCGCCGAACTCGACGCCGCGCAGGCCTTCGCGCTCACCGATCGCGACCGCCGCACGCAACGCCCCCTCGGAAGAGTTGTAAGGGAAGCCGCGCTTGGCATACGTGAAGTATCGGGACGTCACGGAGCCGAACGCCACGAGCCACATGCCGAAGACCCACGAAGACAGATCGCTCGCGCGCAGGTCGTCGGCGACGCTGTCGACGGCGCGCTCGAACAATTCGGCGTCTCCTGTCGAGCCCGCATGATCGATCAGCGTCAGGCTCGCCATCAGCCGCAGGTTTGCCGTGTCACCAGGTGTACGCACGGCCAGTCGTTCGAGCAGGCGCTGCGTGACCCGGCGCACAGCGGGTGCATCACTGCGGTAGTTCTCAGCGAAGTCCACCGCGCGCAGCATTCCGGTCCACACCAGCAGCTGGTCCGCGCGGGAAAGCTTCTGGAAGTCCCGGTCGATGACGTCGAGGACGCGCTGGGTCCATGCTGCGAGCCCTTCGTGCGTGCGCCAGCTGTCGGACTTGGAGAGCACCGCGCGTGCGGCGGTGAGGCATTGCCCGTCGAGCTCGCCGCGCTCGGCAAATGCCGTCCACGCCCGCGCGAACCACGATTCCGCCGCGGCATCGTCGGCCATGTTCGCGACACCGAGCCAGTAGCAGATCCACGCATCGTATTCGGAAGCGGGCAGGGCGTTGCACCAGTCGATGAGCGTGGCGCGCCGGCCCTGTGCAATCAGCGCTTCCGCACGCTGCACGATCAGCCCGCGGGCGAGCGACCACGATTGCGCTTGCAGCGCCAGCTCGATCGCAGCGTCCCGATAGCCGGCCGCATTCAGCAGTGTCGCCGCCTGCTCGCGCAGGTTCGCCAGCTCGCGGGTCGCGAAGTGCTGTGCCAGCAGATTCTGCAGGAAGTCACGCAGCAGATCGTGGAGGTGATAGACGCTGCGTGCGCTTTCGACGCGTGTGACCAGCAACTGACGTTGATGCAATCGGGCGAGCAGCGTGCGGGCTGCTTCGGATCCGGTCAGATCCTTGACGAGATCCGGGGTGATCTCGGGAAGCAGGCTCACCTTGAGCATCGCCTCCTGCTCCTCCGCCGTGAGCGCCTCGAGCAGCTGACGGGCGAGCGCTGCGAACACTGCTGTTCGTCCGGTACGCGAATCGCTCGGCCGCGGCACTTCCGCGCGCAGGTCGCCGGCGGCAGCACGATCGGCCAGCAGCACGAGACCGGCAGCCCAACCGAGGGCAGCAGAAATATCCACAGCTGAACGACTGCGCGACCGGCTCTTGACGAGCGCACGCGCCTCGGCGTCCGAAAACTGCAGGATCGATTGGTCGAGCACCGTCAGCTGCCCTTTGAAGGTGAGCTCGGCCAGCTCCTCCGGCGGCAGCGTGCGGCTGATGCAGGCGCACTGCAGGTCGTCCGGCAGCTCGCGCAGCATGATCGCGAGCATCGTACGGAACTGTGCAGTCTCGATCCCGTAGTGCAGATCGTCGATGACCAGCAGGCCGATGCGACTCAGCTTGCGAAAGAACGCGCGAAAGAAGCGCCGCGCGAATTCCGCAGGCTGGTCCGCGTACTCCGGTCCGAACACCGGCAGCTCGCTGGCGGCCCGCGGCGGCAAGAGGTTGCCGATGTGGTGGAAGAAGCTCGCGACGTCCTGGTCGCCTTCGTCGACGCGATACCACAGGTGCGCGACCGGCTTCTTCTGCAGGAAGTCCAGCAGCGCAGTGGTCTTGCCATAGCCGGCCGGGGCGGCGATCCAGCAGACCCCGTTGCGCAGCGCCTGATCGATTGCTTTGACAACGCGCGCGCGCCGGACGATCCGCTTCGACCGAACTGGAGTTCTTCCTGGAGCGGCTCTGGATCGCATGCAGCACGCTCGAGCCTGGGTCGCTCGAACGTACCACACGCGTTGCTATGCGAATAGCTGACTTTCGGGCTATCCGAGCGGTTGATTCATCGACCAGCGTACGCCGAACGGATCGCGCAGCTGCCCATACCGGGCGCCCCAGAACATCTCCTGGACCGGCTGGACGACTTCCGCGCCGGCCGCAGCCGCACGCGCAAACCACGCATCGATGTCATCGACCTGCAGCATCAGGTCGAACGCCTGCGGCTTCTCCAGCGCATGGCCGTATTCGGGATACGGGTCGCACAACATCAGCGAGCTGCCGTTGACGTACAGGTGGACGTGCATGGTCCGGCCCTTTTCGTCCACCGGTTGGCGTGCGACTTCGGTCGCGGCGAACGCACGCTGATAGAACTCGGACGCTTTGCTGGCGCCATTCACGAGCAGATAGGCGACGACACCGCCACGGACCTGCGGTTGGGTCTGGGTACCCGGGCATTGAACTTCGGCATTCATGGGATCTCTCTCCGGAGGATGGACCGACCTTCGGCCCTTCCGCCGAAGGACGAACCAGTCCGCCGCGCGCCGACACCCGTTCGCGTCGATCTGCGTGCCGACGATTGCTTCGTATTGTCAGTGTCGTGATACGGCGAGCTGCAGCACGATCGCGCCGATCGCCACCAGGGCGATGAGCACGAACAACACGCCGGAGATCCAGTGCCCGCGTCGTCGGGGCTTTGGTTCGTTCATGGCTGAATGATAGCTAATCGTCGGCCGCGCGCCGCGCAAGGATCGCTTCCCAATTGAGGATCGCGTTCCACAGCAGCCGCTGATCGCCGCGATTGAGGTCGCGGTGCAGCGGATTGAAGTTGAAGGCGACGACACGGCCGCGCCCGACCGGCATGTCGAAAATCGCCGGACGGCCGATCAGGTTCGATTCGCCCCAGACCTGTCCGCTGACGAGGAACGGCGCGTCGGTGCCTGCGTCGCCCCACTGCATCACGACGCCGCTGGGATCGGGCGGTCCGTCGAGACACGTCGTACAGAAAGCCATGCGCAGCCAGTGCCGAGGCACGGCGTAGAGCGGGTAGTTCTGCCGGAAGACATACGTGTGCGCCGGATAGCCATACGCGATCGGATGATCGGGCTGCGCAAAGGACACGCGCACGTGCGAACCGGGTGTGCGCGTGACCGACTCAACTGCAGCCTGCGCAGACTCGGCGCCGCCGCTGCCGGCGCTGCGGGGCACGCCGCCGGAATCGCGACGAACGCCGCGCACGATGCCGCCTTCCAACGCGAGCATCGAGCCGCTGCCGAGCGTGACCAGCACGCCGCCGCTCTCGACGAACTTCTGGATCTGCCCGAGCCCCTCCCAGCCGATGCCGCCGGTAATGTCGTCGGACGCCGCCGGCGTGCCGTGACTGGGCGTCTGCTTCGTCTTCTTGAAGGGCATCGGACCCCACGCCTGCGGAATGCCGTGGATCTGCTCGGCCAGCTCGAGGTCGACGTGACCGTAGAGGAGCACGTCGTACTTTGCGCGGAGGTTGCCGGCGCGAATGTCTTCGTCGCGCACGTACGCGTAGGGAACGTTGCGCTCGTCGAGTGTGTGGCGCAGCCAGCCAATGCTGTCCGTGTCCGCCCACGGCACCCATACGCCGAGGCGCGGCGCCTTCGCGACGTGACGTGCGACATCGGGAGCGGCCGCGAGCGAATCGAATTCGAGCGCGACATGGTTATCGAGATCTCCAAGGGCAGCGGCGAGTCCCGACTGCGCGGGCAGGATCCACGAGCCCGCGGGATACTCCGTGTCGCCGATCCTGAACGCGCGCTCCGCGATCTCGATCCGGAACTTCGCCAGTCGATAGCGCGCTTCGAGCAATCCCTCCTGACCGGTGTCCTTCATGACGTAGGCCGGTCCGTCGCCGGTGACCTTGCCGCGAGGCGCCGGCGCCTCGGTCAGCGCCACTGCGCCGACGTCCTTGATTGCCGGATCGGCGATCGCGACTGCCGCGACGTGATAGTGCGCGGGCAGCTCCCACGACACATCGTCGTACGGCTCGCCGCCGTTCTTCGGAAACTCCTGCGGAGCGAGCAGATCCACGGCGTAGTTCCGGTACGGCTGGTCGAGCCGCACCAGGTACGTGCCGACGCCGAACGAGCCTTCCTTCACGGTGAACGCCGCGTTCGCGCGCTGCACTTCGATGTGCTGCGACTGCAGCCGCGCGATCAGCTGCGCGACGCGCAGCGGATCGCCCTGGTCCGGCGCGATCGCGAATGCGTAGGGCGGCTCCTCGACGCCCTTGCGCCAGGAATTGAAGCCCTTGCGATAGAAACTGCGCAGCAGCATCTTCGATTGCGTCGCTGCCATGTCGAGCGCGGCGAGCGCAGCAGTCTCGTTGTAGTTGACGTTGTCGCGCGCCGACCAGAGGAATGGCGTCGACGGCGCAGGCAGCACGCGATACCACTCGCGCGAGGTTTCGTCCGGCGTCAGGGTCCATTGCAGCGTCTCCGCCGTGCCGTTGCCGAATGTCTCGTAGCCGCGTCCGATCGAGTTGTGGTTCATCGCCACCGAGTCCAGGTACAGGTGCGCGAACGCCTCGCCGAAATTCCAGGTCGCTGCGCCCGGCATGCCGAACGACGTCAGCGTCTGCACTTCGTGGAAGCTCAGCGCCTGGAACTCGCTGAACGTGATCGGATCGATGTTCGGGTTGTACGGCCCGGTGCCGTTCCACGACATGAGCAGCGCGACGCTCTCGTGCAGGTCGTGCACGACGGTGGGATGCCAGTCGAAGAACATGCGCGAGACCGCGCGCGTGGTCTCGTGCACCAGCTGATGCGCGTCGCGGTTGATGTCGACGAACGCGTACTTCGACCAGTACGGCGGCGATTGACGCGGCAGCGTATTGCGGTCGGTCTTGCCCTTCAGGTAGCGGTAGAACCACTCGACGACTTTGTCGCGTCCATCGGGATTCGAGACCGGATTGATCAGCACGACCAGGTTGCCGCGGATGCGCTCGATCATCGGCTGGTCCGACACCGCCAGGCGGTAAGCCAGCTCCAGCACCGATTCCGTCGAGCCGGTCTCGTCCGAATGCAGCGCGGCGTTGAAGTAGTAGATCGGCCGCGCGCGCGCGACGATCTGCTCCGCCGCGGCCGGATCTGTCGTGCGCGGATCGGCCAGCGCGGCAGTGTCGCGCTTGAGCTGCTCGAGCGATTGAATCCCTTGCTCGTCCGCGATCGCGAGCAACACGATGTCGCGACCTTCTTCCGATCTACCGATCGTGAAGAGCTCGACGCGCGGTGAAGCGGCAGCGAGCGCCCGTGCGTAACCGTACGCCGTGGCCGAGTCGACGAGCTCGCCCGGCGCTCCCGGGATGCGCTTGAGAAACGCGCGCGGCGAGGGCACTGAGGACGAAGCGGGCAGATACGAGACCCACGGCGACAGGAATTGCGGGGCCGTCGTGGCTTTGGCGATCTCGTCGATGGAGCCCGGCTCGGGCGTGTCCGGCGCTCCGACCTGCGCGAATGCGGCAGCGTTGCAGAACAATAAGAGAGATGGGATCGAGAATCGGCCGACAGCGCGCACTGACCACCTCCACGGATCGAAGTCCGCGAAGTCTAGCAGGGGCCCATTCAGGGATTCTCCGATGGCCGCTGCAGGGATCATCCGCATTTCAGATTGGGCCGCTCAGGCCGTCACAGTCACAGTGCAGCTCCGACTTTCATCCGCGGACGCCCGGCGTCTCGCTGCAAGGGTCATGGTCCTTGCGGGCGTGGGCGTCTGCATCCTGTTTGTCCTGGCGTGGACGAGCCTGGATCCGGGCGTGGCACAGGTGTTCGACATCCTGCATTGGACGCTGGCCTATGTCGCCGCGGCGATCGTCGGCTGGCTCGGTGTGCTCGACGCCTCGGGCGCCGACCGCACGGTGCGGCGCTGGTTTGCGATCGGTCTGACGCTCACCGCAGTCGGCGACCTGGTCTACGACTACTACATGATCACGGGGTTCGCCCCGATTCCTGAGTTGAGCGATGCGTTCTTCCTGATGCTGGGTCCGTGCGTCCTGCTCGGCTTCGTCGCGGCGTTGCGCGAGCATCGTGGGCTGCAGCTGCGTACGTTCCTGCTCGATGTGTTCGCACTCGCCCTGGTGCTGCTCACGCTCACGCTGGATCTCTACCTGCCGCGGCAGGGATGGATGGCGCCGGTGGATATCGCGGTGCTGGTCGTCTTTCCGATCTGCCTGCTGACGCCGGTTTGTCTGCTCGCCGTGCTCGTGCCCACGATGCGCCTGCGGCCCGACTATCGCCGCATCGTGTTCAGCGTTGCGATGATCGGCAACGGCGTCGTGTGGATGATCTGGAACGCCGACATCGACGTGCGCCTCCCCGCTGCCGGCACGCTGCTGAACCTCGCATTCTCCGCTTTCGCGCTCGCCATCGGCTGGGGTGCATCGGTGTGGCGGACGCAGATCGAGCCGAGCGCGGCCTGGGAGCGACGCTGCGAAGCGCTGCTGCGATTGATTCCGCTCATCACGATCGCAGCCGCGGTCGTGAGCGTGGCGATCGTGTGGGCCGTCCCCGACGTGCTGCGCTCGGTGCAGCTCGCGACGATGGCCGGCGCCGCCATCGTCACCGTGCTGGCGTTCGTCCGCCAGAACATGTCGCTGCTCGAACATGACCGGCTGGTCACCGCCGAGCGGGACTTGCGCGAGCGTACGCGCGAGCTGCACGCGAGCAACGAGCGCCTCGCGACCCTCGCGCAGATGGCGCAGGTCGCGAATCAGGCGAAGGGCGAGTTCCTCGCCAACATGAGCCACGAGATCCGCACGCCGATGAACGGCGTCATCGGCATGACCGATCTGCTGCTCGACACTCCACTCGAGCGAGGCCAGCGCGAGACGGCCGAGACGATCCGCAGCAGCGCGCAGGCGCTGCTGACGATCATCAACGACATCCTCGACTTCTCCAAGATCGAAGCGGGCAAGCTCGACCTGGAGGCGATCGAGTTCGCGCCGCGCGAGCTGCTCGATCACGTCGTGCGCATGATGAGCGTCTCGGCCGAGGCGAAGGGACTCGCTCTGCGGGCGGAAGTCGGCGATGCGGTGCCCGTGTTCGTGCGCGGCGACGCCGGGCGGTTGCGGCAGGTCCTCGTGAATCTGTGCGGCAACGCTGTCAAGTTCACTGAGCGCGGCAGCGTGACGCTCGCGGTCAGTGCAGCGGCGTCGGCGATGGGCGGCACGATGCTGCGCCTCGAAGTGCGCGACACCGGCGTCGGCATTCCCGCGAATCGCGTCCATACGCTGTTCAAGCCGTTCTCGCAGGTCGACGCATCGACGACGCGCAGGTACGGCGGCACGGGGCTCGGCCTGTCGATCGTGAGACGTCTCGCCGAGCTCATGGGCGGCGAAGCAGGCGTGGAGAGTCGCGAAGGCGTGGGCTCGACGTTTTGGCTCACCGCGCGCTTCGATGTCGTGAGCGGCCAGTCCGCCGCATCGTTGCCGGAGCAGTCGCACGTCGACACCGACGGGGTGCGCGGCGCAGGCAAACGCATTCTGCTTGCGGAAGACAATGTCGTGAACGAGAAAGTCGCGACGCGCTTCCTGCAAAAGCTGGGCTACGTCGTCGACGCAGTCGCCAACGGGCGCGAGGCCGTCGATGCATGGGCGAAGGGCGGCTATGACCTGGTGCTGATGGACTGTCAGATGCCGGTGCTCGACGGCTACGCAGCGACGCGTGAGATTCGCGCGCGCGAGCGCAACGGCGAGCGCGTCCCGATCGTGGCGTTGACTGCGAACGCAATGAAGAAGGACGAAATCGAATGCCTGGAAGCGGGCATGGACGATCATCTCGCCAAGCCGCTCGACCGCCAAGAGCTCGCTCGCTGCCTGGAGCTGCACCTGCACGCCGCCGTCGCGGCGTAGGATCAGTCACCGCTTCTTCTTAGCCGTCTGCTCGACGATCAGCAGTGCACGGCTGCGGACGCCGAGCTTCCTGAAGACGTGATGCAAATGCTTCTTGACCGTCGCTTCGGCGATGCCGAGTGCCTGTGCGATCTGCCGGTTCGTCATTCCCTGCATCAGCAGATCGACGATGTCCCGCTCGCGGCCGGTGAAGGAGGGGTTCAGCTGACGCGCTGACGGTGGGACCAGCGAGCGCCTGTCGCCCTGCCGGCGCTCTGCCTTGCGGCGGTCGCCATGGCGGCGATCCCCGCCCTTGCGCCGATCGATGAACGGCCATTGCAGCTCGGCTGGAGGGTCCTCGTTGGTAGTGTTCAAGTGACTCGCTCTCCCCACCTTCAAGCAGGACACGAGCGAATCTCAGGAAGGGTTCCCTCGATGCAGCAGTCACTCGGTTGACGCAATCCATTAACCGGTGCAATAGTCTTTAACAGTTATCACGCCGGAGAGCGGCCGATGGTCATGACGCGCCGGGAATTCATGATGACCACGGCCGCAGCGCTGCTGGCGCAGCCCGCGAGCGCAAGCGGCAGTGCCGTGAGCATCGTCCTGGCGCCGAGCAATCTCGGCTTGAGTCCCATCGGCAACCGGCAGCAAGGAACGTGGCGCGCACCGCAAGCGCTGATGGATGCGGGGCTCGCACACGCGCTGAACGCGGAGGAGGTGATCTCGCTCGAACGGCCGGCGTATCAGTTCGACGCTCAGGCCGGTACGCGCATCCGCAACGGTGTGACGATCCGTGCGTTCTCGCTGCAGATGGCCGGGAAGGTCGTGGAAATCCTGCATCGCGGGCGCTTTCCCGTAGTCATTGGCGGCGATTGCAGCGTTCTGCTCGGCGGCCTGTACGGTTCGCGGGTCGCGGGCGGCCGCGGGCTCGTGCACATCGACGGCCACAGCGATTTCTATCATCCGGCGAACTACGACACGTCGCGACGGCTCGGTGCCGTCGCGGGCATGGACCTCGCGCTGGCGAGCGGGCGAGGCGAGGAGTTGCTCACGAGCTGGCCGCAGATCGGCAAGCCGCTGGCGGACGACGCCGACATCGTCCAGATCGGACAGCGCGACGGTCGTCTGACCGGAACGGGCATCGCGCAATGGACGGTCCAGCGTGTGCTCGCCGACGGCGTCGAAGTCTCGGCACGTGCCGTCATTGCGAAATTGCAGGCGCGAGGGCTCGACAAAGTGTGGGTGCACGTCGATCTCGACGTGCTCGATGCCGACGTGATGCCGGCGGTGGATTCGCCGGGCAGCCCGGGCTTCGATTACGCGCAGCTCAGTGCGCTGATCCGAACGTTATGCGCGTCGGGGCGGGTAGCGGGCGCGGATTTCGCTATCTATGATCCGGAGCGCGACCCGAACGTGCGTTATGCTGAGCCGCTCGTGCGCTGCATCGCCGCGGGCATTCGCGTCTGAGCCGAGACAAGAACTGCAGGGGATGAATCATGCGAACACTGACGTTGGCATTCCTTCTCGTCGTCTGCGGCGCGGCACAGTCTGCCGCCGCTCCTGCCGAACCGCTGCAAGCGGACACCGCGAAGACGACTGCGCTCGGTAACACGTTCATCGCACCCGCAGGGTGGAGTGTCTCGGTGCGCGGGCCGGCGACGATCATCGAAGCGCCCGAGGGCGACTCGCGCATCGTGATCGTCGATGTCCGCGCCAGCGACGCGGATGCAGCGGTCGCTGCGGGCTGGGCCGCGTACCAGAAACCGAAGTGGCCGCTGAAGGTCGCGACCGACCGGCCCGACAAGGACGGCTGGTCGAAACGGCGCAGCTACAGTTATGAGACTTCGCCCAACGAGCGACGCGACGTGTCCGCGAGCGCGGCGTTCGCGAATGACGTCTGGACCGTCTCGATCTACGACATGGCGCAGGCGGTCGGCGAGAAGCGCCTCGCACAGGTCGTGCTGATTTTCGACAAGCTGCTGCCGAAGGGCTACTCGCGCGAGACGTTCGCGGGCAAGAAAGCGAACCGTCTCGATGCTGCCCGTATCGCCCGGCTCACGAAGTTCATTGAAGACGGGCAGAAGGCGACCGGCGTGCCCGGCGTGTCGCTCGGTCTCGTGCAGGACGGCAAGGTCGTGTTCTCCGGCGGCCTCGGCGTGCGCGAGCTGGGCAAGCCCGCGAAGGTCGACGGCGACACGCTCTACATGATTGCGTCGAACACGAAGGGCCTCACGACGCTGCTGCTCGCGAAGCTGGTCGATCAGGGGAAGATCGGCTGGCAAACGCCGGTGACGAAGCTCCTGCCGCAGTTCAAGCTCGGCAATGCCGACACGACGCGGCGCGTGCTCGTCGAGCATCTGATCTGCGCGTGCACGGGCCTGCCGCGGCAGGACTTCGAATGGCTGTTCCAGTTCAAGGGCGTCACGCCCGAAGGCGCGCTCGCCACGCTCGCCACCGTGCAGCCGACCAGCAAGTTCGGCGAGATGTTCCAGTACTCGAACCTGCTCGCGGGCGCCGCCGGCTTCACCGGCGGGCACGTGCTGTATCCGCAGCTCGAGATCGGCGCGGCCTACGACAAGGCGATGCAGACCGAAGTGTTCGATCCGCTCGGCATGAGATCCACGACGTTCGACTACGCGCGAGCGCAGGCGGGCAATCATGCGGCTGCGCATGCGCCCGATGTGGACGGCAAGCCCGCGCACGCCGTCTCCGAGCTGAACTACTCGATCATTCCGCTGCGTCCCGCCGGCGCCGGCTGGAGCAACGTGAACGACATGCTGAAGTACGTGTCGATGGAGCTGGCGAACGGCGCATTGCCGGACGGTCGGCGTTACATTTCGCAAGAGCCGCTGCTGGCGCGGCGCAAAGCACAGGTGCCGATCGGCAAGGACGAGGTGTACGGCATGGGACTGATGGTCGACACGACGTACGGCGTGCCGGTCGTTCATCACGGCGGCGACATGATCGGGTTCCACAGCGACATGCTGTGGCTGCCGGATCAGCAGGTCGGCGCGATCGTGCTCACGAACGGCGATCCCGGCTGGCTGATTCGCAGCGGCTTCAGCCGCAAGCTTCAGGAAGTGCTGTTCGACGGCCGCCCCGAGGCCGACGCGGACCTGGCAGCTTCAGCCAAGACGTTCTTCGCGCACATCGCTGCAGATCGCAAGACACTCGTCGTGCCGGCGAATGCGCAGGAAGCAGCGAAGCTCGGCGCGCGCTACAGCAATACGGCGTTGGGCGAGCTGACGGTACAGCGCACCGGACCGAAAACGGAATTCGACTTCGGTGAATGGAAGAGCGAGGTCGCTTCGCGCCGCAACCCCGACGGCACGATGTCGTTCATCACGATCTCGCCCGGCGTCAGCGGGTTCGAGTTCGTCGTCGGCAGCGGTGCGAAGAAGACGCTGACGACGCGTGACGCCCAGCACGAATACACGTTCGAGTCAGGATCTGCGACGGGCGGCAGCGAGCAGACCGCACGCGAGCAGCCATAGCAGGTGCATTCCACCGCCGCCGCTTCGGCCGCCCGAGTTGGCTGGCGGTGGCGGTGGCGGAGGAGGCGTTGCGGCTGCGAAGTCACGCACCGTAACGGTCACCGGGAGCACTGCGACGTTGGTCCCGGCCGCCGTTTCCAGCGACGCGTTGGCCGGGTTGAAAATCTCCATCTGGAACGTGCCGCTCTGTCCGGCGCCGAGCGTGGCTGGATTGAGCGCAACGGTCACGGTTTTGGCGTTGACGTCGCCGTCCGGCCAGATCACATCGCCCTGCGTCGCCGTTGCGCCGGTGTAGGTTCCGCCGGCAATCGTTCGGTAGCTCGCACGAGCTTCGCCGCTCGCGGAGCCGCGCCGGGTGAGCGTGACATACGCCTTGGCGCGCGCTTCATCGACCGTTGGCTGTTCATCGAGGACCCGCACGCGCGTCGTCTTGCCGCTGTCGCCGATGGTCACCTGTGAGGTGTCCGGATAGTCGACGCTCGCGCCACCGCGCGGATCGACCAGCCGCACCATCAACACCTCCAGGTCCTCGTCCTCGCTGTCCGACGCGAGATTCAACGTCGCGCTCTTCTGCGCTGTGTCGCCATCCGCCCAGTTGAGTGTCGTGGATGCGAGTGTCGCGTCGGCCGAGGCGGCGGTCGCATACAGCACGTCGAGTTGCACGGAGACTGCACCCGTGCCGCCGCCGTTGCGATTCACGCCGATCGCCAGCGCCTGGCCCTCCGTGCCGGAGACTTTGGCGTTCGCGACAGAGAACGCACCGCGCGGGGTCGTGAGCGTCTCGTTGCGGAGCAGGTACAGACCGCTGTTGATGTCGCTGACCGCAATGGTGCCGCTCGCGAAGAACGGATAGACGCCCCACGCGCCGACGAAAGCGGTCTCGCTGTTCGCGGGCCACGTATCGAAGAAGCCGATGCGCGCCGGCGTGACCGGGTTCGAGATATCGAGGATCGTCAGGCCTTCGCTGTAGTTGGCGAAGTACAGGCGGTTGCCCTTGACGTAGGTGTTGTGGTCGATCGCACGAGTCGGTCCGACCCACGAGCCGACCAGCGTAGGCGTGCGCAGGTCGGCCATGTCGAAGATGCGGATCGTCGTGTTGAGACCGAGATCGCGCTCGTCGAGCTCGTCGTTGACGTACAGGTAGCGTCCGTCATCCGTCCACCAGCCCGTGTGTACGAAGCGCGCATTCGGATACGGCTGGCTTGCGAGCAGTTGCCGCGAAGTCGGGTCGCTCACGTCCCAGACGTCGACCGTGTTCTCGTTGAAGTCCGTCAGCACCTGGCACACCGGACGGCTCTGCGCGTTGACGCACTGGGTGTCCTTGCGCGCGTCCTTGATAGGGAACGAAGCAAGGTCGTGTGCATAGCCCGACGCCGAGACGCTCAGCAGCGCCGGTGCGCGCGGATTGGCGAGCGAGTACAGCCGGTGATTGCCGTTGACGAGATTCGAGCCCGCGATTGCCAGCACTGGCGTCTCACCGGTCTGCGAGATGCCGTACGTGAAGTCGGAGTTCAGCATGTAGTCGGTGTGCGCCGAGCGGTGGTCCGACTGGAAGTTGACGCGCTCGATGCCGTTCGGCAGCCCGCTCAGGTCGAGCACCATCAGTACGTCCTGTACTGCGTCGGCCGTGACGTAGGCGTATGCGCGCCAGCGCTGCGCGCTCGCGTCGAACACCTGGTAGATCTCGATGTCGCGCCACGTCGTGCTGGTGCCGGTCGGCGCGCCGACCTGCTCGGGCGTGGTCGGGTCGGTGATGTCGATGATCGCGACGCCGTTCTCCACGCCGATGAATGCGTACTCGCGGCCGGTATTCAGGTCCGTGAAGCCCCAGATGTCGTTCGCCTTCGTCGAGACCGGCTTGAGCGTGTCGAACGCCAGGTGCGACAGCAGGCTGACGGACTGGCACGGAAAACCGCTCGAGACGTTGCCGGTGCACGGCGCGGCGGCGTGACTCTTCTCGGACTCGGTGACCTGTGCGGTCATCTTGCGCATGCGCCGCGATTCCGCGTTGGTGACTTCCAGTCCCTTGGTGTCCGCGATCACGGTGAAGCCCGCGGCCTCGAAGCGCTCGCGGAACTCGGGCGGCACGCCGATCAACAGCGTTTCGCTGCGCGCGTTGCGCTCGGAGTAGGCGCTGTACTTGCTGAAGCCGGCGTTCACGCGGCCCTTCGCCGAAAGCAGATCGAACAGCTGCGCCGACTGGCGGATGACGTACGTGCCCTCGGCGACCTGGATCGAGTCGCCCTTGCTCGACTGGGCGATCGCATAGCTGAGCGAGCGGCACGGGCGGAACCGGTTGAGGCAGTCGCCCTCGTCGCGGCCGGAGCCGGAGACGTAACGAGGTTTGCCGTCGTCGGCCGCTGCTGGGAAGATGCAGCAAGATAGCAACGTCGCCAGGAGCAGCGAGGCATTTCGAGTTGTGAGAGTGCTCATGCTCAGGTTTCCCCTGCGAATCAGCGCTGGCATGGCGGTCATCTTACTGCCGGCGGTGGCGCTCGGCATCGTCTTTCTGTCGTCGTGTGGCTCCGGCGCGACGCAGGCCGAAGTCCATTTCGGCATCGCGGGCGGCGACGACGCCACCGTCCACTCGCTGCAGTTTTATGTTCACGAGATCGAGCTCATCGATGAGCACGGAAAGCCAAGGCCGTTCAGGTTCGCGGCCGCCGCACCTTGGCAGAACGAGCGCGTGGCGCTGATCGACCTCGCTGGTGACTCGACAACTGCGCGTCATGCCAGCATTCACGGGAGTGTCGAAGGCGGTGCCGCGACGTATTCGGGCATTCGCCTGACCGTCGGTGTGCCGTTCGATCTGAACCATGCCAACCCGCTCGCGGCCGCGGCGCCGCTCGATCGCGGCGAGATGTTCTGGAACTGGCAATCGGGCCACAAGTTTCTGCGCGCCGATCTCGCCGTCGCGGGTCACGAGTGGGCATTTCATCTCGGTAGTACGGGATGCAGCTCCGCCTCTGCTCTGCGTCCGCCCGCGCAGCCGTGCGCGCATCCCAACGAGATGCGGATAGAGCTGAAGGGCGATCCGTTGCACGGCGTCGTTCGCTTGCGGCTGGACTCGTTGATCGCGGCGGCTCAGGCGGCGAGCTACGTCGTATGTACCGGCGACTATCAGGTCGATCCTGCCTGCCGGAGCGCATATGCCGCGACCGGATTGCAGCCGGATATCCCGCAGAGTCTCTGGGTACTGCAGTGAGTCGGGCTCATGCATCGTTGCTCGTCGTCGCGCTCGCCGTGAGCGGCTGCGCGCGCGAAACGCCGTACGAGTGGCAGTTGCCGCCGGGATTCCCGAAGCCGCGCGTCCCCGAGGACAACGCGCTCACCGTCGAGAAGGTCGAGCTCGGGCGACACTTGTTCTACGACAAGCGCTTATCGGCCAACGGCACGCAGGCTTGTGCCAGCTGTCATCGGCAAGCGCATGGGTTCAGCGAAGAGGCTGCGATAGCGACCGGCTCGACGGGTCAGAAGCACCATCGCAACTCGATGGCGCTCGTCAACGTCGCGTACACCGCAACGTTCACGTGGGCGCATCCCGGCATCAACACGATCGAGCAGCACGTGCTGCTGCCGTTGTTCGGTGACAAGCCGGTGGAGATGGGCGCCGCGGGGCACGAGCAGGAGATTCTCGCGCGCTTGCGCAGCGACCCTGGCTACGAAAAGCTGTTCGCGCGCGCGTTTCCCGGCGCGAGCGAGGGAGTCACGTTCGCCAACGTCGCGAAGGCGCTCGCGAGTTTCGTGCGGACGCTGATCTCGTTCGGCTCGCCGTTCGATCGCTACGCCTACTACGGCGAAGATGCCGCGCTGACGCAGTCGCAGGTGCGTGGCATGAACCTGTTCATGTCGGAGCGCCTCGAGTGCGCGCACTGCCACGCGGGGTTCAACTTCAGTCAGTTCGTGACGCACGAGAGCGCCGCCGTCTCCGAGCGCGCGTTCCACATCACCGGGCTGTATCCGCGCAGCGAGACATACGTCAGCGGCGCCGACTACGGATTGTTCGCAGTGACGGGAGCGCCCGCCGACCAGGATCGCTTCAAGGCGCCGACGTTGCGCAACATCGAGCGCAGCGCGCCGTACATGCACGACGGCAGTCTCGCAACGCTCGACGATGTGATCGACTTCTATTCGGCGGGCGGGCGCGTGCTGACGGACGGGCCACGCGCGGGCGACGGTCGCGCGCATCCCGGCAAGAGTCCGTTCATCAGAGGCTTTACGCTGACTGCGCAGGAGCGCGAGGATCTGCTCGCGTTTCTGTCGAGCCTCACCGACGAGCATTTCCTGAGCGAGCCGAAATACGGGGATCCCAACGCCCAGAAATAGCGGCCGGACCCTGTCGCCGACTGTCAACGGATTGACAGAACAACGGGTCGCGAACCCTCATCATCGTGTGCACCTTAGGAGAAGTGTCAGGGGGTGCATATGAAAGCGAAGGTCATGGCGGCCTGGCTGATCGGCCTTGCGGCCGTTGCAACAATCGCAGTGCCTGCTATCTGGCATGCGACCCCGCATACGATGCGGGTGCCGTACGAAGAATACGACGAGGTTGCGCAACTGATATTTGCGCAGCCTCTTCCGGACTCCGCGGAGGTCATGGACTGTGCGATACGGCAGACGCCCGCGGGCAAGGACGTCGATGAAGTTCTCGGCTGCTCGTTGAGCGTGGACGCCGACGAGTTTGCCGAGCTGTTGGCAGGCCGGTCGCCGCTGGAGCGGCGATCGGCTTCCCATATCGCGCCGGGGCCGAAGCTGCCGTATCTCGCCGACGTGCCGGTCACCGCGGAAGTTCACTACGACTCGCCGCCGGAGGCCTGGGAGATCAACGAGCCGCTCATCTATACGGATGGGTCGAAGCAGCGAGTGGCTGCTTATGTCCGCTACCAGGTGGTTCGCGACTGAACTTCGCGAGGCGAGCACGACCCAAGGAAGGGATGCTCGCCTACATCCTTGCCGTAGCAATCGGCTGCTTCTGCCTGGAGAAACTGTTGCCGGGCTGGCGATTGCCTGCAGTGCGCACCTGGCCGACTCGAGTGGTACTCGTCAATCTCGTGCAGCTGAGCGTCGTGCTGCTCGCGGGCGTGACCTGGGAGCGCTGGCTCTCGTCACAGTCCCTCTTCGAGCTCTCGCAGCACGTATCGCCGCTCGCCGGCGGACTGATTGCGTACTTCATCGCGACGTTCGTCTTCTATTGGTGGCATCGCTGGCGGCACGAAGTCGACTTCCTGTGGCGCGGCTTTCACCAGATCCACCATAGCCCGCAGCGTATCGAAGTCATCACGTCCTTCTACAAGCACCCGGGCGAGATGATCGTGAACTCGCTGATCGGCAGCCTGCTCGTCTATACGATCCTCGGCCTGTCGCTCGAAGCCGGCGCGATCTACACCGCGTGCACGGCGCTGGGCGAGTTCTTCTATCACACCAACGTCCGCACGCCGCGCTGGATCGGCTACATTTTCCAGCGGCCCGAGATGCATCGCATTCACCACCAGCACGGGCGGCACAAGAACAACTACGGCGACATCGTGTGGTGGGACATGCTGTTCGGCACGTACGAGAATCCGCAGCGATTCCTGTCCACGTGCGGCTTCGATGATGCGCGCGAGCAGCGGCTGCTCGACATGCTGTTGTATCGCGACGTGCACGCGGACGAGAAGCACTCGCGCCGACACA
>DATEML010000250.1:0-3145 GCA_035275585.1 Steroidobacteraceae bacterium | reverse complement strand
CGACAGCGCCGTGCGGACGGCGTCGAGACCTTCCTCGATGCGCTTGGCGATGCGGATTTCGCCCTCGCGCGTCAGCAGCTCGACCGTGCCCATCTCGCGCATGTACATGCGCACCGGGTCGGTGGTGCGGCCGAACTCCGCGTCGACCGTGGCGAGCGCGGCAGCGGCCTCTTCGGCGGCTTCTTCGTCGGCGACGACCGGTTCCGTCAGCAGCAGCGATTCGGACTCCGGGGGCTTCTCGTAAACGGGAATGCCCATGTCGTTAATCATGTTGACGATATCTTCGATCTGCTCCGGATCGACGATTTCGCTGGGCAGGTGATCGTTGACCTCGACGTAAGTCAGAAACCCCTGCTCCTTGCCGCGCGCGATCAACAGCTTCAGCTGCGACTGACGCTCGTCGGCAATCTGTGCCGGTTCCTTCTTTGCTGCCAAAGTCTTGCTCAAGTTAGAGGCCCTCTGAATTCGCTCTGGACTCACCCCAGGTCTGACTGACCTGAGTTGGGGCGCGGGGGATAAAAAGACCGCGCAGTGTACTTGGATCGCTCTGCGGATGCTAGGTTCTGCCCGGGGCCGGGGTGCCCCGGTTTGCCCCCGGCGGCGGCTCGATTTCGGCCGGTTCGCCCTCCGGGGACCCCTCGCGCTTATGTCTACTGACCGTTTCGGCAAAACGCCGCTGGGTCTCGTCTTCCTTCAGCAAGCGCTCCAGCGCACCCAGCAGTTCCTGCGCCGCACCCGCCGGGTCTGCGATGTGCAGTTCCATGGCGGCCAGCTTTTCCAGGTGCTCAACATCGGGGCGGCCACGCCAGCGTTCAAGCAAAACCGCGGTCTTGTCGCACGGTTGATCATGCAATTCCTCTACGAGCTGCACGATCAGAGAGATTCCGGGGCGATCCAGCGCGCGCAGAGCCGTCAGGTCGCCGACCTTGTCGGCGATCCCCGGATAATGGACTAGGAGTTGAACCGCTTGGCGAACCAGGTTCCGCCGACCGCCGGCTGCGGGTTTACGCGCGAACGCCGCTGGGGGTTTGCGCCCGCTTTCACGACTATTTGCGGCGCTGCTTGCGGGCGCTGCCGTGTTCAGCGCCGCCGCAAGACGCTGCGGGTCGAGCCGCACGACCCGGGCGATTTCATCGCCGAGCAGCTCGCGGTAGATGCCGGCCGGGATGCGCTCCAGCAGCGGCTTCGCCAATTCGCCGAAGCGCGCGCGGCCGTCGACCGTGTTCACGTCGACCTGCGACTGCAGATGAGCGATGAAGTATTCGGACAGCGGCATGGCCTTGGCGAGCCGTGCCTCGAAGGCTTCGCGTCCTTCCTCGCCGACCAGCGAATCCGGATCGTGTCCGTCCGGCAGGAAAAGGAAGCGCAGCTGCCGGCCTTCGCGCACCTGGCTGAGGGAATTTTCGAGCGCACGCCACGCGGCGGCGCGGCCCGCGCGGTCGCCGTCGAAGCAGAAGATGAGCTCGTTGCAGATCCGGAACACGCGCGACAGATGCTCCGGCGTCGTCGCCGTGCCGAGCGTGGCGACTGCGTAAGTGATACCGGCCTGATGCAGGCGCACGACGTCCATGTAGCCTTCAACGATGAGCAGCCGCGTCAGGGTTCGCGACGCTTGCCGCGCTTCGTACAAGCCGTACAGCTCGCGGCCCTTGTGGAAGAGCTCGGTCTCCGGCGAGTTCAGGTATTTCGGCTCGCCCTTGTCGAGCACGCGTCCGCCGAAGCCGATCGTGCGGCCGCGCGCATCGCGGATCGGGAACATCACGCGGTCGCGGAAGCGATCGTAGTAACCGGGGTTCACGCCGGGCTTGCGCTCGCGCTCGATCACCAGCCCCACTTGCAGCAATTTCAGCCGCTCCGCTTCGCTCGCGCCGAACTGCTGCAGCACGCAGTCCCAGGAATCGGGCGCGTAGCCGAGCGAGAATTTCGCGGCGGTGTCGCCGGTGAGGCCGCGCGCCTTGAAATAGTCCTTGCCGCGCTCCGAATCCTTCAGCTCGCGCCGGTACAGCTCCGCGGTCTTGTCGAGCAGCGCGAACAGCGCATCGGTCGGCGGCGCCTGGCGCGCACCCGGCGTTTCCTCGCGCGGCACTTCGAGCCCGACGCGCGCCGCGAGATCCTCGACCGCTTCGACGAAGCTCAGATGATCGTGCTCCATCAGGAAGCCGAGGGCGGTGCCGTGCACGCCGCAGCCGAAGCAGTGATAGAACTGCTTGTCCGGAACGACGTGAAACGACGGCGTCTTCTCGCCGTGAAACGGGCAGCAGGCCTTGAACTCCTTGCCCGATTTCTTGAGCGGCACGCGGCTGCCGATCAGCTCGACGATGTCGGCGCGGGCGATGAGCTCGTCGATGAAGTGTTGTGGGATGCGGCCGGGCACGGTGAGAAAGAATATGCCGCTCGCACGCGGCGGCATAGGTAAGCAAGAATCGGGCAAAGAGAGTCAGGCTGAAGCCCGACCCACACAGAATTCAGCCGGAGAGTTTCGCCTTCAGCTTCGCGCTGGCGGCCGCCATGTCGGTGCGGCCCTGCGCCTTCTGCTTCAGCAGCGCCATGGCCTTGCCCATTTCCTTGATCGAGGTCGCGCCGGACTCGGCGATCGCCTCGCGGATCAGGGCGTCCACTTCGCCGTCGGACAGCTGGCTCGGCAGGTAGCCTTGCAGCAGCTCGATTTCCTTGGTCTCGCGCGCGACCAGGTCGTCCCGGCCGCCGCTCTTGAACTGGACGATGGATTCCTTGCGCGTCTTGATCATCTTCTCGATGACCGACAGCACCTGCACGTCGTCCAGCGTGATGCGCTCGTCGACTTCACGCTGCTTGATGGCAGCCGTGATCATGCGGATGGTGCCGAGACGCTCGCTGTCCCTGGCGCGCATCGCCGCCTTCATGTCCTCGGTGACGCGTTCCTTGAGCGACATCGACGTACGGTGAGGGGGCAGGGAGCCTTTAGTAGGAGCGGGCCGGACGGGGGCCGCGGCCGCCGCTGACGTCGCGGGTGACGCGCTTCATATGGCGCTTCACGGCCGCCGCCTTCTTGCGTTTCCGTTCCTGCGTCGGCTTCTCGTAGAATTCGCGCCGCCGCAGCTCGGTCAGCACTCCCGCCTTCTCGCAGGCGCGCTTGAAGCGCCGCAGGGCGGCATCGAAATACTCG
>DATEML010000249.1:0-20523 GCA_035275585.1 Steroidobacteraceae bacterium | reverse complement strand
CAGTTCTTGTCGCCGAGATAGAACTGCTGCGCCTTCTCGCGCAGCAATGCCTTCATCTCCGTGTTCTTCGTCGTCTGCGCCCAGTCCCAGACGAGACCGAATGCGAACGCCGTCTGGTCATGCTCGCCGATGCGGATCGGGTAACTGAGCTTCGGCAGCCAGATCGTGAGCTTCCCCGCCGCTGCAATTTCCAGCGGCGCCAGCGTCGTAGACCACTCGCGGAATTGCCGATCGTCCGAGCTGCGCAGCTCGGCGGCGAGCTGCAGCAGCCACGCCAGGCCATAAGGCCGCTCGAATGATTCCCGTCCGGGCGCCGTTATATAGGTGACTTCAGCCGCGATGTTCTGCGGTGTCAGGCTCAACGCCAGTGCCGCTCGCGCCTTCCGGGCGACCTCCGACTTCGGAAACAACTTGATCACGCGAGCGAGCAGCCAGTGACCGTGCACCGTCGAATGCCAGTCGTAGCAGCCGTAGAACGCGGGAGTCAGCTGCCGCGGCGGCTTCAGATCGGCATCGCTCGTCATGTAGTGCGCGATCTTGTTCGGATACTCCTTGTGTACGCAGTCGAGTGCGAGTTGCGCGAAACGATCGGCCGCCGCTTCGTCGAGGCCTTCAGCTCGGGCGATGCTGCTGAGAGCGAAACAGGCGATCAAGCCGAAGAGCAGTTTCTGCATGCGGACGGACTCTAGTAGTTGTTCCCGAGATATTCGACGATGCGCTTGGCGTCGTCCTCGCTGATCGGTGCGCCGAATGCATCGATCATCTTGCGTACGCTCTTCTGCCATCCGGCGCCATCGAACACCGGCGCATTCATTTGCACGTAGTCGACGCTGTGGCAGGTGGAGCAGCGCGCCACGACCAGGTCGCGATCCGGTGCGTCGCGCAGCTTGACGGTTTCCTCGCCTGCCGCCAGCGCGAGACTCGCGCACGATGTAGCGCACAGGATCAGCACGTATCGCAGCGGGGCGGTCATGCGACCTCCAGCGTCAACGTCTGGATGATGTTGTGATGATAGCCCGCAGGGTTCGGCGTCAGTTTCTCCGGCTGGCGCTCGCCGTTGCGCCCGGTCGCGCGGATCGCGATGTGCAGCGGACCTGCCTTCGACGTGTCGAGCGCCGAGCGGAATCCTCGCCATGAATACGCACTCGGCGCTTCACCCAGCGTCGTCGGTCGCCACGACCGGCCCTCGTCCAGGGAAATCTCGACGGCGCTGATGCCGCTGCCGCCGTCCCAGGCCCAGCCCGCGAGCTCGACACGCCGGCCGCGGACGAGACGCTCGCCGTCCGTGTGACTCGTGACGAGCGAGTTGATGAGGATCTGCGTGATCGGCGTCGTCTCGGCATTTTCCTGGCTCGCAAAGCGCACACCGGGAAACTTGCCCGTCGGGATGCGGTAAGCGCTCTTCATCCAGAAGCCGTCGAACGCCTGCGGTTCCACCCGTATCGACGTCAGGTGCTTCACCCAGTACGTTGCCGTCCAGCCGGGCACGACCAGGCGTGCCGGCGCGCCGTTCCAGCGGGGCAGGGGCTCGCCGTTCATCTCGAATGCGATCAGCGTGTGCTCGTCGAGCGCGCGATCGACGGGCAGACTCTTTACGAAGTCCGGCGTCCCGGGCAGCACCTGCTGGTCCGCGCCGTCGAGCACGACTTCCAGCGCGTCGCCGTTCACGCCGGCGCGGTTCAGCACGTCGCGCAGGCGCACACCGCCCCACATCGCGTTGCCCATCGCACCATACGTCCATTGCACGCCGCCGGCTCGCGGCGTGAACAGTCCGCGACGGTTACCCGAGCACTGGTTGAGGGCGGCGATCTGGACGCGTTCGAAGCTGCGCTTCAGGTCGTCGAGTGAAAGCTCCAGCGGACGCTGTACGCTCGCGCCTGCCACACGCAATCGCCACGTGCGCGCATCGACTTCCGGGATCGATGCGAGGTGATAGCGCACGAAGAACGCGTCGTTGGCCGTGAACTGCCGGCGCAGGTCGGCGAGCGGTGTTTCGTAGTTCGGGGGACGGAAACTGCGCTTGATGAGCGGCCGCTTGCCCGGCAGCGCGATCAGTGCCTCGTCGGCCGCATCCTCGGCGCCGAATGCTCGGCCTCCAGTCATGCCGGCCAGCAGCAGTGCGCCAGCGGACCCTGCCACGACCCGACGTCTGGTAACCATCAGCGGTCTCCCGCAATCAGTGCGTCAGTACACGTCCCGGCCGCGAACCGGTCGGGCGACCCTCGCTCCACACCATCTCGCCGTTGACGAAGACTGTCTGGATGCCGACCGGCAGCTCCTGGGGCTGGGCGAACGTGGCGCGATCGATGACGGTCTGCGGATCGAACAGCACCAGGTCGGCAAAGGTTCCCTTGCGCAGCGTGCCGCGGTCGCGCAAACCCATGCGTTTGGCCGGCAGCGAGGTCATCTTGCGGATCGCCTCGGGCAGCGTGAGCCAGTGCTTCTCGCGCACGAACAGGCCGAGCACACGCGGAAACGTGCCAGCGCCGCGCGGATGCTGCAAGCCGATGCCGCCATCGCTCGCGACCATCACCCACGGCTGCTTGTAGAACAGCTCGATGTCCGCATCCGTCATCGACTTGGCGACCACCGCCGCGTCATCGTCGGCCGCATTGCCCTCGCGAATGATCTTGATGAACATCTCGATCGGATCGATGTGCTCGTTTTGCGCGAGCTGCTCGATCGTCTGCTGCTCATAGGCCTTGTTCGCGGGGAAGTTGGCAATCGTCACGTTGCCGGCGCCACCGACAGCGGCGAGCGCTTCCTTGACGCTCTCCGGCGACTCGTACTGCTTGTCCGGTACGAGCACTTTGATCGTGGAGTACCAGGCGTCATAGGGATAGCAGTCCGCCAGATAGTCGACGCCGCCGCGGCGCGCATCCTCGATCAGGCGAATGTACTCGGCTGCTTTACCCCAGACCTTCACCGTGCCGAGCTTGATGTGCGAATGCTCGACCGGAATCCGCGCACGCTGGCCGATGGCGATCACTTCCTCGAGCGCAGGAAAAGAACGATCCGCTTCGTCCCGGATGTGCGTCATGTAAAAGCCGCCATGCTTCGCCGCCGCTGCGGCCACCGCAACCATTTCATCGGTATTGCTGTAGCTGGCGACGTCGTATTCGAGCCCGCTCGACAGGCCGATCGCGCCTTCGCTCATCCCTTGCTCGACGAGCTTCGCCATCGCCGCGACCTCCGTCGGACGGGCGACGCGCCGGAAATCCTTCTGCATGACCTGCTCGCGAACCGTCGCGTGCCCGACGGTCACGGCGAGATTGAGCGACGCGGAATCGCGTCGACGCTCCTCGAGCCACGGGCCGATCGGCCACGGCGAGTCGCCGTCCGCGCCGAGCAGCACCGTCGTGATGCCTTGTGCGATCTGCGTCGTCGCGAGTGGGTCGCTCTTCAGGCCTTCCGTCGAGTGGTTGTGAATGTCGATGAAGCCGGGCGCGAGCACCAGGCCTTTCGCGTCGATCACGCGGTCGGTGCGGCCGGGCCGGAAATCGCCGATCGCAGCGATACGGTCGTCGGTGATCCGCACGTTGGCCTTGCGCAAGGGTGCGCCGGTACCGTCGGCGACCTGCGCGTTGATGATGATCGTGCTCGCGAGAGCAATGAGGAGTGGATGCATGGGGGCGCAGTGTAGCCCGGAAGGTACGAAGGTGGGCAGGCGCTTCCTGTCGAAAGGCGGGTGGCCGCGCTGTATCGAACGGCGTTGTGACGCACAGAATCGGCTAGTCGGGCTGGCGCTCCATCAGCTCGATGCGGTTGCCGAACGGATCTGAGACGTGCACACGGAAGCAGCCGGGGACGCCGTCCGCCGGCACGATTTCATGTCCCTTGCTGCGTAACGTAGCGACCAGCGCTGCGAGGTCGTGCACGATGAGCGCTGGATGCGCCTTGCGCGCCGGACGAAAGTCGGCTTCGACGCCGAGATGGATCTTCACGTCCCCGTCCTCGAACCACGCGCCGCCGCGCTTCGCAAGCTCGGGTGGCTTCGGGACTTCCGGGATGCCGAGCGTGCGCGCGTAGAACTCGCGCGCGACTTCTTCCTGGCCGGCCGGCATCGCCAGCTGTACGTGATCGATGCCCGTGATGCGCATGCGTCACTCCTTGCGTGTGAGGAAGAACGCCACGACGAAGAGGGCGCCAAGCAGCAGATCGATGCAACCGAAGCCGAGTGTCATTCCACTCACGCGTTGCTGCTGAAACAGCACGATTGCGGCGACGCCCCAGGCGAGCTTCTCCAGCACCGATGCGAGCATGAGCGGCCGGTAACGCGCGGGCTCCCGGGCGATCATCAGGAAGACGACCTGCCACGCGAGCGTGATGCCGACGAAGCCGTAGAAGTACTCCGGATGCGTGATCGCCGGAGGATCGTCGTGACCGATGCGCGCTTCCATGAAGTACAGCGGTGCGATCACCAGGATGCCGTAGACGCCGGCGATGCCGAATATCCAGCGAGCGAGCTTCATTCGTAAACCTCCGCGGGCCATGGTAGCGCGACCTGTGGCAGCGATTCACGCTGTCACAGCCAGCTCGGGTCAGCCGTCTGGGGAGCAAGGAGGCCGACATGACCGACCATCGAATAGTGATTGCGGGCGCGGGCTATGCAGGCGTGAGTTGCGCATTGCGCCTGGCGAGGCGCGTGCCGGCGGGTACGAGTATTACCCTCGTCAGCGCGACGGATCGTTTCGTCGAGCGGATTCGCTTGCATCAGCGCGTGACCGGGCAGAGCGTTGGCGACTGGAGCCTGCCGGCGCTGATCCGCGGCACCGGCGTCCATCTTCGCGTCGGTCACATCGACCGCCTCGACCACGACCGCCGCACACTGTCGTTGGGAGATGAGCGACTCGAGTTCGACACGCTCCTGCTCGCGCTCGGTTCGCACGTCGACGTCGACAGTGTCAAGGGCGTGCGTGAGCACGCGATGACAGTCGAATTCGGCTCCGTGTCCAGAATCCACGAGGCGTTGCAGAAGGGCGCGGCGCGCAGCGCGCGCGTGACCATCGTCGGCGGCGGTCTCACCGGCATCGAGCTGGCTACGGAAATCGCAGAGGTCTTCCCGGATCTCCAGGTCGCGCTCGTGAGCCAGACCAGGCTCGCGGAGACTTGGTCCGGCGCGGCGCGCATTCACGCACTCGAGGCAATGCGACGTCTCGGCGTTCGCGTCGAGGAAGGCCCGCACATTCGCGCGGTCCATGAGCAGCGGTTGCACACCGATCGCGGCGACCTGCCGTTCGATCTGTGCATCTGGGCCGGTGGCTTCGTCGGTCATCCGCTCGCGTGGAACAGCGGGCTGAAGGTCAACCAGCAAGGTCAGGCGCTCGTCGATTCGCAGCTGCGCTCCGTGTCGCATCCCGCCGTGCACGTCATCGGCGATCTCGGAACGGTTGCGCCGGGGCTGACGCCACAGATGCCGATGGGTTGCAAGAGCGCGATGCCTGCCGGCGCGTGGGCGGCCGAGAACATTGCGCGACGTCTGCGCGGCATGCCCGAGCAACCGCTGCAATACGGCGTGCCATTCTTCTGCGTCAGCCTGGGCCGGCGCGACGGATTGATCCAGAGGGCGGCGCGCGACGGCACGATGACCGGCCGCGTGCTCACCGACCGGCGCGGCGCGTGGTTCAAGGAGTTCATCTGTCGCAGCACGATGTGGGCGCTCAAGATGGAGCGCGTCGGCATCTCGGGCATCCAGTGGGTGCGCGGTCGCGGAGAGAGCCAATCGCCGGCGTTTTCGAGCCCCTGAGCTGGCGGCGCGAGTAGAATTCGAGCCGAACAGAGTCGGGCTGAAGCCCGACCTACAGGGGAGCTCGTATGAAGCGCTGGCTGGCGATTGTCTGTCTACTATCGGTCGTTGGTGTGGTTCACGCCCAGTCGGAGCTGGCGGCGCGCGTCAAGGCGATGGCGGAAATCCCGAATACAGGCGGCGCCGTGTATTCGCCGGATGGCAAGCAGATCGCGTTCCTGAGCAATCGCAGCGGTACGCCGCAGGTCTGGCTGGTCGACGTGGCCGGCGGCACGCCGAAGCAGATCACGCAAGGCGCCGATCCGGTCGGCTCGGTCGCGTGGTCACCCGTCGAGGACCGCATTGCATACGACGTCGCACGCGGCGGAGGCTTCAACGCGCAGGTGTATTACAGCAAGGCGGACGGCAGCGACGTCAAGCGCATCACCAGCGGCGGCAAGGAAGACAACTTCGCCGGTGATTTCGCGCCGGACGGCCGCTACTACTTTCGCTCCGCGCAGCGCGATCCGCAGGCGCCGGACTCGTGGATCTACGATCCGAAGTCCGGTAAGTCGGCCATCGCGATCCAATACGACGGCTTCGGCGGCATCGTCGACATCCAGCGTCCCGGCAACCGCGCGCTGATCTCGCGCCTCGTCACGCGCGGCAACACCAATCTGTACCTGCACGATCTGCAGACGCACCAGGAAATTCTGTTGACGCCGCACGAAGGACCGGCGCTTGCGTCCGGCGAGCTCGCGCCTGACGGCAGCGCGGCCTACCTCGTGCACAACATCGGTCGCGACCGGCAGGTGGTCTCGCGCATCCCGATCGATGCCGCGGGCAAGCCCGGCAAGATGACGTTGCTTGCGGCGCGCGATGACGCCGAGGCGGACACGTTCACGATCAGCCATGACGGGCGACGTGCGGTGCTGGGCTGGAACGTCGGCGGGCGCACCGAGCTCGAGCTGGTCTCGTTACCGGACGGCAAGCGCGCGCCGTTGCGGCCGCCGCCGGGAGAAGTGGTCTCGATCAGCGATTTCTCCCCTGACGGCGCACGCATGGCACTCACCGTGAGCGGCGCGGCGCAGCCCGCGAGCGCATGGCAGTACAACTTCGCGTCGCAGCGTTACACGCAGATAGCGCCGGTCGCGACGCCGAACGTCGACTTGTCCTCGCTCGTGAAACCCGAGCTGCGCAAATACAAGGCGCAGGACGGGCTCGAGCTGTCGGGCTGGCTATATCTGCCGAAGGGGTTCAAGCAGCCAGGCCCGGTCGTGCTCAGCTTCCACGGCGGGCCGGAAGGGCAGGAGCGTCCGGTGTTCCGCGCCGACTACCAGGCGATCCTCGCGCAGGGCATCGCCGTGTTTGCGCCGAACATCCGCGGCTCGTCCGGCTTCGGCAAAGCGTTCCTCGCGCTCGACAATCACGAGAAGCGCTTCGACGCCAACCGCGACGTCTACGACTCGGCAAATTACCTGATCCAGTCGGGCGTCGGCGCCAAGGGCCGCCTCGGCATATTCGGCGGCTCGTACGGCGGCTACGTCGTGATGATGGCCGTCACGGAGTACCCGGAGACGTTCGCGGCGGGCGCGGACCTCTTTGGCATCGTCAACTTCGAAACGTTCTTCGCACAGTCGACGCCGTGGATGGGTGCGATCTCCGGCGGCGAATACGGCGATCCAAAAACGCAGGCAGACCTGCTGAAGCGGCTGTCACCGATTCACAAGCTGGACCGCGTACGTGCTGCGATGCTGGTCATGCACGGCGCGAACGACACCAATGTGCCGCTCGTCGAAGCGCAGCAGGTCGTCGACACGCTGAAGAAGAACGGCCGCGACGTCGAGTTGCTGCTGTTCCCGGACGAAGGTCACGGCTGGCGCAAGATCCCGAACCGCGTCAAGTCGACGATGACACTTGCGGACTTCTTCCGTCGTCATCTGGTCGAGCAGAGTCGCCAGGCGGCCTTGTGATGCGCCAGATGCCGATCGTCAGCACCGGGATGATCAGCAGCGCGATGAAGGCGTAGGTGAGATAGCCGTACCCTTGCGCGATCAGGTTGATGAGCCCGATCGCGCCCGCCGCGTAGACGGCGATCAGCATCACAGTGATCGCGATCGCCGGGCGCATCGCGCGCGGCATCGGGCGATTGCGTTCCTCGTAGACCTTCGCGACGCGCTCGTTGATCGCGTGCAGGATCGGTACGCCGGTGTCGACGAGCGTGAGCAGCACCGCGAGCTGGAACGCGTAGGCGAACCACGGGGCGCCGAGCTTGCCGAGCAGGAATGCGGAAGGCAGCGCGACGTTCGCGATCTGGTCCTGGTAGCCGACCATTGCGATGAAGAACACGACGCCCGGCAGCATGCCGAGCGGCCCGCCGAGCAGCCCCGCGACCATCGCCTCGCGCCGGCGCGTCAGGTGGCGGATGCAGAAGAGCACCGCTGGGATCGTCCCTACGTTGTAGCCGGCATACGTGACGCCTGCTTTGAACCATCCGTCACCGACAGGGCCGCTGGCGAAAGCCGCCTCGATGCGATCGCCGAAGGCGACCAGGCTCCAGACGAAGAACACGATGTACACGAGGTACAGATAGCCGACGGACAACGCCAGGAATTTTTCGATCGCCGTGCTGCTGTAGAACACCATCAGGCCGGTCGCGACGATCATGCCCATCGAGCCAACCAGTTTCGGCAGGCCGAACATCGCGTGCGCGATTTCGCCCGCGGCCGCGCCCATGACCGCGAACACGATCAGGATCAGCGCGAAATAGGCGATCTCGTACAGGAACCAGGCGCGGCCGAGCAGCAGCTTGAAGAACGAGCGGTAATCGTAGGCTTTCGCCATGCGCGCCAGCTCGAAGCTGACCATCAGCACCGCGCTCCAGAACAGCATGCTGACGATCATCCCGAGCACGCCGCCCCATGGTCCGGCGGGGAGGAAGAACTCCACCAGCTCGCGCCCGGTGGCGTAGCCGCCGGCGATGACGGCGGACTCGAACACGAAGCCCGGCAGCAGATAGCGTCGAAAGAAATCGTTCATGCAGCTTGCCTCACCGTACCTTTCAGCAGTCCCAGTCGTATCAGGCTCTCCGCGCTCGCGACGATCGCATCCTCGGACGAGCGGGGTTTCCACGCCAGCAGGCCGCGTGCTTTGGCATTCGTGCCGTTCTTCGGCTTGCCGAGCTCGGGCACGAGCTGCTTCAACGCCGGGTCGCGCAGCGCCGCGAGACGCACCAGCCAGTTCGGCAGCTGCCGCGCCGGCACCTTCGCGCCCGCCGCGCCCATTCGCGCTCTGAGGACTTGCGCGATTTCGAGCATCGACATGAAGTCGCCGGCGGTGGCCAGGAAGCGCTCGCCGCGGGCGGCCGGATGCGTCATCGCGAGCACGTGCAGATCGGCAACGTCGCGGACGTCGACGACGCCGAACCAGCGCTGCGGACAACCCGGGATCGTGCCGTCCATCATGCGCTGGATGATCATGATCGAGGGCGAGTAGTCGGAGCCGAGCACCGGACCGAAGATCGCGACCGGGTTGACCACCGACAGCTCGAGGCCGCCTTCCTTCGCCACGAAGTCCCACGCTGCGCGCTCGGCGAGCGTCTTGGATTTGATGTACGGCGTCGCGCCGTAGCCGCCGAGATCTGTCCAGCTCGTTTCGTCGAACGGCGCGGTCTGCGGCTTGTGGCCGTAGCCGATTGCAGCGAACGAGGACGTGAGCACGACGCGTTTCACGCGAGCCTGCCGCGCGGCTCGCAGCACCCGCAGCGCGCCCTCGCGCGCCGGCACGATCAGTTCGTCTTCGTGCTTCGGCACGGTCGGCGGAATGGGAGAGGCGACGTGCAGCACGTAGTCGCAGCCGCGCACCGCCTCCGCCCAGCCGGCATCGCTTTCGAGATCTGCTGCGAAGAACGACAACCTGTCACCAGGCTCCGCGCCGCCCGTCTTGAGCATGGAGCGCACGTCGCCTTCGCGTTTCAGATGACGAACGGTCGTTCGCACGGTGTGACCGGCCGCTAATAGCTGCAGGAGGCAATGACTGCCGACGAACCCAGATCCACCGGTCACCAGCACTGCGCTCATCGTCGCCTCGGCTTAGGTAGTGTGGAGGAATGCGGTACGGCATCTTCGGCTAGAATCACTCACATGTCACGCGAGCATTCCCCGGTATTCCGGCTCGTCGACCTGCGCAAGGTGTACGGGCAGGGCGAGGCCGCCGTGCATGCGCTTCGCGGCGTCGACCTCGAAGTCGCCGAGGGCGAGTTGCTCGTGCTGCTGGGGCCGTCGGGATCCGGCAAGTCGACGTTGCTGAACGTGGTCGGCGGGCTCGACCGCCCGACCGGCGGCAGTTGCTTCTTTCGCGAAACCGACCTGGCGAGTGCGGCCGACTCCGACGTCACGCAGTATCGCCGGCTGCACGTGGGATTCGTGTTCCAGTTCTACAACCTCATCGCCAGCCTGACAGCGGAGGAGAACGTCGAGCTCGTGACCGAGGTCGCGCCGCAGCCGATGCCGGCCGCGGAAGCACTCGAGCTCGTGGGGCTCGGCAAGCGTCTGCATCATTTCCCGGCGCAGCTTTCCGGCGGCGAGCAGCAGCGGGTGGCGATCGCACGCGCGATTGCCAAGAGGCCGACGGTGTTGCTGTGTGACGAGCCGACCGGTGCGCTGGACGTGGCGACAGGCGTGCACGTGCTGGAGGCCATCGTCACTGCGAACGACAAGCTCCGCACGACGACTCTGCTGATCACGCACAACGCCGATATCGCGCGCATCGGCGATCGCGTCGTGCGCTTCTTCGACGGCCACATCCGCTCGATCGAGGCCAACGAGAAGCGCATCGCGCCCGCGGAGCTGAGCTGGTGATGCGCCTCGCGACCCTCGACCGGAAGTTGTTGCGCGACCTGAAACGGTTGCGGTCGCAGGCGATTGCCGTCTCGTCGGTGCTCGCCTGCGGCGTGGCGCTGTTCGTGATGGCCACGGGCATGTACGACTCGATGGAACGGGCGCGCGACAACTACTACGACACGGCGCGCATGGCCGATGTCGCGACTTCGGTCGTGCGCGCGCCCGATCCTGTAGCGAACGATCTCGCGGAGTTGCCGGGAGTCAATGCGCTGGAGGCGCGGGTAACGGGCATCGGCCTGATCGATCTCGCCGGCAAGTCCGATCCCGTTTCGGCGCGCCTCGTATCGCTGCCGCCGGATCGTCACCCGCGCGTCAATGACGTCCTGTTGCGTGCCGGGCGCTGGCCCGATCCGACGCGTGACAACGAAGTGATGATCAACGAGGCGTTCGCGGAAGCGAACTACCTCGCGCCCGGTGCGCAGTTGCGTGCTCTGATCTACGGCCGCTATCGGCTGCTCGATGTCGTCGGCATCGCGAGCAGCCCGGAGTTCGTATTTGCCGTCGCACCGGGTGCATTGCTACCGGAGCCAGAGCGCTTCGGCGTGGTCTGGATGGGACGCGAAGCGCTCGGCCGCGCGTTCGACGTCGACGGTGCGTTCAACGATGTGGTGTTCCGCCTTGCGCCCGGCGCAGACGCGCGCGATACGATCTTCGCGATCGACGCGCGCCTCGCGCGTCATGGTGGCCGCGGTGCGTACGCACGCGATCGGATGCTGTCGGCGCAATTCCTGGCGGACGAGCTGAACTCATTGAAGACGATGGCCCGCATCCTGCCGCCGATCTTCCTGCTGGTGGCCGTGTTCCTGCTGAACGTGTCGCTGTCGCGACTGGTCGCGACCGAGCGCTCGAACATCGGTCTGCTGAAGTCGTTTGGCTATGGCAACTTCTCGATCGCGCTGCATTACGCGAAATTCGCAATCGTGTTCGCGCTGCTGGGCGCGGCGATCGGTGTGATCGTCGGCAGCTACCTCGGCGGCTACATGGCGACGATCTACCGCAAGGTGTATCGCATCCCGAATCTGGCGTTCGATGCGGACATGCCCGTCTATGTATGGGCCGTTGCTGTCTCGCTCGGCGCGGCGTTGCTCGGCGCTGCCCAGGCCGTTCTACGAGCCGCGCGATTGCCGCCAGCGGCGGCGTTGGCACCGCCGGCGCCGGTGAGCTTCGGGCGACTGGGGCGGGGCATCGAGAATGCGGCCCGCAACCTCGACGGCAAGACGCGCATGGTCGCGCGTCGTATCGCCCGCTTTCCGCGGCGCTCGGCGACGACGGTCCTCGGCATCATGCTGGCGCTGTCCCTGCTCATCACCTCGCAGCATTTTCCGATCTCCATGAATCACATCGTCGATGTGACGTTCGGCGTCGCGCAGCGCATGGACGCGACGCTGACCTTCGCCGAGACCGCGGATGATCGGATCCTCGCCGACGTGCGCCGGCTGCCCGGCGTGTTGTCGGTCGAGCCGCTGCGAGCCACCGAGGTCATTCTCAGCGCCGGCAGCCGCAACCGTCGCGACACGTTGATGGGTCTGACGGAAGGCGCGTTCCTGTATCGGCTGCTCGATCAGGACATGGACGCGGTGGCGGTGCGCGAGGACGGCATCACCTTGTCGCAGAACCTTGCCAACAAGCTCGGCGTGAAGGTTGGCGATGTCGTGAGCGTGCAAGCCACGGATGGTCATCGCGCGCACGCCGACCTCACGGTGGTCGCGGTCGTGAAGCCGTATCTCGCGGGCGCTGCCTACATGCAGCTGGATGCGCTCAGCCGCGCGCTGCGCGAGCCGGGCCGCGTCAGCGCAGCCTACGTGTTGATGGATCGCAGCGCGCGCGACGCGCTCAACCGCGAGGTGAAGGAATTGCCGATGATTGCCGGCGTTTCGTTTCTCGACAACGCATCAGCCTCGATGCGCAAGATGTTCAACGAAGGCAGCGGCTTCTTTGCCTACATGTTCGTGGTCTTCTCGTGCCTGATGGCGGGTGGCGTTGCCTACTCCGCCGCCCGCGTTACATTCGCGGAGCAGGAGCGGGATCTCGCTACCTTGCGCGTGCTCGGCTTCAGCCGGCGCGAAGTTTCCTATGTGCTGTTGGCGGAGATTGGCGCACTGCTGCTGGTCGCGTTGCCCGCCGGTGCTGTGCTCGGCACGCTGCTATCGCGCTGGCTGATGGCGCAGTTCCAGACCGAGCTGTTCACGTTTCCGTACGTCACTGAGTCCTCGGCATACGGCCGCTCCGCGCTGTTCGTCGCTGCTGCCGTCATCGGCGCGGCGCTGGCAGTGCGACGCGGCGTGGATCGCCTGGATCTGGTCGGTGTTCTCAAGTCGAGAGAATAAGAATGGCGAATGAAGAGCTTCAGCGGCGTTCCCGTCGGGTGCGCATTTTCTGGATCGTGGCAGCGGCCGTGCTCGTCATTGCGATCGCGGTGTCCATGCTGCCCGATGCAGTCGAAGCGGACGTCGCCAAGGCGGATCGCGGCGACGTGCGCGTGGAAGTCATCGACGAAGGCAAGACGCGCATGCATGACATCTACGTCATCAGTGCGCCGGTCACCGGCCGCGTGCTGCGGGTCGAGGTCGAGCCGGGCGACGAGGTTGCGGCAGGTGCAGTCGTCGCGCGCATGTCGCGGGCGGCGGCCGGCTTCCTCGATACGCGCAGCGATCTGCAGGCGCGGGCTGCGGTCAGCGCTGCGGAAGCGCAGTTGCGCTCGGCCGACGCCGATCTCGCGCTGGCCGAGCGCGAGCATCGTCGCAATACCGAGCTGGTCGCGGCCAATCTGATTTCCAAGGCTGCGGCGGATCAAAGCGAAGCGCGCCGCGACGCGGCGCGAGCGGCCCGCGATGCAGCCAAGGCCGAGGTCGTGCGTGCGCGCAGCGCGCTGACGGATCCATCGCGGATGCAGAGCGGCCTGGTGAATGTGACGAGCCCGAGCGCGGGGCGTGTGCTGCGCCGTCCGCAAGAGAGCGAGGCGGTGATCGCCATCGGCACGCCGATCGTCGAAGTCGGCGATCCTCGACACGTCGAGGTCATCGCCGAATTCCTGTCGCAGGATGCCGTGAAGATGAAGCGCGGCGCGGCTGCGCAGATCGAGAACTGGGGCGGTCCGCCGCTGCCGGCTGTCGTCGATCGCGTCGAGCCGGTCGCGCACACGAAGATCTCCGCGCTGGGCGTCGAAGAGCAGCGCACGAACGTCATTCTGCAATTCAACGGCGGACCGAGCGACGCGCTGCAGGCGCACGATTTCCGCGTCGACGTCCGCGTCGTAGTGGGCGAGGCGAAGAATGCCGTGCGTGTTCCGCTGGGCGCCTTGTTCCGCCGCGGCCAGGGGTGGGCGCTCTACAAGGTGGTGGACGGCCGTGCGGCGCTGACCGAAGTGCAGGTCGCCGAGTCCGACCCGCACTTTCGCGCGATCACGTCCGGCGTCGCCGAAGGCGACTCCGTCATCGTGTTCCCGAGCGGCTCGATCTCCGACGGCACCCGCATCAAGGCCCGGAAGTAAACCAGGCGCCGCAGCATTGCCGGACTGTCTTCCGGCCAATCATGCTGCGGCGCTGAGTTTCGCAAGATTCTCCAAGTCCGGGCGGTGCGCCGCCGCTATGATCCGCGCCTGTCCGGAAGCCAATCGGAGCTGCAAATGCGTTTCTCGATCTTCAGTTCATCGACTCTGCGAGTCGTGCTGACAGCGGTCACATTGCTGGCGGCGGTGGGCGCCAGCCCTGCCCCGGTTTCTCCAGAGCAGGACCGCGCAACGGTCGCGGCGCTCGATACGAAGTACCAGGAAGCCGTCAAGCGCAACGACGCCGAGACGATGGGGCAGATCCTGCACGAGGATTTCGTCCTGGTGCTGGGCAACGGCCGGACAGCCACGCGCGAGGACCTGCTGAGCGAGGCGCGCAAAGGCACGATCCAGTACGAGCGCCAGGACGAGGATCCGGGCACGCAGACCGTGCGGATGTACGGCGACACAGCGATCGTAACCGCGAGGCTGTGGCTCAAGTACGTAGCCGAAGGCAAGTCGTTCGAGCGCCGTCTGTGGTTCAGCGATACCTACGTGCGCACGCCGAAGGGATGGCGCTACGTCTTCGGCCAGGCGTCGCTCTCGCTGCCGGCGGACGACAAAGCGAAATAGCTGCTACACGTCGAGGCCGATCGAGCGCATCAACTCCAGGCCGTTGCTCTTCGTCACGATGCCTTCGTGCAGCTTGAAGTCGAAGTTCATGCGGCCGTCGACCAGCTCATCCTGGAAATGCAGGTTGCGCAGACCGCCGCCGACCTCGATCTCCGTCAGTGCGAGATCGTGAGTGCTGACGAGCCCGATCGCGCCGCGGCCCAGCAACGCGCGGATGACGCCTTGCGCGCCGATGAACCGATCCTTCGAGTTCGTGCCTTGCAGCACCTCGTCCAGGAGGAACAGCAACGCCGGAGTGCGCGCCGCGAGCTCGTTGAGCTGGCGTAGCCGCGTGATCTCGGCGTAGAAGCGCGAGCTGCCTTCGTGCAACGAGTCGTTGATGCGGATGTTTGCGCCGACTTGCAGCGGCGACAGTCGCAGCCGCTGCGCCCGCACCGGCGCGCCGGCCATCGCAAGCACCGTGTTGATGCCGACCGTGCGCAACAAGGTACTCTTGCCCGACATGTTCGAGCCGCTGATCAGCAGCACGCACGTTTCGCCGGCAATCGTCACGTCGTTGCGCACGCAGGTCGCATTCGGCAGCAGCGGATGACCGAGCGCCGCGGCGTCGAAGAATGCTGCGCCTTCGACGATCTCGGGAAACGCATCGTCCGGGCGCTCATAGCTGTAACCGGATAACGAGATCAGCGCCTCGATCTCACCGATCGTCTGCAACCACACTCGCACCGCGTGGCCGTGATGACGGCGCCACCGTTCCGCGGCGAGCGCTGCATGCACGCTGTAAAGCAGCGGCAGATCCAGGATCGCGATGAGGAAGTTGCGACGCGATTCGACGAACTGCACCACGGTGCCGAGTCGCCCGATCGCGCGCGACGCGCGCAAACCTTCCGACGCGAGTTGCGCGACTAGGCGTTTCGCCAAGTCCGACTCGACCGGCTCGCGCTCCAGCCGCTGAGTGAGGGCGGCAAGGAGCCGCAGATTGTCGAAAGCCTGCTCGGTGCTGCGAAACACGTCCGCCAGGTGATTGCGGAGCGAGCGCACGACGCCGTACTCCAGCGCGAGCACCACTACGATCGGCGCCACGAGGCCGGAGTTGTCCCAGAGCACGACAGCGGCGATGAGCAGCAACGGTAGCAGCAGCGCGACCGGCAGGATCCAACCCGCAGTCAGTCGATTCGGCGACTCCGCCCAGCGCACGAGCTCCTCGGGCTGCACGCCGACTCCGGCAGTCTCACCGAGCACTGCCATGTCTTCGCGCAGATCGAGCCGGTCGCGGAGCTCGGCGCTGCTTTTCTGGCGCTCCTGGATTGTCGCGACGGCGACGGGCGACAGGAGCCAGGCCGCCAATGCGTTCTCGCCCATGCGCGTGCGCGCGATCGACAACAGCTCGAACAGATTGCCGGGCCCGAACAGGTCGAGATCGGCTGCGTACACGTGATGCGGATCGTCGAAGCGCGTGCCGGGATTGCCTAGGCCGGTCCAGCGATCCTCGATGCGGGCGATGCCGGCGCGATAGTGAGCTGCTGCGCGCTCGGCGCGAGCGTGAGCACGGCGCACGCGCGAGTGATACATCACCGCGAGGATGAACAGCGCCAGCGCCGCGAGCCACCAGTAGCCGAACGAAGTGGGCCGGGTGCTCCACCATGCAGCCGCGACGAACAGGATCGCGAGACCGACGCGGACATTGGAAATGCGTGCGGAAGCGACCTCGAATCGCGCGACCTGTGCTTCGCGATCCCGCAAACGATGGTTGTACTGTGCCGAGGGTGTCACGGCTGTTGTGGAAGTGCCGGATAACCGGGTTCGAGCTGGACGCCGAGGCTGTTGATCGCAAGCGCTGTCATCGTGTAGCCGCCGCTCGTGAAGATGATCTCGATGAGACGCTTCGTGTCGTAGTGCTTCGCCAGCATCTGCCACGTCCGATCGCTCACGAACGCTTCGCGACGCAACTCGTCGACGGCGCGCAGCACGGCCGCATGTTCCTGGCTCCAGCCCGGTGCGTCCGGGCCGGCGGCGATGCGCTGGATGTCCTGGTCTGAGAAGCCCGCCTTCCGTGCAGGTTCGACGTGATGACCCCATTCGTACTCCGCGCGCGTGAGCCAGGCAGTGCGCATGATCACGAGCTCGCGCGTTTTGGGCGGCAGCAAGGAGTCACGCTGCAGATAGCTGCCGAACTTGAGCCGCGGACCATACAGCACGGGGTGATTCAACAGGGTGGCGTACAGGTTCAGGATCGGCTGGGTCGTATCGACATGTGCGGTGATCAGTTTGCGCTGCTCGTCTGTCCACTCTTTAGGATGCAGCGGCGGCACGCGCGGTTGCTCCAGTCGCGGTGATTTCGGCCGCGTCGCGAGCGGCGGTAACTGCACGTCCTTCGGAAACCGATCTTCCAGGCCTGGATCGAGCTGCACACCGAGAGTGTTGAGTACCATCGACACGAGCTGATATTGCGAGGCGGTGTACGTCGCCTCGATCACCTGCTGCACTGAATATTTCGTCCGCAACGCCTGCCAGGTGGCATCGCTGATCATCGTCTCGTAGCGCAGCTCATCGACCATTCGCAGCAGCGTCCGGTCGAACTCCGACCAACCAGCGGCCGTGGGACCTTCGGCGATGCGATGGATGTCTTCGTTCGTCAGGCCTGCCTGCGTCTTCGCGATGCGCGCGTGCTGCGCCCACTCGTATTCGGATTGGCAGAGCCAGCCCATGCGCAGCATGACCATCTCACGCTCGCGCGGCGGCAGGCTGGACTCGGTCATGACGAATCGGCCGAGCGGGCTCCAGCGGTTGTAGAGATCGACGTGGTGCGCGAGTGTCTTGTAGACGTTGTAGTCGGGACGACTCGCGAGCAGCTCTGCTTGCGCCGGAGTGCGTTGCTCCTTGGTGAGTGGGGCGACGCGCGGCGTGCGCAGGCGCGGCGTGAAGGTGTCTTCAGCGCTGCACACGCTTGACGACAGCATCGCCACACACGCCGCGAACAGCAACAGTGCACTCTTCGTGCGGACTCGCATGATGACCCCAGCGGATTGTTCTTCGCAGCCGAATATAGCGGAAGAGGCGGGGGACTGGTCAGCGCTGCGCAATATCGGCGCTCAGTACCGGCTTGACGTCGACGATCGGTGTGCCGTCGATCGCTTCGAGGCTGCGCACCCGGACCCGCGAACCCTCGACTGCGGTGACCTGAACCTCGTGCAGCCCGAGCGGATTCGGGCGATGCGGCGAGCGCGTGCTGAAGACGCCTTCTGGCGGCCGCGAAACATCGCCACGCGGATGCACCGTCAGCACATCGCGGCGCGCCCGGTCGAGCCAGGTGATGAGGATCAGCTCGTCGCCGGGGTGGATATTGCGAAGGCCCGCGGCCGCCTCAGGCTCGAACATGAGCCATGCTTCCGGTGCGCCTTCGTCAGCCTGACGAGGCGCAGCATCGAGCGTCGCCAGGCTGGACGACACTGTGCCGATCGGCCTGATCTCGAAACTGCTCATGCGATTCTCCATGGGCGGCCAGCCTGAAAGGCAAGTGACTTTCGTCAGGGCGACGGTACGGCGCTAAGTCAGGCGTGCTTCGCATACCGGGGGCGCTCGATAGAACATGCGCGTGCCCGTACGGGAACGTAACGATATCGCCGGCGTTCGCCGGTACACTGTCGCCCCAATCGGCGGGTTTTCCAACCAGGTTTGGAGGAGTGAGAGCGATCATGACGAATGCACGTTACACCGGGCGCTGCTTCTGCGGCGAGGTCGAGTTCGAGGTCACCGGCGCGCCGGCCGCGATGGGCTACTGCCATTGCGAGTCCTGCCGCCACTGGTCCGCGGGACCTGTCAACGCGTTCACGCTGTGGAATCCGCAAGCCCTGCGCGTGACGAAGGGCGCCGCCAGCATCGGCACGCACAACAAGACGCCGGTGAGTTATCGCAAGTGGTGCACGAAGTGCGGCGGCCACCTGTTCACCGACCATCCGCCGCTGAAGCTCGTGGATGTCTACGCGGCGATGATTCCGCAGCTGAAGTTCGAGCCCGCCCTGCACGTGCACTACCAGGAGACCGTGCTGCGCATCAAGGACGGCAAGCCCAAGATGAAGGACATGCCGAAGGAAATGGGCGGCTCAGGCGTGGTTCTGCCGGAATAGCCCGACTTGCAAGCTCCTGTTGCGTCCTTATATTGACGCAACAGGAGTGAGCATGGCGACAGGTTGGGCCGGCGACGGCGCAGTACAGGATCAGATCGACGCGACAGTGAAGGACGGCGTGACGCGGGCGCAGAGCCGCCTGCCCACCGGTCCTGGGCTGACGCATTGCGCGGAATGTGGCGCGTCTATTCCCGAGGCGCGTCGTAATGCCATTCCCGGCGTGCGCCTGTGCGTGACATGTCAGGAAGCCGAGGACCGTGAAGCCGAGCAGTTCAGCGGCTACAACCGGCGCGGCAGCAAGGACAGCCAGCTGCGCTGAGTCAGCTCAGCGCCGGATCGTTCTTCTTCACGCCGCGCAGGTTCAACGCGAACAATCCCACCTGCAGAACGATGAGCGCGTACGCTGCGGCGTGCAATCCCCACGCGACCCACAGGATGTTGCTCGCGACGAAGCACCAGAATCCGACGGTGCGCTTGCGACTCGATCGAGATGCGACCAGCCACGCGGCCGTGAGCGTGACGATCATCGCCGGCCATTGCAGCCCGTTGAGGAGTTCATCCATCACGGGCGGGAACGTCCCGCCGTCGCGGGCGGTTCCGCCGAACTGCCCCCTTGATAGCATTGCTTGCACTACGATCGAGAGGGTTGCTAGCATTGCTAGCAACTAGCGATGGAGCGGGACAATGGCGCAGTTGGTCGTCCGCAATCTGCCGGAGGAACTCGTGAAAGCATTGAAGCAACGTGCAGCCAAGCACAACCGCAGTGCCGAACAAGAGCACAGGGAGATCCTGCGCGCCGCCTTGCGGGGCCCGCGCCGCCGGCACCTTGCGGAGGTACTGGCGGCGATGCCGAACGTCGGTCGGGACGAGGACTTCGCTCGCAAGCAGTCGGACCGGAGAGGCTAGCCCATGTATCTGATCGACACGGACGTCATCAGCGAAGCCAGGAAGGGCGAGAAAGCAAACGCGGGAGTCAGGGAATTCTTCCGGAATGCGCTCCGCGACGACGCGGCACTGTATCTCTCGGTGGTGACGATCGGCGAGCTCCGTCACGGAGTCGAAGCGATTCGTCATCGCGGCGATACAACTCAGGCCACGCGGCTCGAGCGCTGGCTGAATCATGTGTCGAGCGACTTCGGTGACGCCGTACTATCGTTCGATCAGGAAGCCGCGCATGTGTGGGGTCACCTTCGTGCTCCTAACGCCGAGAATCCCCTCGACAAGCAGATCGCAGCCACGGCGCTGATCTACGATTTGACCGTGGTGACTCGCAACGTCGAACACTACCAATCGACCGGAGTCCGCCTGCTCAATCCCTTTGCCTGACTGTTAGCGGGCCGCTTCCAGCGTCCGTGCCGCTTCCAGGATAAAGCGCAGCGAGTAGTTGCCTTCGTGGCAGGCGAACTCCATCAGGCGTTCGTCGGTGAGCGTAAAATGCGTTTCGCCGGTCCAAGGACGCACGTACCACGTCGGATCCTCGACCGTGAACCGATAGTTCAGCTCTTCGTGTGAGATGCGGGTGAAGCGTTCGGTGACGATCGTGCGCGGAGAGACGAGATAGTCGCCGAGAGGCGAGGTGCGTCCCCAATCGCTGGGCGTGAAGGATTTCGTCTCGACTACGAGTGTGTCGCCTTCCCACCAGCCGATCGA
>DATEML010000248.1:0-8450 GCA_035275585.1 Steroidobacteraceae bacterium | reverse complement strand
AACCAGGCCTTGTTCATTGCGCCAGGCGATGTCAGCCGCGACCGCTTCGTCGATGAGAATCCGCTCGATTACATGCTCGTCACGCCGCATCTCGACGCTGTCGGTACGATCGTCGGCGATAGCGCCGTTGCGCGACTGAGGAAGGTGGCGCGCGACACGCACGTGCTTGGAGCGCCCGCGCGATTGCAGCATGTTGCGTCGGGGCTTTGGAACTTGTGCCAGCGCGACGTGCGCGACGACATCGAGGTCGAGCAGTTCGCTGTCGAGCTGCTGACTGAGATCGTGCACGCGGCCGGCGCTGTCTCCGGGTCCGCCCCGGGGAAATCCAATCTGATCGGCGCAGCGAAGGAGCTGATCGGAACCGGCCGCGAGCGCTGGTCACTCACGGGTATTGCCGCGCAGCTGCGGGTGTCGCCTGCCTACCTGACCGATCTGTTCCGCCGCCACGAAGGCGTATCGATCGCCCGCTATCAGCGGCGCTTGCGCTTGAGCCGGGCGCTGATCGAGCTGCCTCACACCGAAAACATCGCGGCGCTCGCACTCGAGCTCGGCTTTTCGAGCCACGCACACTTCTCGACAGCGTTTCGCGCGACGTACGGCGAGACGCCTTCGATGTACCGGCGGCGGCTCCACGCCGGATGAACATCGAAAGATTCTGAAAGCGCGCGGGGCGGCGCGGGAGCACAATCGCTCCATGCGCTCATCGATCGCCGTATTCCTGGCCGCAATGCTCGCTTGCATGGCGCGGAGCAACGCGGCCGCGCCAGCCAGCTGGGATGCCTCGTTCCCCGCGCCCGATGACACACCGAAGGTGCTGGCGCCGGATGTTCTCTGCACCGGCGACGACGAGTCGCACGCCAGCGTGTTTCCGGACGGACGCACGCTGTATTTCCTGAAGAACACGCCGTCGTTCGATTTCTACACGATCGTGTACAGCGAGCTGCGCGACGGCAAGTGGAGCCGGCCGCGGACCGCGCCGTTCTCCGGTCGCTATGCCGATGCCGACATCGTGTTCACAGCCGATGGCAGACGCGCCTATTTCGTATCCGCACGCCCGGTAAACGGGCAGCCGCGCGAAGACATGGAGATCTGGACGGTCGAGCGCGATGCGCGCGGCAACTGGGGCGAGCCGCGTCACGTCGACGAGCTGTCGAGTCCGACCGACGAGTGGTTCCCGAACCTGACGGCCGACGGCACGATCTACTTCGGCTCCGACCGTCCCGGCGGCGTCGGCGGCACGGACATCTGGCGGGCGCGCTTCGTCAACGGCAAATTTCAGCCGCCGCAGAACGTCGGTGCGCCGGTGAATTCCAAAGGCGACGAGATCGAGCCGTTCATCAGTGCCGACGAGCAAACGCTCATCGTCGCTGCACGCAATCGCGGCGACGCTGTCGGCGCGTACGACCTGTACGTTGCGCAGCGACGCGGCGAACGTTGGGACACACCGCGCCATCCAGGACCGCCGATCAACTCGACCGGCTGGGACTTCGCGCCGCGCCTGTCGCCGGACGGCAAGATCTTCATCTTCACCAGCAACCGCGGCTTCGGCTCGCAGGGCCCGGAGCGCACGCTCGACTTCGATCAGCTCGAGCGGCGCCTGCGATCGCCGGGTAACGGGTTGCGTGACATTTACTATGTGAGCGCTGACGCGTTGCTGCGCTAAGAAATTTATCTCGCCAAGATCGCCAAGAAGAAAAGAAATAAATTTCTGATTTCTTCCTTGGCGATCTTGGCGAGAGTCTATTTTCTATCCGCCGCGAGAGTCTCGCGTTCGATGACGTCGCCGTGCAGGATGAGCTTGTCGATCTGCGCCCAGGCGCGCATGGTTTCCAGCGGATTCGCCGTGAGCAGCAGCAGGTTCGCGATCTTGCCGGCCTCGACGGTGCCGTAGTCCTTCGCGAGCCCGAACTGACGCGCGTTGTTCAGCGTCGCTGCACGGAAGATCGCATCCAGCGGTACGCCCGATTGCGCCATCAGGCGCATCTCACGATACGTGTCGTAGCCGGGCTGACTGCCGTACGTCGGCGCCGAGGGCGTGTCGCTGCCGACTAGCAGTGGATGGCCAAGCTCATGCAAGTAGCGCAGCGCGCGCATGCCCTGTTCGTTCTGCTTGAGCCAGTCGTGCGCGATCTTCATGTCGGCGGAGCTGCCGCGACCGTCGCGCATCACCTGCTTGAACCATTGACCGGGCTCAGTACCGTACCACGCAAGCACGGACGGCGGCACGACCTTGGCGTACATCGGATCCTTGAGCGTGTCCGCGCGAAACATGTCGGCGGTGCCCGGCAGCACGCGCAGCGTCGCCTGGTAGCCGATGCCCTTCGCGTGCAGGTTGCGCAAGTGCCCGGCGATCGGCGCAGGCATGCCGGGTTGCCCGTCGTATTCGCCCCAGTTCCACAGACCGTGTGCCAGCACGTCGACGCCGACGTCGAGCGCGATGCGCTGCATGTCGAGCGCATTGGCGTGTGCGATGAGCAGGAGTCCACGTTTGCGAGTCTCGGCGCGGACGCGCGCGAGCGTTTCCTTGCTCATCATCGGCCAGTCGGAGGCCGGTCCGAAGCCGTCCTCGATGAAGATCTTGATGCAACGTGCGCCGCCTTGCGCGAGGCGCTCGATGAGGACTTCAGGCGTGTGCTCGGATTCCTTTGCGCCGGCGGGGAGTGGATGCTCCTTCGCATTCGCGGGCTCGTACACGTAATCCGGGAATGCCTGGTAGCGCACAGCCTGAGGGATCATCGCCGTCGGATAGCCGTCGAGCGTGACGAGCGCGCCGCAATGAAAGAGGTCGGGTTTGACCGGCTGACTTTCGAAGGGTTTCAGGCCCGCACCAAACTGCGCCAGATCGAGCAGCTGAGTGACGCCGAAGTACAGATAGCTGCGCGGCTGCTGGCGCTGGTAGGCGTCGCGCAGTGCGACCAGTGCGGGATCGTCCCCCAACGGTGGAATGCCCGCCGAGTCGCTGGCGTGCACATGCGAATCCATCAGCCCCGGCGTGAGGAACTTGCCGCGCCCGTCGATCTTGCGTGCGTCCGGCTTCGCCGCGGCGCGTTGCTGGCCGACCGAGACGATGCGCCCATCGCGAATCAGCACGCTGCGGTCAGCGAGCGGCTGCTGCTGCTCAGGCGAGATCACCGTGACGTGCTCGATGAGCAAGTCCGCCGCGGGCGCGACATTCGCCGCGAACGCGAGCAGCAGGAAAAGCGGGACATTCTTCATTTTCCATTCCTTAGATGAATGCACGGGCGTTGCTGTCGAGCTGCGACTTCGCGGCCTCGTACTCGGCGGCGAGGCGCTCGACGAGCGCGCTCACCGGCATGATTTCGTGGATGTCGGCGACGCCCTGGCCGCTGCCCCAGATGTCGCGCCACGCCTTGCTCTTGGTGTTGCCGCCGCTGCCGAAGTTCATCTTGGTCTTGTCGGCGACCGGCAGAGCATCCGGATCGAGTCCGGCGTTGACGATGCTCGCGCGCAGGTAGTTGCCGTGCACGCCGGTGAACAGGTTCGTATAGACGATGTCCTCCGCCTGGCTGTCGACCAGCGCCTGCTTGTATTCGGCGCTCGCGTTGGCTTCCTCGGTGGCGATGAAGCGCGTGCCCATGTATGCGAAGTCCGCGCCCATCGCCTGCGCCGCGAGAATCGCCGAGCCGCTGGCGATCGCGCCCGACAGGATGACCGTCCCGTCGTAGAACTCGCGGACTTCCGCGAGCAATGCGAACGGCGACAGCGATCCCGCATGTCCGCCGGCGCCGGAGCAGACGAGGATCAGGCCATCGACGCCGGCCTGCAGGGCGCGCTTGGCATGCTTGACGTTGGTCACGTCGTGATACACGAGCCCGCCGTACGAGTGCGCGGATTGCACCACTTCATCGGGCGCGCGCAGGCTGGTGATCTGAATCGGTACGCGATACTTTTCGCACAGCGCGACGTCGCTCGCGAGCCGGTCGTTCGAGGCATGCACGATCTGATTGACCGCGAATGGCGCGACGCGACGCTCCGGGTGCTCACGCTTGAACGCCGCGAGCTCCGCCGTGATCTGCGCCAGCCATTCGTCGAGCACCGGCGCGGGCCGCGCATTCAGCGCCGGAAACGCGCCGATCACGCCGGCTTTGCACTGCTCGATGACGAGGCGCGGGTTGGAGACGATGAACAAGGGCGAGCCGATGACGGGCAGCCGCAGCTGCCCGCGCAGCGATTCCGGAATGGCCATGCAGAGATCCCCAGCAGCGATACGCCGGGGATCATAGCCTGAGTCAGCGCCGCATGAACTTGTTCACGTCGATCAGGCGGTCGAGGTACGTGAAGGTGCCTTTTTCCTTCACCTCGCGCGCCGCGTCGTGCAGCCCGGTCATGGCCGCGCGAAACAGCGACGTGGCCAGGCTGATGCGCTTCACGCCGGCGTCCGCCAGCTCCGCGACGCTGAAGGACTTGCCGGGGACGCCGACCATGAAGTTCACGGGTTTCGACAACGCCGAGCACACCGCGCGCACGGCGGCCAGATCCGGCAGCAACGGAGCGAACAGCACGTCGGCTCCGGCCTTCTCGTACGCCTGCAGGCGCTTGATCGTGTCGTCGAGGTTCGGGTTGCCGCGCAGGAAATTCTCGGAGCGCGCGGTCAGCGTGAACGGGAAGGGCAGCGTGCGCGCCGCCTGTACGGCGGCCGCGACGCGCTCGACGGCTTGCGAGAAGTCGAACAGCGGTCGATCGCTCTGACCCGTCGCATCCTCGATCGAGCAGCCGGCGAGTCCGGCGTCGGCTGCGAGCCGCACGGTCTCGGCGACGATTTCCGGCGTGTCGCCGAAGCCTTTCTCCAGGTCCGCCGACACCGGCAGTTCCGTAGCGGCGACGATGGTGCGAACCTGCGACAACGCCTCGTCGCGCGAGATCTTGCCGTCGAGCCGGCCGAGCACGCCGGCTGCTGCGCCGCTCGACGTCGCGATCGCTTCGAAGCCCAGAGCCTGCAGCACGCGCGCCGAGCCCCCATCCCAGGCGTTGGTGATGACGAACGTGCCGGGATTCCGGTGCAGCGCCTGAAAGGCGGCCGCTTTGCTGGCCTGGGTTGCAGTCATGACGATCTCCACGATCTCTACATGGCGGGCGAAACGAAGCGCAGATGATTACATGGGAGCCCTGTCCGAATCTGTCATAAAATTTAGCTGGAGGTGCTCGATGGCGATCTCGATCGTGCGGCTCGGCAGCCCTCGCGCCAGCGGCGAAGGCTTGCGCATCGGTACCGTGCGCCGGCCGCCGCGCGGCGTGCCGAAGGCCGACTGGGCACGACGCGATTTCTACGACGTGTGGCTGCCTACGCTCGCGCCGAGCGAGGCGCTGCTCAAGATGGCGCTTGCTGCGGAAACCGCTGCGCAGTGGAAGACCTTCAAGCGCCGCTACCTCGCCGAGATGAAAGATCCCGACAAGTCACGACTGCTCGACACGCTTGCAGCGCTGTCGCACCACGGCTCGTTCGCGCTCGGTTGCTATTGCGAGAATGAAGCGCGCTGCCATCGCTCGATATTGCGCGAGCTGCTCGCGCAACGCAGCGCGCAAATCGAGCGCTGACTGGGAGGACATCGATGTTCAAACCGCTCATCGGAGCGATTGCGCTCGCGATACTCAGCCTGCCCGGCGGCAGCGCGTTTGCGGCCGATCAGAAAATCCCGAGCACAGCGCGCAAGATCGTTATCGAAAAGGCCGCCACCGGCTACCAGTGGAAGCTCGTCGAGGCCCCGGTGCTGCAGCCGGGCGACACGCAAGTGCTGGTGCGCGTACGCGCGGTCGGCCTGAATCGCGGCGACTGGGAGATGCTGGGAATGGACAACACCAGCGGCGCCCTCCTCGGACGCATTCCGAGCTCCGACGCGGCGGGCGACATCGTCGCCGTCGGCAAGAGCGTGAAGGATCTGCGGCCGGGAACGCGCGTGACGAGCCTGTACTTCCGCAACTGGACCGACGGTCCGGCGAGCAAGGAGATTCTCAAGGCGGCACACGGCTTCGATGTCGACGGCGTGCTCGGCGAGTACGTCGTGCTCGAAAGTACAGCAGTAGTGCCCGCGCCCGCAGGGCTGACGTACGAAGAAGCGGCCACGCTGCCGACTGCAGGCCTCACCGCTTTCATGGCGACGGTCGGGCAGAACGAGGTGCGAGACCGCTACGTGCTGGTGCAAGGCACCGGCGGTGTGTCGATCTTCGCGCTGCAGTTCGCCTCCGCCGCGAAGGCTCGCGTGATCGTGACGAGCAGCTCCGACGACAAGCTGGCACTCGTTCGCAAGCTCGGCGCCAGCGATGGCATCAACTACAAGCTGCACCCGACGTGGCACACGGAAGTCATGGCGGTGACGCAGGGCCACGGCGCCGACCTGATCGTCGACGTCGGCGGCAAGGACACGCTCGAAGAATCGGTCAAGAGCCTTGCCTACGGCGGGATGCTGTCGATCGTCGGCGGGCTGTCTGGTTACGACGGGTCCATTTCGGCCGTCGGCCTGCTGAACAAGACCGCGAATGCGCGCGGCATCTTCGTCGGCTCGCGCGCCGACTACCTGCGCATGAGCACGTTCATCGCCGAGCATCGGCTCCACCCGGTCATCGACCGGGTGTTTCCGCTCGATCAGTACGATGCAGCCTTGCAGTATCTGCGCGCCGGCAATCCCGTCGGGCGCGTCGTGCTGAAGCTGTAGGCGTTACTGCCGGCGCCGTTCGCGGAAGCGCTCCTTCGCAACGCTGCGCGCGGCTTGCAGCTCCTGCGCGTCGAGCACGCCGTCGTGGTTGGCGTCGAGCTGATCGAATAATTTCGCGGTTTGCTCCGCGCGCGCGTTGGTGAATTCCTGCTGCGTCACCTTGCCGTCGTGATCGGCATCGGCATTCTGGAGCAGGGCGCCGTCGCGTGACTGCGCCAGCACGGCACAGCTCGAGAACAGCAGGACAGCAGCGGTCGTAACTTTCGTGAGCATGGACATTGAGCGAATCCTCTTGATGGAGCTTCGTTCAACGCTTCCCCACGTCACGTGTTGACGCGGTATCGGTGAAGAACTGTCTATTGCGTCGAGTTCTCGACGATGCCGGGGCGGCCTGGATAGCGCGCGAACAGCTGCGTCACGACGCGCGCGATCGACTCCTTCGGATGGTCCATGTCCTCGTCGCTTACGACGCCCTGCGCCACGCCTTCCCAGATCATCTGCTTCTTGTGCGCATCGACGATGTCGATGTTCGCCGTGCCGACCGGGTACGTGACCGTGCGGACTGCGTCGTCATAGAACGGCCACGCCGAGTACAGGCCGTAGCGATAGCCGTAGTAGCCATACGCTGCGGAGACGCTCGGATCCGGGCGCACTTCCGTGCGCTCGTGCACCTTGGCGTAGAAGTTCACGAGCAGGTCCGGGTTCGCGTCGACGTAGTGATAGCCGCGCATCTCCATCTGCTCGCGCACGGCGCTCTTGAAGTAGCTCGTCACCAGCGTCGAGTAGCCGCCGCGGTCGGTGCCCGTCTGTTCGGGAAAACCGAAGGTGTTGTAGGACGAGAAGTTGGCGTCCGGCGCCGAGTTGACGCGGATGTCCGCGCTGGGATTGCTCGCGCAGCCCGCCAGCGCCGCGAGCGCGACGGTGCACAGGGCGAGCGAATAGCGGGAGTGTTTCATGGGAGAATCCTCACATCAGGTCCCCACTCGTCTGTTGGAACGCGAGTACCGGAGGTGAGTTCCGTGTGACTACGATCGAGTTCCGCGCACCCTGGAGCAACAGCCTCGTCGTCATGACCTGTGCGACGATCGCGCTGGCCGCGATCGTGATAGCGGTGGCGATCTTCGTGCCCGTCGGTCCGCCGCTGCTCGCTGCGGTACTGCTGATCGCGGCGCTGGTACTCGTGAGCGCCGGCGTGGCAGGGAGAATTCGCGGCTACACGCTCACGGAAGATGCCGTGACGGTCCGGCGAGGAATGTGGGATACGCGACTGCCCCTCGCCGGATTGCGTTCGGTCACCGGCGACATCGAGGCGATGAACGGCGCGATCCGCCTGCTCATCATCGATGGCGTGTTTTCCTTCACTGGCCGCTACTGGAGCATGAAGCTGGGCTGGTTTCGGGCGCTTGCCACGGACCCGAGCCGGGCGGTCGTGCTGCGCTATGCGAATCGCACTGTCGTCATCTCGCCGCACGATCCGCAGCACTTCATCATGCGTGCGCGGACGTTCATCAAGGTCGCGGACTTTCCGAAGTAGCGACGAGCGCGCGCTTGCGCGGCGCGAGCGCCAGCACCAGAACGCCGGAACCCGCGATGAACGCCGCCAGCGCGAACAACCCCGCGGAATAGCTGCCGGTCGCTTCGGTGATGTAACCGACGAGCGTCGGTCCGAGGAACCCGCCGATGTTGCCGATCGAGTTCGCGAGGGCAATGCCGGCGGCAGCTGCGCCCGCAGCGAGCATCGACGTCGGCAGCGTCCAGTAGACCGGAAGCGCCGCGTAG
>DATEML010000247.1:0-2767 GCA_035275585.1 Steroidobacteraceae bacterium | reverse complement strand
CTCGCGCCTTCGGCAAGCCCGAGCGATCCCGCCGGCCCGATGGGCGGCATGCAGCTGATGGACGACCTCGACCAGCCTGCACAGTCCCAGAAGCAGCCGGGCAACTGGGTGATCGCACCCATTCCGTTCCGCAACGAGCTGCTCGGCGCCGGCCTCGTGCTCGGCGCAGGCTATCTCTATGGCGCGCCCGACACGGCTCGCGGCGAGCGTCACTCTATCGCGGCGGCAGCGGGCATGTACGCCGAAGGCGGCAGCTGGACAGCGCTCGCCGCGCATCGCGGTTACTGGTCCGAGCAGCGCCATCGAACGACGGTGGCCATCGCGACCGGCGAGCTGCACTATGACGTCGAACTGGAGCTCGCGGACGGCAATCGCACGCTCGGCCTGCGGCAGAAATTCTCCGGCGTCTCTCTCGAAGCCGCCACCAGGGTCGGCGAGAGCGGGTGGCTCGCGCTCGGCTATCGCGGTGGCAACACCGAGGTCGCAATCCCCGTTCCCGCCGAGCAGCTGCCCGAGGAATTCGCGCCGGGCACGACGATAGAAATGTCGAACCTGCTGCTCGGCGGCGAGCTGGACACCCGGGACAGCGATCTGTATCCGCGCTCCGGACGCTATGCGCAGCTCGAGGCGCTGATCGCGCGGCATGAGCTGGGCAGCGACCACGACTACTCGTCGCTGGAGGCGGAATGGAATTCCTATCTGCCGATCCGCGACGCGCACGTGCTGGCGTGGCGCATCGCGGGCAAGATCGTCGAAGGCGACACGCCATTCTTCGCAATGTCGTGGTTCGGCTCGGGCGTCGATCTGCGCGGCTACACGCCGGGCCGGTACATCGGCGAGTCGATGATCGCCGCCCAGGCCGAGTGGCGCTGGCAGGCAACGCCGCGTTGGGGATTCACCGCGTTCGGCGGGACCGGCAAGGTCTCGGGCGCGCTGGGCAACATCGCTACCGATTCGTGGCTGCCGGCCGGCGGCGTCGGCGTGCGCTTCAGGCTGGCCAAGGCGCTGCCACTCAACATGCGCGCGGATTTCGCCTGGGGCCGCGACGACAGCACGTTCTCGCTCGCCATCGGCGAGGCATTCTGAGACGCCGTCAGGTCGTGGCAGGCCGTTGCGACGCTGCCCGCTCGTTCTCGAGCGCCTTGCTCATGATCTCGCTGAACAGGGTCGTCGCCTGACTCACCAGGTTCTCGTACTTCGCATGCTTGGCGGCAAGGCGGCCTGCATGAGCTCCCTCGTCCAGCACTTTTCTCAGGTAGCGCATCTCGTACTCCGACAGCAGTTCGCCGCGGTCGACCTGAGCCTTGAGCTGCAGTGCGTAGGGCAGCCGGTAGGTGCTGAAGCGATGGAGCAGCACCTGGATGACGCCGAGCTCGGCTCTTCTGTCGCTGTAGGACTTGCGCATCGAAGAAAGCAGAGCACTCCCCGCTGCGACCCGATAGCGGGAACAGGTCCCGCGGCAGTGCCCCACATACGGATCGGCGGCTCAGGCGGACTCGCGCAACTCGGTCCCGCCCACCGGCACGGTGAAGTGAAAGGTCGCACCCCCGCGCGCCTCGTTCTCCGCCCACAGCTTGCCGCCGTGCGCTTCGACGATCGCACGCGAGATGCTCAGCCCGATGCCGATGCCGTCAGTCTTGGAGGTGACGAACGGGTCGAAGATCTTGTTGATCTCGTCCGGCGGAATGCCCGGACCATCGTCGCTGACAGTCACATCGCAGCACTGGTTCGCGGCGACGACGCTCGCGCTGATCGATACGCGATGCCGCGCATCACGTGCCTGCGCGCTGGCATCTATGGCATTCAAGACGAGATTGAGCAGCACTTGCGAGAGATGCACACGATCGCCGGACACCGCAGGCAACGTGCGCGGCACGGTACATTCGACCGTTATTTGCTTCGCGGTCGCTTCCGACCGCACGAGCGTGAGCACGTCCTGGGCGAGCGCTGCGAGCGAGATCGTCTCCCGCTGCATGTGCCCTTGCTTGAGCCACGAGCGCAGACGCTGCACGACCTCTGTGGCGCGCCGATTGTCGCGCACCAGATCGTCCACGACAGCATGCAGCTGGTCGATATCGAGCGGCTCTCGCTTGAGCAGAATCTGCGCAGTCTCGCCGTTCTGCTGGATCGCGCTCAACGGCTGGCTGATCTCGTGCGCGAGTGCGGCCGAGAGCTGGCCGAGGAGCGTGACTCGGCCAGCGTGAGCGAGCTTGCGGCGCAACTCGCCCGCCTCTTCCTCCGCCTGACGCTGGTGCGTCACATCGCGTACGACGCCGCGCACCAGCGTCGGCTGGCCACTCGGGTCGAGCTCGACCGTCCCCTGGGCCGCGATCCAGCGCCGGGTGCCTTCGGGTGTCATGACTCGAAAGAGCAGCGCATGCTCGCCGCCACGCTTGAGCGCAGCCAGAAACGCGTCGCTCAACTCGCGCGCATCGGCCGGGTCGACGACCCGCAGTACATCTGAAGAATGGATGTCGACCTTCTGATCCAGACCCAGCATGGCCCGCGCCTGCTCGGTCGCCCACACGCGCAGGCTCGCCGAATCCCAGGTCCACAAGCCCGCCCCGGCTCCGCTCGCCGCGAGCGTCAGCCGCTGCTCGCTTTCGCGCAGATCGCGCGCGAGGCGCGAGGCCCGCAACACATCGCGGCTCACCTCCAGCGCCATCGCGCCGAGAGCTATGACGAACGGCGGGACGACCAGGATGGGCAGCGGCACGACGCGCCAGATGACGGCCTGCGCCAGGACCAGCGAGAGCACGACCGAGAC
>DATEML010000246.1:0-8667 GCA_035275585.1 Steroidobacteraceae bacterium | reverse complement strand
CAGCAGCGGATAGCCATTGGTGCAGACGATGACGTCGATGCTGCGCTCGTCGATCTGACGCACCAGCTCGCGCACTGCGCTCCAGTCGAGCTTGCGCCGCACGTTCAGCGAGATCGTCGCTGCAAGCTGCTCGCTGTCGAGATCCCGTGCGAGGTGGCCTGCCGGTTTCAGGTGGCACAGGGCGACACGGAAGCGGCTCGGGTCGAGGTGATTGACCAACGACACGGCGTGCTTCTCGGCGCCGCCGCCCTGCATCGAGTTGATCATCACCAGCACGCCCGGACGATGGCGGGCCACGGCAGCGCCTGCGAGATCCGCCGTTACGGCGTCTGCCTGCATCCCTCTGCTCGTCTGCCCTCTGCTCGTCTGCGTAGGCTGCGATTGAGCTGTGATCGCCTTAGCTGACATTCTCTTTTCACGAATGGACGCGGGCCCGTCCACCGGGACCTGCCAAGCAACGCCTCCGCCGTCCGAAAGTTCCTGACGCCCGCCGCGCTGCGAACCGTAGCGAGGTGGCGACACTCAGCAATGCGCGGCTGTGTCTGTGACGCAGGACACGATCCGCGCCGGACCACCGTGTTAGAAAACCCACGCTCACTGATTTGCCAAGGGCAAACCCGTCGAAAGGCGGGGACGCAAAGCCTCCGGTCTGTTGGACTGCACGTCCTACGATAGCGGGGCCGCCAAATCGCACCGTCGGTCCCGCTGCGCCCGCAAGCAGCACGTCGACGCCCTTGTCCATTCACGCCGCCGCGACCGCAATGCCGCGTCGGCCGATGCCGAGGGTGTCGCATGCACGACAAAGAATTTCGCGGCCGCGCGTATCGCTGGATCCTGGCTGCCGTGCTGATCGCGCTGTTAGGCGGTTGCCACGACGACGACAAGAACAGATCGGCCGGCACCGTGCCGCCACCGCCCGCCGGCAATGCACCACCGCCCCCCTCTTCTCCCGCGCCTCCGGCACCGGCTCCGGCTCCCCAGGCGCGCGCTGCCACGCTCGAATGGACCGTGCCGACCACGGATACCGACGGCTCGACGCTGACCAATCTCGCGGGCTACCGCATTCATTACGGCAAGAGCGTCATGTTGCTCGACACCGTGATCGAGATCCGCAATCCGAGCGTATCGAGCTACGTGATCGAAGGCCTGTCTCCCGGCACGTATTACTTCGCGGTCAGTGCCTTCAACACGCGCAATCACGAGAGCGAGCGGTCGAACGCCGGCCGCAAACAGATCATCTGAGCATCAGCGCGACTGAGCGGCGGTCCAGCCATGCGCATCGCTCCGCCGCCTCGCGACGGAGCTCGCGGCGGCAGCCGGGACGGCGCTCCACGCATGCACTCCCTCGTTGGCATTGACCGCCAGACGCATGATCACGCCGGCATATGCCCAGTAGTAGAGCCACGGCAAGTACAGGTCCACGAAGAACACGGACGTTGCAATCGCAAGCGAGGCGACCACGAAGCCTATCAGCAGGGGACGCACTTCCGGCGAGGCGCGCAACGCGGCCGAGCGCGCGTACCTGATCGGCACGACGAACAGCAGCACGGCGCAGGTCAGCCCTATCACTCCGAGATTGAACCAGTGCGCCAGGTAGTGGTTGTGCGTGGCCAGCCGGAACGGCATGGCGGCGTACGCCGCCCAACCATAGCCTGTCAGCAGCGTGATGGGATGCTCCCACATGACTTCAATTGCAGTGGTCCAAACCTGGAGGCGCCCCGACGATATGCCCTCGAGATCGCCGCCCATGCGTGCGCCGCCCAACAGGCGCGAGAGCAGCAGGTCGCCCCAGCCCAGCGCCGCCGCGGCCGTCACTGCGAGTGTGGCGATCGCGACGAAACCGCCAGCGTACGCGAGGACCTTGCCGGCCGTTATGTGCCTTCTGAACAAATACAGTGCGGTAACGGCCGCCACGGTCGTTCCGACGAACGCGCCGCGCGACACGGTCATGACGAGCGCAACTGCGCAGACCGCGGCCGCCCCGAGCCAGAACAGACGCCCGAAGCCGCGCGTCACCATGATCAGCACGGCGGCTGCCGGCAGCGACATCGCGACGAAAGCTCCGTACTGATTCGACTCGCCGACCGCACCCTGCACACGCCCGTCGGGGCGCTCCCGGATGTCGCCGACATGCATGATGCCGACGGCGTCCATGACGGCCGCGAGATGCGACAGCACCCAGCAGGCAACCAGCACCTTGAGAACGACGACGCCGTCTTCGTTCGTGCGCAGGCCATAGAAGAAGACCAGGAACAACATCATCTGGTCGAACAGCGAATTCTTCAGGTTCATGCCGTTGGTGAGCCAGTCGTAATGGGGCGGGTAATTGAGCGCGAACACGATCACGACGTAGGTCAGCACCGCATAGCCGATGAGCACGGCGAAGATGACCGGGACTGCGGGCAGCTGGATGCGATAGGTGCGGTCGAGCGTCACCCTCAGGGCCAGCGTCATCACGATCATGTACAGCAGGGCATTCTTGATCTTCAGGCCCGGCGCCGGGCCCGGGTCGATGCCGAACACCGTGCTCAACGTGAGAAAGCCGGCCAGCGCTATTAACAGGAATCGCATCGATCATCCGCTAGTTGGCGAGCCGGGCATGGCTCCAGTGAAACCGCAGGGCGGCGGCCAGGCCGCGATGGCGCGCCGCGCGCATCACCAGGCGGGTCGCGTCCTTGATACGCAGGACATGCCGCTCGATCGCTCCGAGCCGCCGCGACCGCGTCGCGTAACGCGGCCGGTAGCCGAGCGCCTGCATCGTGTCCCAGGCGAGCGATTCGACCGCGCGGATCTCGCGGGGCTTGAGTCCCGTTGCGAACTTCTGCGAGTTGCCCTTGATCACTTCGGCGGCGCCGCTTTTTTCGACCGGCCGCTCCAGGCGCGTCATCGCATCCGAAAACTCGATCTGCAGGAACTCGCTCAAGCGGCGCATCTGCTCCTGCGGCGCCTGCACGAGCTCCTCGTATCTGAGCTCGATGCAGCGCGGATGACCCCGGCAGATGCGGTGCGCGTAACCGACGTCGCAGCCCCACTGGTAGGCCGCGCGACGGATATCCTTGTTCCACGCCTTGCGGATGGACAGGCAGTAGTCACGCACGTCGCGCACGATGTGCACTACGCGTGCGTGCGGGAAGTGCTCCAGCAACGCGCCGACGTGCCGCGTGTACGCGGGTGACTTGTCGCCCCAGATGCAGGTGCTCTGCGCGCCGCTGCCGGTTTCGTAACGCACGAACCCTTCGAACAGACCTGCCGCGTCATAGCGGCCGGCGCAGTGCTCGCGCCACTCGCGCCAGTCGAACTCCGCCGCGCCGGGACGCAACGTGAAATACGGACCGTGGCGCAGCTGCTCGAACAACGTTGCGAACGCGTCGGGTTGTTCGGGCAGTCCGTGCTCGCGCACCCAGCGCACCAGGAATGGGAAGAAGTCCGTCTCGGTCGACGGTATCCGGATGCGCGGATGTTGCCCCAGCAGGCCGCGCAGCAACTTCGTGCCCGAGCGCGGCATGCCGACGATGAACAACGGGCCGGTCCATCTCTCGGCAGGGTCGCGGGAACAGTCGCTCGGCGGCGGCATTGAGGGCATTGAGAACGAATCTTTCATGGGTTACGACTGCGCTAATTCATTGCTGCGCGACCGCCCCGTCGGCGGCCTCCCGACAACTCGCCGCGGCGGGGGTCGGTTCCCGACGCGTCGCGGCACGGCGCTTGCAACGAATCGGGCGATGCCATACGAGAGCGAGTACGCAGGATGAACGCCCGCACTGACAATGACGTGACCATACCGCTGCTGCGGGCGCCGAAGGCTCGTGATCGCACGGTTGCGCAGCTATGGGAGCAATACCAGGTCGAGAAAGAGCTGGCGGCGCGGCTGCGCGACGCACCACCGCTGGAGCGACGGAAACTGTACAGCAGTGTCTACGATGAGCTGTTTCGCCGGATCCCGCACCATTCGCAACTCACCGACAAGGTCTCGCCGCAGCAGCGCGCCGCACGCATCGCCCAACAACTGCGTCTGCTCGATCGCTTCCTGACACCCGGCACGTGCCTGCTGGAGATCGGCGCCGGCGACTGCGCGCTGTCGCTGCACGTCGCGCCGCGCGTCCGCAAAGTCTATGCACTCGACGTCTCGACTTTCATCACGCAGGGAATACCGCTGCCGGACAACTTCGAGCTGATCCTCTCCGACGGCGTCAGCGTGCCGGTGCCTGCGGGCGGCATCACGCTGGCGTACAGCAATCAATTGATGGAACACCTGCATCCGCAGGATGCCGCCGAGCAGCTCGCGAACATCTTTCAGGCGCTCGCGCCCGGCGGCGCCTACGTCTGCATCACCCCGAGCCGCTTCACTGGGCCGCACGACATCTCGCGCTATTTCGCCGACACGGCGCACGGGTTCCACCTCAAGGAATACACGATCGCCGAGCTGCGCGAAATCATGCGCAGGGCTGGATTCCGGCGGACTGTGCAATACGCTCGCATCCGCGGCAGCTACTTTGCAGTGCCCGCCTGGTTCACAGGGATCCTCGAGACGGTCTGCGCATCTTTGTCGTCGGGTATGCGCGCGCGCGTCTGCCGCAACAGGATCGTGCGCGGTTTGCTCGACATTCGCCTGGTCGCGTGGAAGTGACGTCACGTCTGCAGCCGCGCCAGGAGCGATCGCGAGTAATACTGCGCCCGGCGCAGCCCGATGATCACTTCGGGAATGCGCGCCAGGCGCAACAGACCCAGGAACGTCAGCGCGAACACGACCGAGCCCGCCAGCGCTCCCAGCAAACCGCTCCACACGGGAAGGAACAGCAAGGCGCCGGCGGCGGACGCCGCGGCGACAATCTTGCTGAGATCGCCCCACCGCGCCAGGTCCCGCGGGCGCAGGCCGTAAGCACGCATGACTTCGATTGCGAGGTACGTTCCCTCGACAATTCTCGAGATGATGAAGGCCGTCGCTGCGCCGGCGAGTCCCCAGGCCGGCACCATGATTGACATCAGGACGACATTGACCACGAGGGCCAGCAAATTGGTACGCAGGAGCGGCGCCGTGCGGTTGACGGCCCGCAAGGGAATGCCGAAGTCGAAGGTCTCGCGCAGCAGCGCGAGCACGTACAACTGAAACACGATGATCGCGGGTCGGTACGCTTCCGAAAACAGCGTGATGACGATGGTCTCGGCGAAGCGTGCCAGGATCATGCCCAGGCACAAGAGCAATACTGCTGTCATCACGGTGCTGCGGCGCCACAGCGTCAGCAGATCTTCCTGGCCCTGCCGCCGCCGCGCCGCCATCTCACCCAACAACACGTCGGACAGCGAGTTGCGCAGCACGACGATGATGGGCTGAACGTAGACGCCGATCGCGTATTGCGCCAGCGCAGCGGGGCCGAGCAGCTTGGTCACGAACAGACTGCCCATGGAGGAGTTGAACCACGCCAGGATCAGAGCGGAGCCGAAAGGCGCGCAGTAGCGCAGCTGTTCGCGCCACGAGCCCACACCATCGGTCGCAGCCGCAGCTCGGGCGGCGCGATTGCGCGCATACCAGGCGCGCGCCGACAGCAGCATTCGCAGCGCTTCGTACGCCACCAGCGACCAGACAATCACCGTGACATCCCGGGTCAGCGCCGCAGCGACCGTGACCACGACCAGGCGGCACAGCAAGCGGCCGGTCGTGTAGCCCCATACGCGGTAGGGCTGCTTCTCCGCGATGAGCAAGGCTTCCCAGAAATCGAAATTGACGAACAGCCAGACGTACACGATGACGGCCCAGGGGTGCTGTCCCAGCAACGTGCCGCCGAAGGCCGCATTCAGCAGCAGCGCCGCCAGCGAGACCAGCGTGCTGCTGCCCAGAGTCATCAGTACGGCTTGGTTGACGTAGCGCCAGCCCCGCTGCGGATCGCTCGGAATGAAGCTCAGGAGGCTGCTGTAGATGCCGAACCCCGCGACGCCCATCAGCAGAGTCGCGTAGAGCAGGAACTCGCGGTAGTGGCCGAAGTCCGTGACGCTCAGCAGCCGCGTCAGCACGATCGGGCTGATGACGATCAGGGCTCGATTCAGCAGACGCGTGACGGAGACGATCAGCGTTCGATGCGCGATGCTTATGGCGGGCTCCGCATCAGCCGCGCGGCGCGCGCGGCGGGGCTGAATGGTTGAGGCTGTGCTGCGGCGCCAGTGCCGCGGACGCGGACGCAGCGACCGGCTGCCGCCGCGCTCGCCAGACGTTGGTCAGACCGTCGTTGCCCAGGAAGATCGACTCGACCAGGTCCGATGCCATCACCGCGGCAATCTCCGGGCCGCGCACGGTGCGGCGACGATCGCTCTGATTCTCGCCGCTGCCGATGATGATGACCTGCCGGTCGCCCGCGCGCTTCAGGATCTCGCGCAGCTGCGCGCCATCGTCCACGACGGGCGTACCCGTGTAGAAGTCGCGGATCTCGCCGTCGACCCGCTGGACGTAGCGACTCGCGTGCTTGCGCCCGATGAGCCAATAGTCCACGCGGCCGAGATAGTAGGTCTGCTCCAGCACGTCCTCGGCGAGGATGATGTCCTGCGGTTGCAGCTGCAGGCTGCGCACGAACTGCGCCGCACCCTTGTGGTCCGGGTAGACCCCAGCGTCGGGATCGAGCCATGCTGCGACAGTCGGCACGTTGACGACCAGCGCCGCAACCACAGCCGCCGCCGCGGCCAGCGCTGTGCGCGACGTGACGGCGAAGCGCCGCGCGAGCCAGTCGAAGACGTGCTGCGCGAATGCGAACGCACACAACAGCATCGGCACGAGCGACGCCGACGTATAGCGCGAGGGCATATCCCACGAGAACAGCCCAAGCGTGAACAGCGGAATACCCACGCCCAGCAGCGCCACGAGCGTATAGTCAGGTGCGCGCCGGCGGTTCGCGATGCGCCACAAGCCGTGCAGAGCGGCAGCAGCCGTAAGCACAGCCGCAGCGAGCGAAAACTCGGCCATGCGTACGTACGGCCAGACGCTCGGCTCACCGATGAGCGCGCCAACCAGTTGCAGGATCGAGCCCGGCCGCGCGGCCAGAAAGGTCACATGCGTGAGTGCGATCACCGCGCAGGCCAGCACGAAAATCCAAGACCGCCGCAACACGACCGGCCCGGTGGCTCGATAAGCGACGACCAATCCTGCAACGCCGAGCAGCGCAGCCACGTGATAGTAAAGCAGCAGCTGCGCACCGAGTGCGCCGCCCATCAGCACCAGCGTGGCGACTGCAGCGCCAGTGCGCGGCACCTTGCGCGCCAGATGGACGGCGAAGATGGCCGCCGCAGCGCCGCTGACCAGTAGAGCGATCTGAAAGTCGACCGGATAGTGTTGTGCACGGCTGCCGCGCCAGCCTGGTGGGCTCAGGTCCGACGCATACTCCGGCGGCGGAACCGGATACTGGGAGTTGACCCAACCGTCGAACAGCAGGTAGGCCACCATCACCACGCATCCGGCGATCAGCCCATGCAGGAGCCTGCGGCGGTCGCCCTGCAGCAGCCCGGGCAGCAGCAATAGCGGGATCATCGTGACTGTCAGCGCATGCAGCTCGATGCCTACGATCAATGCCAGCACGGCGCCGATCAGCCAGCCGATGCGCCCGCTGCGCTCCCATGCAAACAGACACGCGAGCGCGCCGGCGATGCATGCCAGCATGAAAATGTACATGCGCGCTGTCTGGGAGTAGTCGAGCGCATCCGGCAGCAACGCCGCGGCAGCAGCGAGAGCGATGCACCACGACGGCCGCAGAAATCGGCGCCCGGCCACGTAGCACAAGTAGATCAGCGCGACTCCAGCCAGTGCCGACGGCAAACGAAACGCCCACTCCGACTCGCCGAACATGAGCACCGAAGCAGCCATGAGATACAGCTCGCTCAGGCCGCGCGGATACAACATGCCGCTCGGCAGGATCGGCAGGCCATCCTTGACGATGTGCATCGTCGCCATCGCCATCGTCTCCTCGTCGCCATGCAGCCCGTGGGCGCCGAGGCCCCAGAAGCGCACGACGATGCCCGCGCCCAGCACGACGACCAGCAGCAGACGATGCAGGACTGTCTCAGTGACCGCAGGCGCTGTGACCACGAAGAGCTGCCCGAACGAGCGCAGGAGCCCGGCGATTGCTCCGTTCAGAATCGTGATCACAGGCGTCGCGGCCCGGGTCGCGGCATTCGACATGGCCTAGTTCGCTCGGACGTTATCGATCATTGGGCATTGCTCGACCGACCCACGCAGGAGGGCCTGACTTGCGAGAGCAAGATGTGTACCACGCACGCCTCACAACGTTTCATCGAGGCGCGCGGGTCAGACCACTTCCACTTTGGCGAATGCCGGCGTACGTCGATCGCCTACACTGCGTACGCCGCACGCACTCACGCGTGTGCACTCTGCAAATGCGCATGCGGCCCGAAGCAAACGTTACAACTGCGCTTGCAACGCTTACACCGGTAACGATGTACGAATTGCGCGCGCTCGACGCGCCTGCACGAATGGAGTAACACAAATTCTGACGTGAGACCGGCACCGAACGTGCATCGCATGCGTTGTCACAGCCAAGATGAATCGCATGCAACGCAACCCCGAGGGACTCGTCGGCGAAGAATTCGACGTACTCGTGATCGGCGCAGGAGCATTCGGCGCCGCGGCTGCGCGCGATGCGGCCTTGCGCGGGCTGCGTACGGCGCTGA
>DATEML010000245.1:0-9816 GCA_035275585.1 Steroidobacteraceae bacterium | reverse complement strand
GTCCACGATCGAGATGTCCACGACCGCGCTCGGGCGCGAGATCGCCCTGCCGATCATCGGCGCGCCCACAGGGATGACGGGGCTCAACCACCCCGACGGCGAGGGCGCGATCGCGCGCGCCGCCCACGCGGCCGGGACGATCTACACGCAGTCCGCGCTCTCCTCGCTCTCGATCGAGGAGGTCAGCGCGGTCGCGCCCGGGCCGAAGTGGTTCCAGCTGTACGTGATGAAGGACCGCGGCGTCGCCCGCGACCTGCTGGCGCGCGCCGCGGCCAACGGGTACGAGGCGCTCGTCCTGACCGTCGACACGGCCGTGCTCGGTCGCCGCGAGCGCGACGTGCGCCGCGGGTTCTCCCTGCCCCCCACGATCGGGCCGGGCACCATCATCGACGGCGCCCTCCACCCGGGCTGGACCTGGTCGTTCGTGCGCAGCGCGCCGATCCGCTTCGCCAACGTGGCCGGTCGTGAGGTCGGCGACGGCGCGTCGCCCGTGACCCTCTCGGACTACATCAACACCCAGTTCGACCCTGCGCTCGCCTGGAGCGACGTCGACTGGCTGCGCTCGGTCTGGGACGGGCCGATCCTGCTCAAGGGCGTGCAGACGGTGGAGGACGCCTGCATCGCCGCCGACGCCGGCGTCGACGCCATCGTCATCGCGTGCGCGGGACGGACGTTCATCGCGGGCGCCGACATCACGGAGTTCGGCAAGCCGCCGCAGGCGCCGAGCCTGCACGATGTGTGCGACACGATCGAGAATTCCCCGAAACCCGTCGTCGCCGCGATCCACGGCACGGCACTCGGCGGCGGTCTGGAGACCGCGTTGTGCTGCCACTATCGCGTGGCCGTGCCGTCGGCGAAGTGCGGACTACCTGAAGTGCATCTCGGCCTGCTGCCCGGTGCGGGCGGCACGCAGCGGCTGCCGCGTATCGTCGGTCCCGAGCAGGCGCTCGAGATGGTGACCTCGGGCAAACATGTCGATGCCAAAACCTCGCTCGGTGCGGGGCTGCTCGATGAGATCGTGCCCGAGGGCGAGCTGCGCGCCGGCGCCATCGCCTACGCGAAGAAAGTCATCGCGGAACAGCGGCCGCTGCGCAAAGTGCGCGAGATGAACGAGAAGGTCGAGGCCGCGCGCGGCAAGCCGGAGCTCTTCGCCGAGTTCCGCAAGGCCAACGCGCGCAAGTTCCGCGGCTTCCTCGCTCCCGAGTACAACATCCGCTGCATCGAGGCGGCGGTGAACCTGCCGTTCGACCAAGGCATCGCGACCGAGCGCAAGCTGTTCATGGAGCTGATGACCGGCACGCAATCGGCCGCGCAACGCTACGTCTTCTTCGCCGAGCGCCAGGTGTGGAAGGTGCCGGACGTGCCCGAGGACACCGCGACGATCCCGGTCAAGAAAGTCGGCATCATCGGCGCGGGCACGATGGGCGGCGGCATCGCAATGAACTTCGCCAACATCGGCGTGCCGGTGACGCTGGTCGAGACGAAGCAGGACGCGCTCGATCGCGGCTTCGGCGTGATCCGCAAGAATTACGAGACGACTGCGAAGCGCGGCAAGCTCAAGCCCGAGGACGTCGAGAAGCGCATGAGCCTGCTGACCGGCACGCTGCAGCTGGAAGCGCTCGCCGATTGCGACCTGGTGATCGAGGCCGTGTTCGAGAACATGGACGTCAAGAAAGAGGTGTTCGGCAAGCTCGACCGCATCGTCAAGCAGGGCGCGATCCTCGCCACGAACACGTCGGGCCTGGACGTCAACGAGATCGCCGGCGTCACGAAGCGCCCGGAAGCGGTCATCGGCCTGCACTTCTTCTCGCCCGCGAACGTGATGCGGCTGCTCGAGATCGTGCGTGCGCAGAAAACCTCGAAGCCCGTCATCGCCACTTCGATGCAGCTCGCGAAGAAGATCGGCAAGATCGCCGCGCTGGTCGGCGTGTGCCCCGGCTTCGTCGGCAACCGCATCCTGTATGCGCGCCAGGCGCAGGCGCAGGCGATGCTGATGGAAGGCGCGATGCCGTGGGACGTCGACAAGGTGCTGTACGACTTCGGCCTGCCGATGGGTCCGTTCGCGATGTCCGATCTCGCGGGCCTCGACATCGGCTGGAGCAAGGAGCAGTCGCGCAGCTCCACCGTGCGCGAAGTGCTGTGCGAGATGGATCGGCGCGGTCAGAAAACCGGCGCCGGCTTCTATGACTACGACGAGCAGCGCAATGCCAGGCCGTCGCCCGTGACCGAGAAGATCATCAAGGACTTCATGGCGAAGGCCGGCGCGACGCCGCGCACGATCTCGGAACAGGAGATCCTCGAGCGCTGCGTGTACCCGATGATCAACGAGGGCGCGAAGATTCTCGAAGAGAAGATCGCGATCCGGCCCTCCGACATCGACATCGTGTGGATCAACGGCTATGGCTGGCCGGTGTACCGCGGCGGTCCGATGTTCTACGGCGACACGGTGGGCTTGAAAACCGTGGTCGCCAAACTCAAAGAGTATGGGCCGAAGCTCGGCGCGGGCTTCAGGCTGTCGCCGTTGCTCGAGCAGATGGCGGCGGAAGGCAAGCGCTTCCAGGATTTGAAATAGATTCGTACCGGGGTATCTCAATGCGTGAAGCAGTCATCGTTTCCACCGCGCGCACGCCGATCGGCAAGGCCTATCGCGGCGCATTCAACAACACTCAGGGCCAGGAGCTGATCGGCCACGCGCTCGCGCAGGCCGTGAAGCGCGCGGGCATCAGCCCCGCCGAGATCGAGGACGTCGTGGTCGGCTGCGCCATGCAGCAGGGCTCGACCGGCGGCAACGTCGCGCGCCAGGGCCTGCTGCGCGCCGGGTTCCCGGTGACGGTGCCGGGCATGTCGATCGACCGGCAGTGCTCCTCCGGACTGATGGCGATCGCGACCGCTGCGAAGCAGATCGTCGACGACGGCATGCAGATCACCGTCGGCGGCGGCGTCGAATCGATCTCGCTGGTGCAGAACGACAAGATGAATCGCTTCCGCGCCGCCGATCCGTGGCTGGTGAAGAACCTGCCGCAGATCTACATGACCATGATCGAGACGGCGGAGATCGTCGCCGAGCGCTACGGCGTGAGCCGCGAGGCCCAGGATCAGTATTCGCTGCAATCGCAGCAGCGCACCGCGCAGGCGCAGGCCGAGGGGCGCTACGACGCCGAGATGGCGCCGCTCACTTCGATCATGACGCTCACCGACAAGGAAACGGGCGCGACCTCGGAGAAGGAAGTCACGCTCAAGCTCGACGAAGGCAATCGGCCGAAGACGACGCTCGCCGACCTGCAGGCGCTGCAGCCGGTGTTCAAGGGCGGCCAGCGCATCAAGGAAGGACGCTTCATCACCGCCGGCAATGCCTCGCAGCTGTCGGACGGCGCCGCGGCGCTGGTGCTGATGGAAGCGAAGGAAGCGGAAAAGCGCGGCCTCAAGCCGCTCGGCGCCTACCGCGGCATGATGGTCGCGGCGTGCGATCCGGACGAGATGGGCATCGGCCCGGTGTTCGCAGTGCCGAAGCTCCTGCAGAAGCACGGCCTGTCGATGGACGACATCGGCATCTGGGAGCTGAACGAAGCATTCGCCAGCCAGGTGCTCTACATCCGCGACAAGCTCGGCATTCCGAACGACAAGCTCAACGTGTCGGGCGGCGCGATCTCGATCGGTCACCCGTACGGCATGTCGGGCGCGCGCATGACCGGCCACCTGCTGATCGAAGGCAAGCGGCGCGGCGCGAAATACGGCGTCGTGACCATGTGCGTCGGCGGCGGCATGGGTGCAGCGGGATTGTTCGAAATCCTATAGCAGCATGGGGGCGACACAGGAAACGGCAGCTCGCAGCAACGGCGCGACTGCCCGTTATGCCCGCAAGCAAGAAGCGATCGTTGCCGCGGCCAGCGACATCCTGAACCACCAGGGCGTGAAGGGCATGACGCTCGCCGGGGTGGCGAGCCGCGTCGGGCTGATCACCACGAGCGTCACGTACTACTTCAAGAAGAAGGAGGATCTCGCGGTCGCCTGCTTCCTGGACGGCATCGCGAGATTCCACGAGCTGGCCGCCGACGCGCTGCGCATGCATGGGCCGCACGCGCGCGTGCAGCGGCTTCTCGAAGCGTGGCTCGACCTGCGACGGCGGATCGCCGCGGGTGACGCGCCGGCCATAGCGGTGTTCAACGACATCCGCGCCCTGCAGAAACCGCAACGCGGCGTGGTACTGCAGGCGTACATGCGCTTCTTCGCCAAGATTCGCGAGATCTTCGTCGCGCCCGAACTCGCCTGGCTCGACGCACAGGCGCGCACCGCGCGCGCGCAGATCCTGACCGAGCAGATCTTCTGGGCAGTCGCCTGGCTGCCCCGCTATGACCTCGAGGACTACGACCGGATCCGCGAGCGCATGTACGACATCTTCGTGCATGGGCTCGCAGCGCCCGGCCGTCGCTGGGAGCCGCAACCGCTGTCGCTCGACACCGTGCTGGAGTCTTCCGCGCAGGAGCTGACGCCGCGCGAGACTTTTCTGATCGCGGCGACCCGCCTGATCAACGAGCAGGGTTATCGCGGCGCTTCGGTGGAGAAGATTTCCTCGCGGCTGAACGTGACCAAAGGCTCGTTCTATCACCACCACGAAGCCAAGGACCACCTGGTGGTGGACTGCTTCAAGCGCAGCTTCGAGGTCATGCGGCGCGTGCAGCGCGCGGTGGGCGAAGGCGGCCAGGACGAGCTGGTGAAGCTCGCGACTGCGGCGTCTGCTCTCGTCGATTATCAGCTCTCGGCGCGCGGACCGTTGCTGCGCACTTCGGCGCTCACCGCCCTGCCGGAGTCGATCTGCCTGCAGATGGTCGAGGCCTCCAACCGCGTGAGCGATCGCTTCGCCTCGCTGATCTCCGATGGCATCGCCTCCGGCTCCGTGCGCGCCGTCGATCCGTACATCGCGGCGCAGATGCTGACCGCGACGCTGAACGCCTCGGCGGAGATCCGCTGGTGGATCCCGGATGTCGATCGTGCGCGGGCGGCGGCGCTGTACGCGAAGCCGGCGCTGACGGGAATATTCTCGAGGTGAAGTGACGGAGTGACGAAGGTGACGAGAGTGACGTCACTCCGTCACTTCGTCGCTCCGTCACCCTGCTTCACTATCCGCGCTGTAGCGGTCGCCGTGGCGACGAGCTCGCCTGCTCCGGTGCGCAGCTCACCTGCGAGAAATGCGAGCGTGCCGTCGAGCATCGCCGCGACGAATCCACCCCAGACGGGTCCCGTCCGCTCCATGACCGGCTAGAACATTTCGGATGCGTCGGGCGGACGGATATCGCCCGAGTGGCGCGCAGCGATGTGCTCGCCCGTGATCATCTCGTCGTACGCCTGGCCCGGCCCGACCATCGGGTAGACGCCGGCGTCGGGATCGATGATCACTTCGAGGAACGCCGGGCCGCGGAACGCGACGAATTCGGCGACGACGCGCGCCAGCTCGTCCTTGCGCTCCAGCCGCACGGCGTAGCGGAAGCCATCCGCCTGCGCCGCCTTGACGAAGTCCTTCTTGTGCAGCGACTTGTCGCTCGCCGACAGGCGGCCCTTGAAGAACAGCTTCTGCCACTGCTTGACCATGCCGTCGCCGAAGTTGTTGAGCACGACGATCTTCACCGGCAGCTCGTAGGTCGTCACGGTCTCGAGCTCGCCGAGGTTCATGCGGATGCTCGCGTCGCCGTCGATGTCGATCACCAGCTTGTCGGGATGCGCGACCTGCGCGCCGATCGCGGCCGGCAGGCCGAAGCCCATCGTGCCCATGCTGCCCGAGGTCAGCCACAGGCGCGGCGCGCGGAAGTCGAAGTACTGGGCCGCCCACATCTGGTGCTGGCCGACGCCGGTCGAGATGATCGCCTCGCCGCGCGTCAGCTTGTTGATCTCTTCGATGACCTGGTACGGCTGGATCAGCGAGCTGCCGCGATCGTAATTCATCGGATGCGCGCGCTTGAGTTCCGCGCAGTGCGCGCGCCACGCGGACCAGTCGCGCTTGAAGCCGCCGCGCCGCCCGTAGACGAGCAGCGCACGCAGCGCTTCCGGCAGCATGCCGATGTGACTCCAGCTGACCGGCTTGACCTTGTTGATCTCGGAAGCGTCGATGTCGATCTGCGCGATGCGCCGCGCGTTCGGCGCGAACTTCGGCGGATTGCCCGCCACGCGGTCGTCGAAGCGCGCGCCGAGCGCGAACAGGAAGTCGCAATCGTCGACTGCGTAGTTGGCGAACGCCGCGCCGTGCATGCCCAGCATGCTCATGGACAGCGAATGCTGGGTGTCGAATGCGCCGAGCCCCATCAGCGTCGTGACGACCGGCACGCCGTATTCGAGCGAGAACTCACGCAGCGCCGCTGCGCCGTCGGAACGGACGACGCCGCCGCCCGCATAGATGAGCGGTCGCTGGGCCTCGCCGAGCATCGCGAAGAATTCGGCGCACTGGGTGTCCGAGACGACGCTGCGCATCAGCCGGTTCATGCGATGGCGATAGCCGCTCACCGGCAGCCGGCCCGTGCCGTGGAACTCGCCGCGCCAGTTCTGCACGTCCTTGGGAATGTCGATGACGACGGGCCCGGGGCGTCCGGTGCGCGCGATCTCGAACGCCGTGCGCAATGTCGCCTCGAGCCTGGTGGGATCGGTGACCAGGAACACGTGTTTGGCGACCGAGCCCATGATGCTCGCGACCGGCGCTTCCTGGAACGCATCGCTGCCGATGGCGGCGCTCGGCACCTGGCCGCAGATCACCACGATTGGCACCGAGTCCGCCATACAGTCGCGGACCGGAGTCACGGTGTTGGTCGCGCCCGGTCCGGACGTGACTACGCAGGCGCCGACCTTGCCCGTGGCGCGCGCATAACCCGCGGCCATGAACCCGGCGCCCTGCTCGTTGGCCGGAACGACCAGCGGCATGGGCCGGGCACCGCGGGCGGTGGCGGCCTGGTTGTATACGAAAATCGCATCGTACGTCGGCAGGATCGCGCCGCCGCTGTAGCCGAAAATGGTTTCGACACCCTCGTCCGCCAGCACCTGGACGATGATTTCCGCGCCCGACATCTGCTGACCGGCGAGCGCGTGGGCGGCGTGCGCAGGGCGCGCGGCGTGAGTCTCTTTCACGACCTACTGTTCCGAACGAGTGATCCCGGAGTGCGATTGAGCCTAGCAGCATTCGCCCGCCGATGTATACGAGACTCGCCGCCTTCCCGTATGCTTCGAGCCGTACGAACTTTCTTGAGCACCGTTGAGCTGCGATGACCGTAGTGACGCCTTCACCGCAAGCCTGGACGAGCCCGACCAGAGGAAGTCCCGGGATGAGCCCGCGCAAGCGCCACATCATTTCGATCCTGTTGCAGAACGAAGTCGGCGCGCTCACGCGGGTCGCGAGCCTGTTCGCCACGCGCGGCTACAACATCGAATCGCTCAGCGTGGCGCCCACCGACGATGCGACCGTGTCGCGCCTGACGCTGGTGACCACCGGTACCGATGCGGTGGTCCAGCAGATCGTCAACCAGTCGCTGAAGCTCATCGACGTCGTCAATGTCGACGACGTGACGCGCGATCAGCACGTCGAGCGCGAGCTGCTGCTGATCAAACTGCGCGCACCGGCGGCGCAACTCGCCGCGCTGCGGGCGTGCGTGCAGCGGGCGGGCGGCAAAGTATTGTCGGATGAAGCGGAAAGCTTTACCGTCGAGCTTACGGACAGTGAGTCCCAGATCAACAAGTTCATCGCCGAAGCGGGGAATCTCGGCGAAGTTCTCGAGGTCGTGCGCAGTGGTGCGCTGGCGATGTTGCGAGGAGCAACGACGCTGCGCGCATAGAACTGCGGGACGTCACAGATCCACACACTGCAAGCAGCTGACCACTTCCGGACATCGGGCAGGGTGTCCGGCAGCACGCTGCGGGTGATGCGGTGTGCCGTGGGGCCATGAGGCTTCCGCGGACAGCTAAGGATTGGAGAGACGATGTACCGGCTATACGACTACCTGCCCTCCGGAAACGGCTACAAGGTGCGCCTGGTGCTCAAGCAGCTGGCGCTGCAGTACGAGCTGATCGAGCTCGACGTTGCCACCGGCGCGACGCGTACTGCGGATTTCCTCGCGAAGAATCCCAACGGGCGCATCCCGCTGCTGGAAGTACCCGGCAAGGGCTTCCTGCCGGAGAGTCACGCGATCATTGCGTATCTCGCCGACGGCACGCGGCTCATTCCCGCGGATCCGTTCGAGCGTGCACGCATGTGGCAGTGGATGTGCTTCGAGCAGTACAACCTCGAGCCGAATATTGCGACCTTGCGCTTCTGGCTGAAGCTCGGCCGCACGCGCGCGGAGCTCGGCGAAAAGCTGGTCGAAAAAAAGAAGAACGGCTACGCGGCGCTGGACGTGCTCGAGGAAACGCTCGGCGACCGCGAGTACCTGGCCGCCGGGCAGTACTCGCTTGCGGACATCGCGCTGTACGCCTACACGCACGTCGCGCACGAAGGCGGCTTCGATCTCGCGCCGTATCCTGCAATCCGCGCGTGGTGCGAGCGTGTCGAGAAGCAGCCGTCCTGGGCACCGATAACCGAAAGGTAGACGCTAACCGCCCGGGATGAGCACGGTTGCGCCAATCGTGCGGCGCGCCTCCAGGTCGACGTGGGCGCGCGCTGCATCCTGCAGCGGATACACCTGGCCGACCTGCACGCCGAGCACCGACTTCGCGACCAGGTCGAACATCTCGCTCGCGGCCCGCATGAGCGTGGCGCGCGTCGGGATGTAGTGGAACAGCGTCGGTCGCGTGAGGAACAGCGAGCCGCGCTTGCTGAGCTCCAGCGGCGCCATCGGCGGTACGGGGCCCGAAGCGTTGCCGTACGTCACCATCAGGCCGCGCGGCCGCAGCGAATCCAGCGAGCCGATGAACGTGTCCTTGCCGACCGAATCGTAGACCACGTCGACGCCGCGGCCACCCGTCGCTGCCTTGGCCTGCGCGACCCAATCATCGCCGGACAACAGCACCTGATCCGCCCCGAGCTCGCGCGCGCGTTGCGCCTTCTCGCTCGAGCCGACCACTGCGATGACAGTCGCGCCCAGATGCTTCGCCCATTGCACGACAATCGAGCCGACGCCGCCGACGGCGGCGTGGACCAGCAGCGTGTTGCCCTTGCGCACGCGATAGACCTGACGCAACAGCATCTGCGCAGTCATGCCTTTCAGCATCAATGCCGCGGCCTGGCGATCGTCGACGCCGTCGGGGATGCGCACCAGCCGCTCAGCGGGCAGCACGCGCGCTTCGCTGTACGCACCCGAGGAATTGAACGCGTACGCGACGCGGTCGCCGACCTTGATCTGACTGACGCGCGGCCCGACGGCTTCGACGATGCCCGCAGCCTCGCGGCCGAGCACAGCGGGCAACGCGACCGGATACAGGCCGGTGCGCTCGTAGGTATCGATGAAGTTCAGCCCGATCGCGGTGTGCCGGATCCGCACCTGGCCGGGACCGGGATCGGGGACCTCGATGGTGTCCCAGCGCAGAACTTCCGGCCCGCCGTAAGAATGAATTCGAACCGCATGTGTCATGCACGCATGTTACAGCGCCTGGTCGTCGGTTTCGCCGGTGCGGATGCGCAGCACGCGCTCCAGCTCGGTGATGAAAATCTTGCCGTCGCCGACCTTGCCGGTCTTCGCCGCGCCGATGATCGCTTCCACGACCTGATCGACCAGGTCGTCCTTGACGGCGACCTCGATGCGGGTTTTCGGGACGAAATCCACCACGTACTCGGCGCCGCGATACAGCTCGGTGTGGCCGCGTTGCCGGCCGAAGCCCTTGACCTCCGTGACGGTCATTCCCGAGACG
>DATEML010000244.1:0-47363 GCA_035275585.1 Steroidobacteraceae bacterium | reverse complement strand
GACATGCCGTTCATCCCGCACACCGATAACGACGTTCGCGAGATGCTGGCCACGATCGGTGCGCCGAGCATCGATGCATTGTTCGAAGAGATTCCCGCCGCGCTGCGCATCAAGTCCCTGGCCGGCATTCCCGAAGCGCTGACCGAGATGGAAGTCGGCCGGCTGATGCAGCAGCGCGCTGCGCGCGATGGCCGGCCGCTCAACTTCCTCGGCGCCGGCGCGTACGAGCATCACATTCCCGCGGCGGTCTGGGCGATCGTCACGCGCGGCGAGTTCTACAGCGCCTATACGCCGTACCAGGCGGAGGCGAGCCAGGGCACGCTGCAGCTGCTGTACGAATACCAGTCGATGATGGCGAGCCTGACGGGCATGCAGGTCTCCAACGCATCGTTGTACGACGGCGCATCTGCGCTGGCGGAAGCGTGCCTGATGGCGGTGCGCGCGCATCGCAGGTCCAAGTCGGCCCGCATCCTGGTACCCGCGGCGCTGAATCCGACGTATCTGGACGTGTCGCGCGCGATCACCGAGGGACAGAACCTCAAGTTCGACGTGCTGCCGTACGAAGCAGCGAGCGGAACGTTGGGAACGGCGTCGCTGGATGCGTATCGCGGTCAGGACATCACCGCGGTGGTCGTGCAGCAGCCGAACTTCTTCGGTCTGCTCGAGGACGTCGACGCGATCGCCGACTGGGCGCAGGCGAACAACGCGCTGCTGATCGCGGTCGTGAACCCGCTGTCGCTGGCACTGTTGAAGCCGCCAGGCGAGTGGGGCACCAAAGGCGCGGACATCGTCGTCGGCGACGGTCAGCCGTTCGGTGTGCCGCTGTCCTCGGGCGGCCCGTACTTCGGCTTCATGACGACGCGCATGGAGCACGTGCGTCAGATGCCGGGCAGGATCATCGGCCGCACGGTCGATCTGGACGGCAAGCCGGGCTTCACGCTCACACTGCAGGCGCGCGAGCAGCACATCCGGCGCAGCAAGGCGACCTCGAACATCTGCACAAACCAGGGTCTGCTGGTGACCGCGGCGACGATCCACATGTCGTTGCTCGGTGCCGCGGGTCTCGAAAAGGTGGCGGCAGCGTCCCAGACGCAGACGAGCGCGCTGGTCGCGGCGCTCAGCGGGATCAAGGGCGTGAAGCTGGCGTTCAGCGGTCCGCGCTTCCACGAAGCGGTGCTGCAGCTGGATCGCAAGCCCGCCGAAGTGCTCGAAGCGCTCGCGCAGCGCGGGATCGTCGGCGGCTACGACCTGTCGCGCCAGTATCCCGAGCTGGGGAACGCCTTGCTGGTGTGCGCCACCGAGACCCGAACCGACGCCGACATCGCGGCCTACGCAACCGCGATGACGCAAGTGATGAAGTGAGTGATGCAGTCATGCAGGAACCTTTGATCTTCACGCATTCCCGCACCGGCCGCAGCGCCGCCGGCCAGTACCCGCACGCCGCAGCGGCAGAAGTGCCGGAGAAATTCCGCCGCAAGCAGCGCGCCGCGCTCCCGGAAGTGTCCGAGCTGCAGGCAGTGCGCCATTTCACGCGCCTGTCGCAGCTGAACTTCTCGATCGACACGCACTTCTATCCGCTCGGCTCGTGCACGATGAAATACAACCCGCGCGCGTGCAATCAGTTCGCGATGCTGCCCGAGCTCCTCGGCCGGCATCCGCTCGCGCCGGAGTCGGCGAGTCAGGGATTCCTCGCCTGCATGTTCGAGCTGCAGGAGATGCTCAAGGAAGTCACCGGCATGAAGGGCGTCTCGCTGACGCCGATGGCGGGTGCGCAGGGCGAGTTCGCCGGCGTCGCGATGATCCGCGCCTACCACCGGGCGCGCGGCGACATGGATCGCACCGAGATCATCGTCCCGGACACCGCGCACGGCACGAATCCCGCAACCGCTACGATGTGCGGCTGCACCGTGATCGAAATTCCCTCGCTGCCGAACGGCGATACGGACGTGGAAGCATTGAAACAAGCGCTCGGTCCGCGCACCGCCGGCATCATGCTCACCAATCCTTCGACGCTCGGCGTGTTCGAGCGGCGCATCCAGGAGATCGCGAAGCTCGTGCACGAGGCGGGTGGCCTGCTCTACTACGACGGCGCGAATCTCAACGCGATCCTCGGCAAGGTGCGCCCCGGAACGATGGGCTTCGACGTCATCCACATGAACCTGCACAAGACGTTCTCGACGCCGCACGGCGGCGGCGGCCCGGGCTCCGGTGCGGTCGGCGTCGGCGAGCGTCTGCTGCCGTTCCTGCCGATTCCGATCGTCGGACGGGAAGGCGACCGCTATCGCTGGCTCGACGCACGCGATGTGCCGCAGACGATCGGCCGGCTGTCGGCATTCATGGGCAACGCTGGCGTGCTACTGCGTGCTTACGTCTATATGCGGATGCTCGGCCGCGCCGGCATGCAGCGCGTCGCGGAATACGCCGCGTTGAATGCCAACTACATGCTCGCGCGCCTGCAACAGGCGGGCTTCGATGCCGCCTACCCGGGGCGCCGGGCAAGTCACGAGTTCATCATCACGCTCAAGCGCCAGGCGAAGCAGCTCGGCGTCAACGCGATGGACTTCGCCAAGCGCCTGCTCGATCACGGCTTCCACGCGCCGACGACGTACTTCCCGCTGCTCGTGCCGGAGTGCCTGCTGATCGAGCCGACCGAGACGGAGGCGAAGGAGGAGCTCGACGGCTTCATCGAGGCGATGGTTGCGATTCAGCGCGAGGCCGAACAGGATCCCGCGAAGGTCAAGGGCGCACCGTATACTCTGCCGGTCCGCCGGCTCGACGACGTGCGCGCCGCCAAACAGCTGGATCTGACCTATCAACGTGAGTAGCGACGTCCCATCCGTCATGCAAGATCGCCCCAAGCTGTCCGGCCTGCGCCGGTTGCTGCTCGCCTTCGTCAATTCCTGGCAGGGGTTCAAGGGCGCGTTCCGCGCCGAGGCGGCATTCCGCCAAGAGGTCGCGCTGGCGGTCGTGCTGCTGCCGCTCGGCGCATGGCTCGGCAAGACGCCGGTCGAGAAGGCGCTGCTGGTCGCCTCGGTGCTGCTGGTGCTGATCGTCGAGCTGCTGAACACGGGAATTGAAACTGTTGTCGACCGCATCGGTCTGGAACGTCATGAGCTTTCGGGCCTGGCGAAGGACGTGGGCTCCACCGCGGTGCTGTTATCCTTCGCACTGCTTGCGGTGATCTGGGGCTTCCTGTTGCTCGGCTGAGCTTCGTCCTGACACGTTTTCCCTGCATGCAAAAATCTCTGCTGTTTGCGCTGCTGGCGGTCTCATTGACGGGATCCGTCAGCGCCGCCACTGAATCCCCGGTCACGGACACTCCTGCAGCAGTCGAGGCGCGCGAGGCGGCGGTTGCCAACGCCGTGCCGGTCTCGGACGCCGAAGATTCGCGCTGGACCCGCACGCTGGAGCGGGTCGCGAGCGGCGTCGTGACGATCCAGGTCGATCTCGCGCGCGCATTCGACACCGAGTGGAACATGTCGAGCCAGGCGACCGGCTTCGTCGTCGACGCCAAGCGCGGCCTGATCCTCACGAATCGTCACGTCGTGACGCCCGGCCCGGTGACGGCGCAGGCGGTGTTCCTCAATCGCGAGGAAGTCACGCTGTACCCGGTCTACCGCGATCCGGTGCACGACTTCGGCTTCTATCGCTACGATCCTTCGAAGCTGCGCTTCATCAAGCCGACCGAGCTGAAGCTCCACCCGCAGGGCGCAGTGGTCGGCCGTGAGATCCGCGTGATCGGCAATGACGCCGGCGAGCAGCTGTCGATCCTCGCGGGCACGCTCGCGCGGCTGGATCGCGAGGCGCCGAACTACGGCATCGGCAAATACAACGACTTCAACACGTTCTACTACCAGGCGGCTTCCGGCACCTCCGGCGGCTCGTCGGGATCGCCGGTCATCGACATCGAGGGACGCGTGCTGGCGCTGAACGCAGGCGGCAGCAACTCCGCTCAGTCGAGCTTCTACCTGCCGCTCGATCGCGTGGCGCGTGCGTTGCGGATGATCCAGGACGGCAAGCCGGTCGTGCGCGGCACGCTGCAGACGGTGTTCGTCTACACGCCGTTCGACGAAGTGCACCGGCTCGGCCTGCGCAACGAGACCGAAAGCGCCGTGCGCCTCAAGTTCCCCGCGAAGACCGGCATGCTGGTCGTGTCGGAGGTGCAGCGCGGCTCACCCGCGGAGGCGACGATCGAGCCGGGCGACATCCTGGTGCGCATCAACGGCGAGCTGACGGCTGACTTCGACCTGCTCTCGCGCGTGCTCGACGACAGCGTCGGCAAGACGGTGCGGCTGGAGCTCGAACGCGGCGGCCAGGTGCTGGAACGCGACCTCGCCGTGCAGGATCTCTACTCGGTCACGCCGGACCAGTTCCTCGAGTTCGGCGACGGCGTCGTGCACAACCTGTCGTGGCAGCAGGCGCGCCACATCAACGTGCCGATCCGCGGCGTCTACGTCGCGAACCCCGGCTACATCCTCGGCGCGGCGGCAGTGCCGCGCGGCGCCGTCATTACCGAGGTCGGCGGCAAGGACATCGCGTCGCTCGGCGACTTCGAGCAGGTCGTCGGGCAGCTGCACGACGGCCAGCGCGCGCCGGTGCGCTTCTTCACGCTCGACGATCCGAACACGGCGCAGGTCCGCGTCATGCGCATGGACCGGCGCTGGTTTCCGGCCCGCTCGTGCAAGCGCGACGACGTGAACGGCATCTGGCCGTGCAAGAAGTGGGAGGACGGCGACGGCGATCAGCAGCTGAAGCCGGCGACGACGAGTTATGCGAAGACCGCCGACCCGATCATCAACAAGCTCGCGCCGTCGCTGGTCCTGGTCAACTTCGATATGCCGTACTCCGTGTCCGGCATCACCGAGCGCAGTTACTACGGCACGGGCCTGATTCTCGATGCCGAGCGCGGCCTCGTGCTGGTCGATCGCAACACGGTGCCGACGCCGCTCGGCGACGTGCGCCTGACGTTCTCCGGAACGATCGAGATCCCGGGCAAGGTCGAGTACGTGCATCCGCTGCACAACCTCGCGGTCATCTCCTACGATCCCAGGCTGATCGGCACGACGCCGGCGCGCGCGGCGACGTTGCGCCCCACCGAGCTGCGGCCCGGTGAGGAGGTATGGGCTGTCGGCGTGCGTCCGGACGGCAAGGTGCTGTCGCGCTCGGCGACGGTCGCTTCCATCGATCCGGTCGGATATCCGTTGTCGCGCACGCTGCAGTTCCGCGACGCCAATCTCGAGACGATCTCCCTGGTCAACGGCCCGAGCGACTACGACGGCGTGCTGGTCAACAAGAGCGGCGAAATCGTCGCGAGCTGGGCGAGCTTCGCCTACGAGCAGAATCGCGACATCGTGCAGGAGAACCGCGGCATTCCCGCGGACGTGCTGACGGAAATGCTGCCGCTGGTGCGCGACGGACGCGGCCTGCATTCCCTGGAGACGGAGTTCCAGCCGGTGCCGCTCGCCAGCGCGCGCAAGCTCGGCCTGACCGACACCTGGGTGCAGCGGCTCGAGCAGCACAGTCCCGACCGCCGGCAAGTGCTCGGCATCCAACGCCTCGTCGGCGGGTCGCCGGCAGCGAAGCTGCTGAAATCCGGCGACCTGATCCTCGACGTCGACGGCGCGATCGTGAACCGCTTCCGCGAAGTGGAGCGCGCCGTGCAGAAGGACTCGGTGCGCGTGACCGTGCTGCGCGCCGGCAAGGAAGAGGTGGTCGACGTGCCGACCGTGCTGCTCGGCGGCCGCGACCTCGATCGCATCGTCGTGTGGTCGGGGGCAGTGCTGCAGCAACCGCATCGCGCGCTCGCTGCTCAGCGCGGCATCCCCCCGGAAGGCGTATTCGTCGCCTACTTCGCATACGGCTCGCCGGCAACGCGGTACCAGCTGTGGGCGGGCCGCCGCATCGTCGAGGTGGACGGTCAGCCGATCGCGGATCTGGACGCGTTCGTCAAGGCCGTGGCCGGGCGCGAGGACCGCTCCTCGCTGCGCCTGCGCACGGTGGGCTGGAACGGCTCCGTGGAAGTCATCACGCTGAAGCTGGACAAGCGCTACTGGCCGGCCTACGAGCTGCGCCGGACCGATCAGGGCTGGCAGCGGGCCGCGCTCGACTAGCCTTCTGTCGCCGATTGCAGCCACTTCGTCGGCCGTCCGCCGGGGAACGGCCGTCGGCGTCACCTCCCTTGTTATCATTCACCCCATGGCGATTGGACGAGTACTGCAGCAGGAGATCCAGGAGGCTGTCGAAGCGCTGCGCGCCGGCGAGCTGGTCGCGTTTCCGACCGAAACCGTCTACGGGCTCGGCGCGAACGCCAACAACCCGGACGCCGTGCGCAAGATTTTCCGCGCCAAGAACCGGCCTTCGACGCACCCGGTGATCGTGCACATCGACCATCCGCGCTACCTGCAGCGCTGGGTGCGCGAGATGCCCCCGGAAGCGAAGAAGCTCGCCGACGCGTTCTGGCCCGGGCCTCTCACGCTCGTTGCGAAGCGCGCCCCGGCAGTCAACGACGTGATCACCGGCGGGCAGGACACAGTGGCGATCCGCGTGCCCAATCACCCCGTCGCGCAGCAGCTGCTGAATGCGTTCGGCGGCGGCATCGCCGCGCCGAGCGCCAATCGCTACGGTCACTTGAGCCCGACCCGCGCCGAACACGTGCGCGAGGAGTTCGGCGACGAGATCAAGTTCGTGCTGGACGGCGGCGACTGCAAGGTCGGGCTCGAATCGACGATCGTTTCGTGCATCGGCGACGGCCCGCGCGTGCTGCGTCCCGGCAGCATCACGTTCTCGCAGCTGCGGGCGGTCGTGCCGACGATCCAGGCCGGCCCGAACCCGAATGCGCCGCGCGTGCCGGGCACGACGACGCGCCACTATTCGCCGGTGACGCCGGTGAACGTCGTGCCGAGCCGCCGGCTCGAACAGGTGATGCACGAGTTCACGGACAACCACGAGAAGGTTGCAGTACTGGCGCAGCGCCCGCCGGGCCGGGCGAACCCGCACATGACCTGGATCAACGCCGGCATCCGTCCCGACGCGTATGCGCGGCAGCTGTACGCAAACCTGCGCACGCTCGACAAGGCGGCCGCCAAGATCATCCTGGTCGAGGAAGTGCCGCCGGGCGAGAAGTGGGATGCGGTGCGTGACCGCGTGAAGCGCGCAGCGAGCGCCGAGAACATCGTCACGTACGACCAGGACATCGCCGCGTGGGTCGCCGACTACGGCGAAGAGGGCGGACCTGCATAGGGAAGCGGGTGGCGGTTCCCACCGCTTCTAGTTCGCCGGTACCGTTCTCTCAGCCGCCCATTCCCTCAACTCCGCCACTCGCTCCGCCATCACCACCGACAGCGGCCGGGTGGCTCTGATCTCCCGCAGGATGTCCGCCGCGCCGACCGTGCGGCCGGCGGCATGCGCCGCATAGACAGCAGAGACGACCGCCTGCTCGATCTCCGCGCCCGAAAATCCATCGCAGAGCGACGCCAGCTGCGTTACTTCTGTCTCGGCAAGCTGCAGCGAGCGCTTGCGTGCGTGGATCCGCAGGATCTCCGCACGGGTCGCGACGTCGGGCAGGTCGACGAAGAAGATCTCGTCGAAGCGCCCCTTGCGGATCAGCTCCGGCGGCAGCGCCGCGATGTCGTTGGCCGTGGCCACGACGAACACCTTCGACTTGCGCTCCGCCAGCCAGGTCAGGAATGCGCCGAGCAGTCGTCGCGACGTGCCGCTGTCGCCGTCGCCGGTCGCCAGGCCCTTCTCGATCTCGTCGATCCAGAGCACGCACGGCGCCATCACGCCGGCGGTCGCCAGCGTTTCGCGCAGGTTGCGCTCCGACTCGCCGATGTACTTGTTGTGGATCGCCCCGAAGTCCAGCCGCAGCAGCGGCACGCCGTAGATTCCCGCCGCGGCGCGTGCCGCGACGCTCTTGCCGCAGCCCTGCACGCCCAATAACAGGACGCCCTTCGGCGCCTCGAGCTCCGGCGCCGAGCCGTCGAAAGCCGGCTTGCGCAGCTGCAGCCAGTCTTTCAGACGCGCCATGCCGCCCAGGTCGGCGAAATGCGCCGTGTCGTACTCGAAGCTGAGCACGCCGCCGCGATTGAGGAGTTCGTACTTGGCCTGCATGACGCCCGGCAGGTCGCTCGGCAGCAGCGCCCCGTCGTCGAGGATCGCCTTGCGCGCCAGCCGCTCGGTGTCGGCGACCGACAGGCCGGCGAGATTCTCGACCAGCAGCTCGAGCGACTTGCGGTCGGTGCGCACTTTGCCGCCGTTGGTGCGCGTCCAGTCGGCGGCGACCTTCTCGATGATCGTCCGCCGCTCGACGCGGTCGGGGAACGCCAGCCGAAAGCGCGCCGCGAGATGCTCCAGCTCGCGCGGCAGCGCGATCTCCGCGCTGATCAGAACTATGGTGCGCGCGATGCGGTCATAGTCCTGGCAGATGTCTTTCAGCAGCCGGACGTGCACCGGGTCGGCGAGGAACGGATGGAAGTCGAGCAGGATGTAGATGCCGGCGACGTTCGAGGCGCGTATCGACTTGAGCACCGCCGCCGGCTCGGCGTTGTGCTGCTGGGAGCCGCCGAGGTTCACGTCCAGGCGGCGCAGGCCGTCGGTGCAGGTCCACTGGAACACCGGCGTGTGCGCAGCCGCCAGGCGTGGCGAGAGCGCTGCGAGCATCTCGAGCGCCCGCGGCTCGTCGTACGTCTCGATCACGACGAGCGGCACGCGGCTGCGGAGCAGCGCTTCGAGCTCCTGGCGCGCGTCGGGTGATGACGGATTGGCTGTCATCCGTGAAATTTAGCAGACGCACGCGGGCGAAATGTGATCGGCGTCGCGCGCGCGAGCGGACAAACCGTGCGCTGCTTCTTGCATCGCTGCGCGTTTTTGTTACATTGCGCGCGACTGTGTAAGAGAGCACCCCGATGCGATGAGCTGCAGGTGCCGCTCGACCAGAACTTTTGAGAGGTTCGGATCGTTCGAAGCTCTCGTTGGTTGGTTAAGTGAGTCCGCAGCTTTTTGCTTCATGAGGTGCCCGAACGGTGTTGCCACGCGCAGCCAAGCAGTCCCTAGCTGTTTCTCCCGCCCATTCCTTCGACTCGACGACGCTGACGGAAGCTGAGATCCGCCGGCTGGCCGCCCGTTTCGGCTCGCCGCTGCTGGTCGTCGATTGCGAACAGGTCCGCCGCCAGTACCGCGCCCTGCGCGACGCGCTGCCGGGCGTCGATCTGCACTACGCGCTCAAGCCGCTGCCGCACGCGTCCGTCGTTGCGACGCTGCGGGACGAGGGCGCGTTCTTCGACCTGGCGACGACCGGTGAGGTCGAGCTGGTGAAGGCGCAGGGCATCGCCCCGGAGCGCTGCATCCACACGCACCCGATCAAGCGCGACAGCGACATCCGCGACGCGCTGCGTTTCGGCGTGACGACGTTCGTCGCCGACAACCCGGACGAGATCCGCAAGTTCGCCCGCTACCGCAAGCGCGCCGAGCTGCTGCTGCGAGTGTGTTTCCGCAGCCCGACGGCCGTGTGCGACCTGTCCAAGAAGTTCGGGTGCGATGCCGGCGCTGTGCTCGGCCTGATCGAGATGGCGCGTCGGCTGGGCGTGCGCGTGCGCGGCCTGTCGTTCCACGTCGGCTCGCAGGCGACCGATCCTTCCAAGTACATCGAGGCGATCCAGGCGTGCACGAACCTCGTTGCCGAGGCGCTGCTGGCCGGCCTGCCGTCGCTGGACGTGCTCGACATCGGCGGCGGCTTCCCGGTGCCTTACACCGACGCCGTCATGCCGATCGACGAGTTCTGCGCGCCGATCCGCGCGGCGCTGGCGAAGCTGCCGAAGCACGTGCGCGTGATCGCCGAGCCGGGGCGGTTCATCGCCGCGCCCGCCGCCATCGCGGTCAGCACCGTGATGGGCAAAGCCAAGCGCGATGGCCGCTGGTGGTACTACCTCGACGACGGCCTGTACGGCTCGTACAGCGGCCAGTTGTTCGATCATGCCAAGTACCCGGTAGCCGCTCTGCGCGACGGCGGCGAGCTGTTCGAGAGCGTGCTCGCCGGCCCGACCTGCGACTCGATCGACGTCATCGACGACAACATCGCGCTGCCGGAGCTCGAAGTCGGCGACCTCGTCGTCGGCCGCATGATGGGCGCCTATACCTGGGCGAGCGCCACGGACTTCAACTTCTTCAAGCGCGCCAAAGTCGTCGTGATGAACGAGCAGCCCGTGGATGCAAAACGCGTCGTGAGGCTGCAGCGTGCAAAGCGGGTGGCGGCCGGCTGAAGTTCACATCGCGGACTTCGTCGCGGGCGCCCGCGCGGCGCGCGGGCTCGTCGTCGTCATCGACGTCTTCCGCGCGTTCTCGGTCACGGCCCACGCCTTTGCCCGGGGCGCCCGCGCGATCGTCCCGGTCGCCGATGTCGCCGAAGCCCGTGAGCTCAAGCGCCTGCATCCCGACTGGCTGCTGATCGGCGAGCGTCATGCCCGCCCGTTGCCGGGGTTCGACTGCGGCAACTCGCCGACCGAGCTCGAGCGCTTCGAGTTCAGCGGCCGCACGATCATCCACACGACTCACTCCGGCACCCAGGGCCTCGCCGCCGCGCGCGACGCCGACGAGGTCATCACCGGCTCGCTGGTGAACGCCGCTGCCATCGTGCGCTACATTCGCTCGCGCGCACCCGCGACGGTTACGCTGGTTCGAATGGGACACGAAGCCGTGGAGCGGTGCGCCGAAGACGATCTGTGCGCGCACCTTCTGCAACAGCGGCTCGCCGGCGAGCAGCCGAGCGTCGCCGACGTGCGGGAGCGGTTGCGAAGCGCTGCCAGCGCGCAGAAATTCTTCGATCCGGCGTGCGATTGGGCGCCGCAGCGCGACTTCGAGCTCTGCACGCAGGTCGATGCATTCGACTTCGTGCTGCAGCTGGAGCGCGACGCCACGCCGGCGCAGCTGCGGCGGATCGACGTGCCCTGACAGGAAATGGGAGCTGCAATGAATCCGGTTCTGCGCACCGTCGTGTTGCTGGCGCTGTCGAACGTGTTCATGACCTTCGCCTGGTACGCACACCTCAAGCACCTCGGCCAGAAGCCTTGGGTCGTGGCAGCGCTGGTGAGCTGGGGCATCGCGTTGTTCGAGTACCTGCTGCAGGTGCCTGCCAATCGCGTCGGCTATACCGTCATGACGCTGCCACAGCTGAAGATCCTGCAGGAAGTGATCACGCTGAGCGTGTTCGTGCCGTTCGTGATGCTGTACATGCGCCAGCCGCTCAAGCTCGACTACCTGTGGGCGGCCCTGTGCATACTCGGCGCGGTGTACTTTGTTTTCAGGAAGTGACCCGTGACTACTCTCATCCATCGTATGGTCGAAGCATGCCGTGCTGGTCAGGAGCCGACGCTCGTCGCCAGGCTGCAGTCGGGCTGGGTCGTGCTCGGTCAGCGCCAGGTGCTGCGCGGCTATTGCCTGTTGCTACCCGACCCGGTCGTGCCGCATCTGAACGTGCTGCATGCAGCCGAGCGCGACCGGTTCCTGGCCGACCTGGGCCGGCTCGGCGATGCGGTGCTCGCGGCCACCGGGGCGTTGCGTATCAACTACGCCATCTTCGGCAACCTCGAGCCCGCCCTGCACGCGCACGTCCACCCGCGCTATGCAGACGAGCCTGAAGCGATGCGCACAGCCAACCCCTTTGCGTACGACTGGTCGCAGGCGCCGCTCTTCGACCTGCAGCAGCACGGGCCGCTGCGCGATGCGATCCGCGCGCGACTGACGTAAACTGCCCCGCGCCGGGGATTGAGTCGATTTCCGCCAAGCAGCCAATTTCAGGAAGAACGAGTAGCTCGCCATGCGGGTCAAGTCGGAGCTCGCCAACTACGTCGAGGAGCAGCTCGCGTTTCTCGGGCGCATCTCGACGAAGTCGATCTTCGGCGGCATCGGCATCTTCGTCGATGAGCGCCTGCTCGGCATCGTCATGGAAGACAAGCTGTACCTGCACACCGACGCGACCAACCTGCGCGCGTACCAGGAGCGCGGCATGCCGCAGTTCAAGCCGTATCCGAACGCGTTCGATCTCACGACCGATCATCACCAGGTGCCCGCCGAGATCGTCGACGACGCGGCGCAGCTCAGGCACTGGGGCGAGCAGGCGCTGGCGGCGGCGATCGAAGCCGCGAAGGTCAAGCAGCTGGCCGGCATCGAGCGCTCGCGCCACATGAAACAGGCGCGCAAGAAGCAGAAAGAAGGCAAGTAACAGGCGCTAGCCCGCGAGCGCGAGCAACGGCGCCAGCGCGCGCACCGGCTCGGAGCAGGTCATGCCCCGACACACATAGGCGACGGTCGTATCGAGGGCGCGCTTGTCCGCAAGCGCCGGCGGCAGTGACGCCGCATCCGCTTCGATTGCGAACACGAGCCGGGTCGGCGAATACTTTCTCGTCAGTGCGTCGCGCCACTGCGCCGCTTCCTGCGACGCACCGCGGATGATCACTATTTCCGGCGGATCGAGGTGCTCCGCCAGCGCTACGAGCAGGGACGCATGCGCGTGCGGATAGTGCTGCAGCGGGGTCCAGGCGGAACGCAGCGTCCGCGCCGCCGCGTCGAGGTAGCGTGTCTCACCGAGCAACAGGCCGAGGCGTGTCAGCGCCTGAGCGGCGATCGCGTTGCCCGCCGGAACGGCCTCGTCACCGAACGACTTCGAGCGATGCATGAGCTGTTCGTGATCATCGGCCGTGAAGTAGAAGCCACCGTGCTGGCTGTCGGCGAAGTGCTCGAGCAGCGCGTCGGCGAGGGCAGTGGCTAGCTGCAGGTCGGCAGTGCGCCAGCGTGTCTGCAGCAGCTCGATCAGCCCGTCGAGCAGGAATGCGTAGTCGTCGAGGTACGCGGGGAAGCGCGATTGGCCGTCCTTGTGGACCGCGAGCAGGCGTCCGCCGCGCCACAGATGGTCACGGATGAAATCGACCGCGCGCGTCGCGGACTCCGCCAGGTCGCGACGACCGAGCACGCGCGCCGCGACCGCCATACCGGCGACGCCCAAACCGTTCCAGGAAGTGAGCACCTTCTCGTCGCGCCCGGGCCAGATCCGCCGGTTGCGCTCGGCGAGCAGGATCTTGCGCGCTTCGTCGAGGCGCCGCGTGAGCTCGGCAGCGTCGATCCCCAGCTCGCTCGCAATCTCCTCCTCGGGACGATAGGCGTGCAGATGCCACAGCCCTTCGAAGTTCGCCGGCCGGTCCAGCCCGAAGCGGCGCGCAAAGGCCTCGTACGCTGCTGCCGGTACCAGCGCACGGACCTGCGCCGCGTCCCATACGTAGAACTTGCCCTCATGGCCTTCGGAGTCGGCGTCGAGCGTCGACCAATAGCCGCCGTCAGGCGCCTGCAGGTCGCGCATGATCCACTCGGCGGTCTCGGCAGCGACTCGACGGAACAGCCCGTCGCCGGTCGCGAGCGCTGCATTCGCGTAGATGCGCAGCAGCTGGCCGTTGTCGTACAGCATCTTTTCGAAGTGCGGGATCATCCAGTACTGATCGACCGAATAGCGCGCGAAGCCGCCGCCGAGCTGGTCGTAGAGACCGCCTTCCGCCATGCGCTGGAGCGTGAGCGTCGCCATGTACAGCGAATGCAGATCGGGGGTGTCGCTGGCTGCCGTCGAGCGCCACTGGCGCAGCAGGAAGTCGATGTTGGTCGGATGCGGGAATTTCGGCGCTGCGCCGAAGCCGCCGAAGTGAGCGTCGAACTCTTCGGCGAGCTTGCTGCGCGCGGCGGCGAGCGGTTCCAGAGTCAGCGGCGCATCGTCGGGCGCGGCAGGCGGTGACATTTCGGCGAACGCCTGCTGCAAGGCTTCGCTCTGGCGCGCGATGTCGTCGCGATGCGTGCGGTAGAACTCACTGACCCGGCGCAGCAGGTCGGTGAAGGCCGGCATTCCGTAGCGCGGCTCCTTCGGAAAGTAGGTGCCGCCGAAGAACGGCCGCTGCGTGCCCGGCGCCAGGAACATGGTCAGCGGCCAGCCACCGGCGCGCTGCGTGAGCATCTGCTGCGCCAGCTGGTAGATCTTGTCGAGATCGGGCCGCTCCTCGCGATCGACCTTGATGTTCACGAACAGCTCGTTCATGACCGCGGCACTGGCGGCATCCTCGAAAGACTCGTGCGCCATCACGTGGCACCAGTGGCACGCCGAGTAGCCGATCGACAGCAGGATGGGCTTGTCTTCGCGTCGCGCCCGCTCCAGCGCCGCCTCGCCCCAGGGATACCAGTCGACCGGATTGGCCGCGTGCTGCAGCAGGTACGGGCTGGTCTCGCCGGCCAGACGGTTGCGGTGCGTGGAGCTGGCTGAGTGCGTTGCCATGATGATGCTCGGCTAGAATGCGCCGCCCAATGGTAAGGCACCATGACCGAAACACCCGCACAACTCCCTGAACTTCGCCTCAAGCGCGGCGAGGACCGCCGGCTGTCGGCGGGCCACCTGTGGGTGTTTTCCAACGAAGTCGACACGGCGCGCACGCCGCTGCAGAGCTTTGCGCCCGGTGCGCTGTGCCGGATTCTCTCCGACCGCGACAAGTTCCTCGGCTACGCTTACGTCAATCCGCATTCGTTGATCTGTGCGCGCATCCTCGGGCGCGACCCCGAACATCCGCCGGGCAAGTCGCTCATCGTGCACCGGTTGCAGGTCGCGCAATCGCTGCGGCGGTCGCTGTACGAACGGCCGTTCTATCGCCTGGCGTACGGCGAGTCCGATGCGTTGCCCGGGCTGGTGCTCGACCGGTTCGGCGACGTCGTCGTCGGGCAGATCGCGACGGCCGGTATGGAGGCAATGCGTGCCGATGCCGAAGCGGCCGTGCGCAAGGCGATCTCGCCCACGGCGATGCTGTGGAAGAACGATGCCGGCGTGCGCGAGCTCGAAGGCTTGCCCGCCTACGTCGCGCCCGCGTTCGGCGAAGTGCCGGAATCCGTCGACGTGGAGGAGGGCGGCGTCACGTTCCGCATCCCGCTCGGCGCCGGGCAGAAGACCGGCTGGTTCTTCGACCAGGCCGCCAACCGGCTGGCGCTGCGCAAGTACGTCGGCGGCGCACGCGTGCTCGACGTCTTCAGCTATCTCGGCGCGTGGGGGCTCGGCGCGCTGCGGGCCGGCGCCACCGAAGTCACGTGCGTCGATTCGTCGGCGTCTGCCCTGGAAGGGCTGCAGGCTGCCGCGGCGGCGAACGGCCTGAAACCCGCGACGCTGCGCGGCGATGCGTTCGATGTGATGGAGACATTGCTCGCCGAGCGGCGCCGCTTCGACGTAGTCGTGATCGATCCGCCGGCCTTCATCAAGCGCAAGAAGGACATTCCCAAGGGCGAGGCCGCGTATCGCCGGCTCAACCAGCTCGCGATCCGGCTGCTGGAGCGCGACGGCTTCCTGGTGTCGTGCTCGTGCTCGTACCATCTCGAGCCGCAACAGCTGCTGGCCGCGATCCAGCGCGGCGCGCGTCATACCGACCGGTTCGCACAGGTCGTCGAGGTCGGCGGCCAGGCGCCGGACCATCCGATTCATCCGGCCATTCCGGAAACGCGTTACCTCAAGGCCTACTTCTGCCGCATCGTGCGCGACTGAAGCTCGCGGACCGCCGTTGCTATACTGACCCGTAACAATGATCGCCTACCCTTCGATCGACCCGATCCTCGTCTCCATCGGCCCGTTCGGCCCCGTCGGCCCGCTCGCGATCCGCTGGTACGGTCTCATGTACGTCGTCGGCTTCGCCGTCGGCTGGTGGCTCGGCCGGCGCCGCGCGTCGCAGCCGGGCTCGAGCTGGACGGCCGTCGACGTCGACGATGTGATCTTCTTCGCCGCGGTCGGCGTGATCCTCGGCGGCCGGCTCGGCTGGATCCTGTTCTACAGCACGAAAGAGGTGTTGGCAGATCCGCTGATGATCCTGCGCATCTGGGAAGGCGGGATGTCGTTTCACGGCGGCCTGCTCGGCGCGCTGTTCGCGGTTGCAATTTTTGCCCGACGCCGCGGCCGCAGCGTCGCCGACGTCTTCGACTTTCTCGCGCCGCTCCCCGGACCCGGCATCCTCGCCGGGCGCATCGGCAATTTCATCAATGGCGAGTTGTGGGGCAAGCCGACCGACGTGCCGTGGGGCTTCAGCGTCGATCCGGCCGTGCTGCATCCGATGCAGGCCGCAGAGGCGCGACGGCTGTGCGAGCGTTTTGCAATCGATCCATGCGTGCTGCACGTTCACGCTTCGCAGCTGTACGAGGGCCTGCTCGAGGGCCTGCTGCTGTTCGTGATCTTGTGGGTATTCACCGCGAAGCCGCGGCCGCGTCTTGCGCCCTCCGGCCTGTTTCTGCTTTGCTACGGCGTGTTCCGCTTCATCGTGGAATTCGTGCGCGTACCGGACGAGAATCGCGGCTACCTGCTGCTCGACTGGGTGACGATGGGTCAGATCCTCTCGACACCGATGATCCTCGCCGGCCTCGCGCTGCTGGCAATCGCCTACCGCCGCAACCAGGCGAGCGGCAACCTGCAGGTGCAGACCAGCTGACATGCAGCAGTACCTCGAGCTTCTACGCCACATCCGTGAGCGCGGCACGCGCAAAGGCGACCGCACCGGCACCGGCACGCTGTCCGTGTTCGGCTACCAGATGCGCTTCGACCTGGCGCAGGGCTTCCCGCTGCTGACGACCAAGAAGCTGCACCTCAAGTCGATCGTGCACGAGCTGCTGTGGTTCCTGAAGGGCGACACCAACGTGCGCTATCTGCACGAGCACGGCGTGTCGATCTGGGACGAGTGGGCCGACGAGCGCGGCGAGCTCGGCCCGATCTACGGCCGGCAATGGCGCGCCTGGCCCGGACCGGACGGGCGGCCGATCGACCAGATCAGCCGCACGATCGACCTGATCCGCCGCAACCCGGACTCGCGCCGCATCGTCGTCAACGCCTGGAACGTCGGCGAGCTCGAGCAGATGTCGCTGACGCCGTGCCATGCGCTGTTCCAGTTCTGGGTCGGCGACGGCAAGCTCTCGTGCCAGCTCTACCAGCGCAGCGCCGACGTGTTCCTCGGCGTGCCGTTCAACATCGCTTCCTATGCGCTGCTGACGCACATGTTCGCGCAGCAGTGCGAGCTCGCCGCCGGCGACTTCGTCTGGACCGGCGGCGACTGCCACCTGTACCTCAACCACCTCGAGCAGGCCGACGAGCAGCTGCAGCGCACGCCGCTGCCGCCGCCGCGGCTCGCGATCAAGCGCAAGCCGGCGTCGATCTTCGAGTACGAGTTCGAGGATTTCCAGCTCCTGAACTACCAGGCGCATCCGAGCATCAAGGCGCCGATCGCCGTTTGAGCTTCCATGGCCACGAAACGAAGTCGCAAGCAGGAGCGCGGCCAGATGCGCTCGTCCGCAAAGGGCGCCCGGCGCCGCCGGCCGGAAGAGGAGGAGGATGGCGCGGACCTCGCGCCGCCGGTCGAGACGCGGGGCTCGGGAATCCACGGCCGCGGCGTGTATGCGACCCGGTCGATCAAGAAGGGCACGCGCATCATCGAGTACCTCGGGGAGCGGATCTCGCACGCCGAAGCAGACCGGCGCTACGCGCGCAAGGGCGAGGACGACGGCCACACGTTCCTGTTCATCGCCAGCCGGCGCACCGTCATCGATGCCGGCGTGAACGGCAACGACGCCCGCTTCATCAACCACAGCTGCAATCCGAACTGCGAGACCGTCATCGAGAACGGCCGCGTGTTCATCGAAGCGATCCGGCGCATCAAGCCGGGCGAGGAGCTCGGCTACGACTATCAGCTGACGTGGGAAAGCACCGACGATCCGGTCGAGCTGGCGCTGTATGCGTGCCGCTGCGGCGCGACGCATTGTCGCGGCACGATGCTGGACCGCGAGCCCCAGGACAAGAAGAAGTGATCGCCGTCATCGTTGCCGTCTCCGCGAACGGTGTGATCGGCAGCGACAACCGCCTGCCTTGGCACCTGCCGGACGACCTGAAGCGCTTCAAGCTGCTGAGCCTCGGCAAGCCGATCGTGATGGGTCGTCGCACGTTCGAGTCGATCGGCCGTCCTTTGCCGGGGCGCACCAACATCGTGGTGTCGCGCCAGGCCGGGCTCGCGATCGACGGCGCAGTCGTGGCGCGCTCGCTCGACGCCGCGCTCGCCGCGGCGGGCACGGTCCCCGAAGTCGTGGTGATCGGCGGCGCAGAGATCTTCCGGCAGGTGCTGCCGCGCACGGACATCATTCACCTCACCCGCGTCCACGCGCACATCGCCGGCGACGTCGTCTTCCCCGAGCTCGATCCCGGCCAATGGCGCGAGACCGCGGTGGAACACCACCCGGCAGATGAGCGTCATCAGTACGCATTCACCTTCGTCACGTTGCAGAGAATCGCGCCATGACGCGCTACAACTGTCTCGAATGCCCGGGGTATTGCTGCAGCCACGCACGCATCACCGTCAGCGACTTCGACATCGAGCGCCTGGCGCGGCACTTCGGCGTGACCGTAGCCGAGGCGAAGGAGCGCTTCACGTATCGCTACCGCGCGGCGGATGCGGACGAGCAGGTCCTGCGGCATCACCAGGATCACATCTACAAGTCCGTGTGCCGGTTCTTCGATCGGGACGCGCGTGCCTGCACCGTGTACGCGGCCCGGCCGAACGTGTGCCGGCGCTACCCGTACGGCAAGGTCTGCGGTTACTACGAATTCCTGAAGTTCGAGCGGGAGCATCAGGGAGACGATGAGTTCATTCCGTCGGCGTAGCGCTTGCGTCTGAACAAATACATCAGCGAAGCCGGCCTGTGCTCGCGTCGCGAGGCGGACGCGCGCATCGAAGCCGGGCGCGTCACGATCAACGGCGTCGTGGCGACGCTCGGCGTGCAGGTCGCTGCCGGCGACGTCGTGTGCGTCGACGGCCGGCCGGTGGCCGGCGAGCAGCAGCACGTCTACCTCGCGCTCAACAAGCCGGTCGGCGTCATCTCGACGACCGAGCGGCACGTTTCGGGCAACATCCTCGACCTGGTGAACTATCCCGAGCGCATCTTCCCGATCGGCCGGCTCGACAAGGACTCGGAAGGCCTGATCCTGCTGACCAACAACGGCGACATCGTCAACGAGATCCTGCGCAGCGAGAACGAGCACGAGAAGGAGTACCTGGTCACGGTCGACCGGCCGGTGACGGAAATCTTCCTGGGCGGCATGGCCAGCGGGGTGCGCATCCTCGGCACGGTCACCAAGCCGTGCAAAGTGCGGCGCGTCGGCGCAGCGACCTTCCGCATCGTGCTGACGCAGGGTCTGAACCGCCAGATCCGGCGCATGTGCTCGTTCTTCGGCTACAAGGTGCTGCGCCTGCAGCGCGTGCGCATCATCAACATCGCGCTCGGCGGCCTGCGCCCGGGTAAGTGGCGGCATCTGCAGCCCGACGAAGTGCGGGGGCTGCTGCCCGACAAGCCGGATTTCAAGTTCTAACTTCCGTTCTATAGACCGGTGCGCGGCGCCCGCAGTACGCTGCGCGCCGTGGATTCCGACTACGACGTCAAGACCCGGGTAACCGGGCTGGAGCAGCTGAAGATCGGGCAATCCGGGCAGGGTTGCCTCGTCGTCATTCACGCGCCCGTGCACTCGGACCTTGGCCGCCTGCACACGCTCGCCAAGGAGGTCACCACGATCGGCCGCGGCCGCGACAACGACATCGTGTTGCCGAGCGATTGCGTTTCGCGCCGGCACAGCCGCCTCGAGCTGCGCGACGAAGGCCTGTACGTGATCGACCTGGCCTCGACCAATGGCACCTACGTCAACGACGAAGCGCAGCCCGTGCGCGAGCGGCCGCTGGAACGGGGCGACCGGCTGCGCGTCGGCGACACGATCTTCAAATACCTCTCCGGCTCGGACATCGAGGTGCAGTACCACGAGATCCTGTTCCGCATGACCGTCACGGACGGGCTCACGAACCTGTGCAACCGCAAGCAGCTCGACGCGACGTTGCAGGAGGAGATCCCGCGCGCGCGCCGCCACAGCCGCGAGCTTTCCGTGCTGATGCTCGACATCGACCACTTCAAGCAGATCAACGACAGCTACGGCCACCTGGCCGGCGACTCGGTGCTGCGCGGGCTCGCGACGATCCTGCAGAAGCGGTTGCGGCCGAATGACCGTCTCGGGCGTTACGGCGGCGAGGAGTTCTGCGCGATCCTGCCGGAGACCGCGCTGCCGAACGCGGCAAAGATTGGTGAAGAGCTGCGCTCACTGGTGGAAGAGCACGCGTTCGTCGCCGATGATAAGCGCATCAGCGTGACGGTCTCGATCGGCGCCGGCTGTCTCGGCGACGGCATGGACATGGATGGCCTGTACCGCCGCGCCGACGAGATGCTGTACCAGGCGAAGCGCACGGGCCGGAACAAGGTGTGTCACTGAGGATTCTGAGTGTTCTGCCGCTGCTGCTGGCGTGTCTTGCCGCAGCGGCGGCGGAGCAGCGCAGTGCCGAGGCGATCGCGCAGTCGATCGCCGACTATCCCACGGGCGATTCCTGCCTGTTCTGTCATCGCGACGACATCGGTTCGAGCTGGCTCGACAACGCGCATGCCTGGACCGTGCGTCCGGCCGGCGAGCCGCCGCAGGTGAGCGCGGTGCCGCCGGACGCGACGCACGTGATCGGCAAAGAGCATTCCCGGGCGCTCAAGCAAAACGGTTACGGCAAGTTCTCGCTGCTGGCGCTCGACGGCAAGTCGTGGCAGCCCAACGTTTTCGAGAAGCAATGCGCCGGCTGTCACACGACCGCCGTGAACCCGCAGACCGGCGAGTTTTCCAGCATCGGACTCGATTGCTATGCGTGCCACGGCAACGTGCCCGAGGACCACGCGACGCGCAAAGGCGCGGCGTTGCTCTCGCGCACGCGCGCGAACCCCGAGAAGGAAGTCGTCGCGATCTGCGGCTCGTGTCACTTGCGCGGCGGGCGCTCGAAGACCAGCGGTCGGCCATATCCGCACGCCTACGTCGCGGGCGACGACCTGTTCAAGGATTTCCAGGTCGATCTGCAACTCGACAGCAAGGCGAAGCTCGACAGCAGCGACTCACACGTGTACCTGAAGACGCGCGCGGTCATGGAGGGTGGCTCCGACAAGAGCTGCGCGGATTGCCATCGCATCCATGGCCCACCGGAGCCGCAGCAACGCGACAGCAAGCACTTCAGCGAGGTGTGTCACTACTAGTCGGGCTGAAGGCCGACCTACTCGACCGTGACCGACTTCGCGAGATTCCGCGGCTGGTCGATGTTGCGATCCTTCGCGAGCGCGACGTGATACGCGAGCAGCTGCAGCGGAATGTTCAGCAGCAGCGCGTCGAGCTCCGGCTCCGACTTCGGAACTTCGATGATGCCGTGCGTGCTCATCGGCAGCGCGTCGCCCGGTTGCGTGACGACGTAGACCGGGCCGCTGCGCGCGCGGATCTCTTCGATCGTCGAAATGTTCTTCGCGAACAGGTCGTCGCGCGGCATCACGACGACCGTCGGCGTCTCCGGGCTGATCAGTGCGAGCGGCCCGTGCTTCAACTCTGAAGCCGGGTAAGCTTCAGCATGCAAATAGCTGATTTCCTTTAGCTTCAGGGCGCCTTCCATCGCGATCGGAAAGCCGGCCGCGCGGCCCACGAAATAGGCGTCGCTGCACTTCGCGATCTCGCGCGCGAGCGACGCGATGTGCTGTTCCTGCGTGAGGATGCTCTCGACTTGCGCGGGCAACGCTTCGAGCGCCTTGAGCAGGCGCGCGCCATGTGCCGTCGACAAATCGCGAATGCGGCCGAGGTGAATGGCGAGCAGTGCGAGCGCGACGACCGTCGACGTGAAGGTCTTCGTCGCGACGACTGCAATCTCGGGACCGGCATGCAGGTAGATGCCACGGCCGCACTCGCGCGCGACGGTGCTGCCGACGACATTGACGATGCCCAGCACGCGCCCGCCCTTGCGCTTCACCTCCTGGATCGCCGCCAGCGTGTCGAACGTCTCGCCCGACTGGCTCACGGCGATGTAGAGCGTGTCCTGTTCGACGACGGGATTGCGATAGCGAAACTCGGAGGCGGGCTCGGCGTGCGCGGGAATGCGTGCGAGCTGCTCGATGAGATGCGCGCCGGTGCAACCCGCGATGTACGCGGAGCCGCAACCGAGAATCTTCACGCGACGAATCTCCAGCAGCTCGCGGGCTGCCATCTCCACGCCGCCGAGATGCGTCGTCTGGAAGCGCGAGTCGAGGCGGCCGCTGAGCGTGCGCCGGATCGCCTCCGGTTGCTCCGCAATCTCCTTGCGCATGTAGTGCGTGTAGCCGCTCTTGTCGAACGACTCGTCGGTCCAGGCGATGGTCGAGGGTGTCTTCGCAGTCGGGCCGCCGTCGAGCGTCGAGGTCTCGAAGCCGTCGGCGCGTACCACTGCGATCTCGCCGTCGTCGAGATGCACGACGCTCTGCGTGTGACGCACCAGTGCCGCCGGATCGGAGGCGACGAACATCTCGCGATCGCCGATGCCGAGCACGACCGGACTGCCGTTGCGCGCAACCACGATGGACTCCGGACGTTGCGCGTCGAGCACGGCCAGGCCGTACGTTCCGGTCACGAGGCGCAGCGCCGCGCGCACCGAGTCTTCGAGCTTGTCGGCCGGCATGGCGGCGATCAGGTGCGCGAGAACTTCGGAGTCGGTCTCGGATTGGAACGAGACGCCTCCGGCCTGCAGCTTCGAGCGCAGCTGCGCGGCGTTCTCGATGATGCCGTTGTGAACGATGGCGAAGCGACCTGCGCCATCGCAGTGCGGATGCGCGTTGCGATCGCTCGGCTCGCCGTGCGTCGCCCAGCGCGTATGCGCGATACCGGGCGTGCCCTTCAGCTGCGTCGGCAGCTGCCGCTCGAGATCGCGGACCTTGCCCTTCGCCTTGTGCACGCTGAGCTTGCTATTGCGGGCGCAGACGATGCCGGCCGAGTCATAGCCGCGATACTCGAGGCGGTGCAGTCCCTCCATGAGGATGGAACCTGCATCGCGCTTGCCGACATAACCGACGATTCCGCACATGAATCCACTCCTAACCGCTTGCGAAAGGCGTGGCTTTCGCTGCGCTTTCAATGGCGAAAAGTCGGCAAGGCGCTTTTCGCTAACCGTAAATCACTCGTCGGATCTGCCGCTCGGTGTAGGCGGGCGCGCGAAAACGGCGCTGGCCGAGCTCGCTCGCGATCTGCGTAAAGATCACGCTGTTCGACCGGCCCTGCGCCTGCAGCGCCAGGTGGCGCCGACGGATGAAGTCGTCGACGGTTTCGTCGAGGAAGGCGAGCACCTCGCTGACGACCCGGGCGGCTTCGGCAGGGCTCAGTCGACTCGAGCGGACGAGGTACGCGACCAGCTCGCCGAGTTCGGTCTGATCCGGCATGGGCGCGCAGTCTGCATCGTCGGGCGTCATATCCCAACGATCCTGCCCGAATTCGGGCAGGAAATCAGTCGGAGTCGGCGTCCGGCTGCTTCAGCAAGCGCTGGAGAGTGCTCACGGTGTCGGCCAGAGCAGTTCGTTCCGCAGCGCTGGCGCCTTCGAGCAGGTTGATGAGCTGGCGCACGCGGCGGGCGCGACCTTCCAACAGAAGCTTGCGACCCTTGGCGGTCGCACGGATGCGCACGGCACGCAGATCGTCCTTGTCGGCTTCGCGCCGCGCCAGGCCGGAGGCCTCGAGCGCATCGACGATGCGCACCATCGTCGGCGGTTTGACCTGCTCGGCTTTCGCGAGCTGCGCGAGCGACGCCGGCCCGCCGAAGACGAGCACTGACAGCGCCGAGGCGCGCGGGCCGGACAGGCCCATCTGATCGTCGGTGCGCCGCAGGCGCCGCAACAGGTGAATCGCCACCGAGTGCAGCTGCTGGGCGACGTCCGCGAGCGCGTCGTCTTTACTCATCGTGGGAAAATAATTAGCATAGCTAACGAAATGCCAGCGAGCGGAGTACTGCCATGGTCGCCTTGAGCCAGATCGGCCAGATCGCCGTCAACGTCCGCGATTTGCCGCGCGCCGTCAACTTCTATCGCGACGTGCTCGGCATGCGGCACCTGTTCGACGCCGGGCCGAAGCTGAGCTTCTTCGATTGCGGCGGCGTGCGCCTCATGCTGGGGCCGGCGGAGCAGCCGGAGTTCGATCATCCGGGCTCGATTCTCTACTACCGGGTCGCGGACCTCGAGGCCGCGTACCAGGAGCTGCTGGCCAAGGGCGTGCGCTTCCAGGACGCGCCGCACCTGATCGCGAAGATGCCGACGTACGAGCTGTGGATGGCATTCGCGCGGGACACCGAAGAGAACTTGTTCGCGCTGATGGCAGAAATCACGCCGCCTCGAAAATGATCAGGTGCTGCAACGGCAGCGTCCGCACCGTCTTCACGTGCCTGAATCCTGCCGCCTGCATTTCGCGGCGCATCTGCCGTTCCGACATCTTGTGCAGCGGCTTGATGAGGACGTCGGGATCTTCGCCGCGATATTCGACCAGCGCGACGCGGCCGCCGCGCTTCAGCGCCGCGCGCACCTTCGTCATCATCTCGTACGGGTATTCGAGCTCGTGGTACACGTCGACCATGAACAGCAGGTCGACGCTACCCGGCGCAAGGTTCGGATCCTGCGCGGAGCTGTGGACCGTCGCGACATTGCCGACGTGTTCGCGGCGCGCGCGCTCGGCGATCGCTTCGAGCATGCGCGGCTCGATGTCGATCGCGAGCACCTTGCCGGCCGGACCGACCAGCGGCGCGATGCGGAAGCTGTAGTAGCCGGAGCCGGCGCCGAGATCGGCAATCGTCTGGCCGGGCTTGATCTCGAGCGCGTCGATCACGAGTTGCGGCTGCTCTTCGCTCTCGCGCTCGGCGCGCTCCAGCCAGAGGATGCCGCCGGGCCCCATCACCTGGGCGATTTCGCGGCCGAGGTAGAACTTGGCCGTCCCGTCGGCATCGTGCGCCGCGCGGTGCTCGTAGCGCTGGCCGAGCGGCTCGGCGTGCGCGGTCAGACCGCACATCACGAGCAATGCGAGGGCAGCGGCTCTCATGGCCGCGGATTCTACAGGGACTCAGTGCTCGTGCCGGCTCAGATAGAGATAGATGTAGCTCGTCACGAACAGCACGCAGACGCAGCACGCGAAGGCGATGCCCGAGCCTGCGGCCAGCACGGCGAATAAGTTCACCGCTCCCGCTCGCGGTACCGCGAGTGCGCTGAAGCCGCTCGCGACTGCGAGCGTTACTGCGCTGACCAGCAACCATCGCACCAGGTAGCCCGGCAGATGAATTCGCATGTCGCGGTTGTGGCGGTACGCTGCCGCGCGCGCATAGCGGTCACCGCGCGTCGCGTCCTTGAACAGCCAGAATGGCCAGACGTAACGGAACAGCACCTGGGAAAACGGCCTGTCGACGGAGCTGGAGCGGGCGATGCTCATGCGAAATAGATGTGCGGACCGCGCGGATAGTTCCGCATCGCGATCCCGTCAGACGCGCAGCGTGCCCCGCGCCAGCTCGATGACGTCGCCGCTGACGAAGATGCGCCCGTCGCCGTCGACGTCGAGCAGCAACGTCGATGGGCGGCCAGCGTACTCGCCCTGCGAGATGTCGAAATGACACGGCAGCTTGCGCCCGGCCGCGATCATCCAGCCACCGAGGTTGGCGGTCGCCGACCCGGTGGCGGGATCCTCGAGGACAGCGCTGCCGACCGGGAAGAAGAAACGCGACAGCAGGCGTCCGGGCTGCGCGAGCTCGGCGAACACATACGCCATGCTCAGTCCGTCCTCGCTCAGGACATCGGCGAAAGTTGACGCGTCCGGGCGCACGCTGCGCACCGCGCGCTCACTGGTCAACGGAACGATCAGTTGTTCCTTGCCTGCCTTGACCCATAAGGGCTCGCGGCCGATGTCGCTTTCGGTCAGTCCCAGCATCTTCGCGAGCGTCCCGCGCGATGCGCTGCATTCGCGCCAGGTCGGCGCATTGGCCTGCAAGGTCCAGCGGTCGCCCTTCGCTTGCACCGGAATGATGCCCGCCTGCATTTCGAGCTTCAGGTCGTCGCCGCCGAGCCCGAGCGCGCGACAGACATGCGCAGTCCCCAGTGTCGGGTGGCCGGCGAACTGCATCTCGTAGCTCGGCGTGAAGATCCGTACGTTCGCGGTCGCGCGTGTGGAGGGCAGCACGAACGTCGTCTCGGAGAGATTGAACTGCCGCGCGAGCGCCTGCATCGTCTCCGTATCGAGCGACGTCGCGTTCTCGAACACGCACAGCGGATTACCCGTGAGCCGGCCGCCATTCTGGGTGAACACGTTGACGATGCGGAATGCGAGGTCGTGCATGGCAGCTTTCCCTGTGGGTCAGGCTTGAACCTGACGCTGCATGGAATTCTAGTGAGTCGCCGGCGCGCGCCAAGGCACAGTCGGGCGCGCGGTGAACAGCACAGCCCGGATTCGCGGCTACTTGCCGATCGGCGTGAGCCGTTCCTCGATCATGCGCTGCGCGGCCTGGAAATCGACTGCCGCGAGCGTGCTCACGTTGCGCGTGAGCTGCGCGAGGATCTTGTTCTGGATACGCCCGCGCTCCATGGCGATCGCGTAGGGAATCTCGTCGTGGAACATCACCATCGAATAGCGCGGCACGAAGCGCCCCGGGAAGCGCCGCTCCAGCTCCAGCGACAAGGCTCGCTGCAGGTGGAACTGCGGATCGCGCACGGTGTCGCGCATCTCGAGGTAGTTCTCGATCGCCATGTCGGCGATTGCATCCGTGTGCGGCCGGCGCTCCTGCTCGAAGCGACGGAATGCGCTCGCCCAGTCGCTCGCGGCGCCCAGCAGTGCGATCAGCTCGCGGCAGTCCTCGAACGCGCAATTCATTCCCTGGCCGTGGAACGGCGTGATCGCATGCGCGGCATCGCCGATCAGCAACAGCTGATCCTCGACCGACCAGCGCTCGCAGCGCACCGTGCCCATGATGCCCGTCGGATGCTCCAGGAACTCGTCGGTCAGGGCCGGCAGCAGCGCGCACACGTCCGGGAAGTACCGCTGGAAGAATTGCATGACGCGCCCCGGCTCGTTGAGCGACGCGAAACTCTCTTCGCCGTGGTGAGGCAGGAACAGCGTGACGGTGAAGCTGCCGTCGCGATTGGGCAGCGCGATCAGCATGAAACCACCGCGGGGCCAGACATGCAGCGCGTGCTCTTCGATCTGGTGACGCGCGCCGGCACCAGGCGGCAAACGCAACTCCTTGTAGCCGTGCCTCAGCAGGTCCTCCGAGCTCGGCACTTCGAGCTCACTCACCAGCGCACGGCGGACGACCGAGCCGGCGCCGTCCGCGGCGATCACACGGTGCAGCGGAGTTTCCTCGAGCTTGCCGGAGACTTCGTCGCGCAAGACCAGGCTGCGATGGCGCATGTCCGCGCCGACGGCGGCCGTGCGGAAGCGGATTTCCACGCCGGCCCGTTCCGCGGCATCGATCAGAATGCGGTTGAGGTCCGGGCGCGAGACGGAATAGATCACCTCGTGCGCGCCCTGCCCGTAGGGCACGAAGGTGAGTGCGCCGTCGATCGCGTGCAGCATGCGGCCCGGCATGGGAATGAGTAACGGGCTCACGCGATCCATGACCCCGGCGAGCTCCAGCGCGCGAATGCCGCGCGCGGCGAGAGCGAGATTGATCGAGCGTCCGGCGGGCAGCGCGGAGCTGCGCATGTCGGCGAGACGCTCGAAGACGCGCACTTTGTGGCCGCGGCGTGCGAGCAGCGTAGCGAGGAGGGTGCCCGCCAGGCCCGCGCCGACGATCGTGACAGGCTCGCGACTTGCGTTGGGGCTGCTCATCTCAGAAACCGTCCAAGCGCTGCCGCGAACTCCCACGCCTCGGCGAACGTGTTGTAGAGCGGCACGGGCGCGACTCGGATGACGTCCGGTTCGCGCCAGTCTCCCGTGAAGCCGGCGGAGGCGAGCGCGTCGAACACTTTTCGTGCTTCCGTCGAGCTGCGCCGCAGACGCAGCGACAGCTGGCAACCGCGCGCTTCCGGATCAGTCGGCGTAAGGATCGTCAATGAATCCGCGAGCTGGGCGCGCAGCAGCGATTCCAGGTAACCGGTGAGCTGCAACGACTTCGCCCGCAGCGCCGGCAGACCGGCAGCATCGAACAACGGCAGCGAAGCGAGCAGCGGTGCAGCGGCAAGAATCGGCAGATTGGAGATCTGCCAGCCCTCGGCGCCGGGCAACGGCCGGATGTCATGCGGCATCTGAAAGCGGCTCGCCTTGTCGTGGCCCCACCAGCCGCCGAGTCGAATCAGCTCGAAGTCGCGCGCATGGCGCTCGTGAACGAAGCAGCCGCCGACCGCGCCCGGGCCGGCGTTCACGTACTTGTAGTGACACCACACGGCGAAATCAGCGCCCGAGTCGTGCAGTGCCAGCGGCACGTTGCCGATCGCGTGAGCGAGATCGAATCCGACGCGACAACCGGCGCGGCGCGCGGCGTGCGCGATCGCATCCAGGTCGAAGCGCTGGCCGTTGAGGAATTGAATGCCCGGCAGCATGACCGTCGCGATCTGTGCGCCCTCACGCTCGATGAGCGACAGCACGTCTTCCGTGCGCACCGCTTCCTCGCCCGCGCGCGGCCCGATTTCGAGCATGGCGCTCTGCGGATCGAAGCCGTGCAGTCGTACCTGCGAGGCGACAGCGTAGCGGTCCGACGAGAACGCGTGCTTTTCGATGAGGATCTTCGAGCGCTCGCGTGTCGGGCGGTAGAACGTCGCCAGCATCAAGTGCAGGTTCACCGTCAGCGTGTTCATGGCGACGACTTCGAGCGGCTGCGCGCCCACCAGCCGCGCGAGCGAAGGCGCGAACTGCTCGTGATAGTTCAACCACGGACGCGGCGATTCGAAGTGGCCGTCGACGGCGCGCTGCGCCCAGCTGTCCAGCTCCTGCTGCACGACGCTGCCAACCGCCTTCGGCTGCAGCCCGAGCGAATGGCCGCAGAAGTAGACGTGCTCGGTGCCGTCGGCACGCGTCGGGATGCGGAAGGCGTCGCGCATCTTCGCGAGCGGATCGGCACGATCCTGCTGTTCGGCGAAGGCGCGATCGGACGGGACGTTCATGACGCGGTGAGTGGCAGCAGGATCGGGCGGCTCGGGGCTGCATCCGCAACGAACGGGGCGACCTGCAGGTTCAACAGATATTGCCCGTCCACGATGGAATCGTCGATGAATGCCAGCTCCGTGACCGTGGCGGTGGGCCGGGTGGCCTGTGTCGCGCTCGTTGCGCCCGCGGGCAGGCCCCAGAAAATCCGATGGGTCGTCAGTTCTGCGTCATCGTGGCGATCGAGAGAAGGCAGGTCGACGACGAGCGTAGTGACGCCCTTGCTCACGATCCAGTGCATCGCCTCCGCATCGAAATGCGGCGCCGGCGCGCGATCGTAATTGCGCTCCACTTTGTCGCGGGTATTCGGGAGCGTGCGCAATACGAGCGCGCGGTAGTGAGCCAACTCGTGCGGCGCGACTGCTGCCACGAGTGCCGCGCGCGTGATCACAGGCACCGATCCGACTGAGATGAGCAGCGCCGGGCTGAAATGCTCGCCGCTGTGATCGCGAACGCTCCGGCGCTCTGCCGTGACGTGTCCGATGCACTCGGTGTGCGTGCCGTTGCAATGTGGAGTCAGCGTGTGGGTCGAGCAGTTGCAGCTGCCGCCGCGCCGCACGTCGCCGATGAACGAGCCGGCGGCAACGGCTGCCGCCGCCGCAGGCGGGGCGCCGAAGAACGTCGGTTGCGGGGCGTCGAACGCGAGCGGGATGGAAATATCGTGCCCCTGCGTGTCGACCCGCCAGCGGCGGCCGGCGATGTCGACCGTAAGGACGGGCGTCGGGCTCGCCACGCGGCGCTCGTCGTCAGCGCTTGTGCGCAACGGTGCCGCACGCCTGGCACGTGCGGTTCTGCGGTGAGCCGTAGAACCGCTCGAAGATAGGCGGCAGTTGTTTTTCGATGTCGCTCACGTGCAGATACTCGGCGTACAGCGGGTACTGACAGTGATCGCAGTACCAGAGGAAGCCATCCTGCTCGTCGGGGCGGCGCTGGCGCTCGATCACGAGACCGATCGTGTCCGCGGGACGCTGCGGCGAATGTGGCACGCGCGGCGGCAGCAGCAGCACCTCGCCCGCGTGGATCGGAATGTCGACGCGGCCGCGGTCCTGCATCGTCCGCAGCGTCATCGTGCCTTCGAGCTGGTAGAAGAACTCTTCGCCCGGATCTTCATGGTAGTCGCCGCGCGCGTTCGGGCCGCCGACGACCATGATGATGAATTCGGAATGCTGGAACACGCGCCGGTTGCCCACCGGCGGTTTCAGAAACTCGCGATGCTGATCGATCCATTGCTGCAGATTGAATGCTTTGAGCGCGTTCATGATGCCTCGCCGACCGCGCCGGGCCCGGCGGCCCAGCCCGCGCAGTATAGCCGTACGAATTGGATGGAGCGCGCGGCGCCGTGTGCTTGCGTTCGGCGCAGCTCTCCGCGATCCTGTTGGCATGAAAAGCAAAGGGAGTCTGCTGCGCTCCGCGACGCTCGCGACGCTGTGTGCGCTGCCGGGATTGCTCTTCGGCGCATACGCCGCGGAGCAGGGCTCGCCCGAGCCGGTGCAAGCCATCTGGAAGGACCAGGAGCTGACGTTCTACTTCCAGAGCCAGACGACGTTCTACTCATGCACGAGCCTGGAGGCGAAGGTGGAGCGCATCCTGAAGGCGCTCGGCGTGCGCGCCGACGTCAAGGTGCGTTCGGTCGATTGCCAGACGCGTCCGGCGAGCATGCCGCGCGTCTACCTGAAGCTGCACGCGCCAGTCGAGGCGACCCCGCAGGCGATCGCGGAACGCGACAAGAACAAGAGCCAGCGCGAGCTCGCGGCGCGGGTGCGTGGCGAGAAGGAAGATCCCGAAGCGCTCGCGCCGTTTCCTGCGCAATGGAAGCGCGTGTCGCTGAAGCGCGGCGCGATGAGCCTGGAGCCGGGCGACTGCGAGCTGGTCGACGAGCTGCGTCGCAAAGTGCTGCCGAAACTTGCGATACGCATCGTCAAGGACAACACGCATTGCACTCCGCACCAGGTGACGCTCGGGCAGCCACAGCTCGAAGTCGAGGCGCTGGTCGCGGTGCCGAAGCCGGACGACGCGAAAAAGAAGTGACTATTCCTTCTCGACCGTGAGCCCGGACGAGCTGCACGGGACGAACACGGGCGCGCTGCGCTGATCGAGCCGGACGGCGCACAGCTTTTCGCCCCACACACAGCCGGTGTCGATGCTCAGAACTCCATCGCCATCGTGGTAGCCCAACGCGGACCAATGGCCGCAGACGATGTGCAGGTCGCGCGAGCGCCGCTGCGGGGCGCGGAACCAAGGTGTGACTCCCGCAGGCGCCGAGTCGATTTTTCCCTTGAACTTCAGCTCCAGGCTGCCGTCGGCGCGACAGAAGCGCAGCCGCGTGAGGCAGTTGGTGATGAAGCGCAGGCGTTCCACGCCGCGCAGATCGTCCGACCAGCGCTTCGGCCGGTCGCCGTACATGTGGGTGAACAGCTCGATGCAGCGCTGGTCGTCGCGCAGCGCCTGCTCGAGCTCGTGCGCACACGATTGTGCTGTCGCCAGATCCCATTGCGGCGGCAGCCCGGCGTGGACCATCGTGTAGCCGAGCGTCGCATCGTGATGAAGCAGCGGCAGCGAGCGCAGCCACCTCAAGAGCTCGTCGCGATCCGGCGCGGCGAAGATTTCTGCGAGAGTGTCCTGGGGCTTGAGCCGTTCGCCCGTCAGCGCCGCGGCGAGCAGATGCAGATCGTGATTGCCCAGTACGGTGATCGCCGTGGGGCCGAGGCTCTTGACGAGTCGCAACACGTCGAGCGAGCGCGGTCCGCGATTGACGAGATCACCGGTCAGCCACAGGCGATCGCGAGCAGGATCGAAGCGCAGCTGCGCGAGCAGTGCCTCGAACTCGTCGCAGCAGCCCTGGATGTCGCCGATGGCGTAGGTGGCCATCAGTCACTTCTTCAATGCAGCAGCCCCGGCATCGCGAGCGTGAACGGCGCGATCGGCGCGTCGAAATGGGCGCCATCGTCTGCGAGCATCTGGTAGCTGCCCTGCATTGCGCCGACCGGCGTCTCGAGCACCGCGCCGCTGGAGTAGCGAAACCCCTGCCCGGGAAGCAGGTAAGGCTGCTCGCCGACCACGCCTTCGCCGCGGACTTCCTTGACCTTGCCGTTTGCGTCGGTAATCACCCAGTGGCGCGTGAGCAGGCGCGCCGGCACCTGGCCTTCGTTGCGGATCGTGATCGTGTAGGAAAAGGCGTAGTGGCCTTCCTCGGGCTTGGATTGCTCGCCGACGTAGTTGGCGCTGACGTCGATGCGGATCTTGTGCAGGCGCGCGGTCTCGGCTTTCGCCTGCGCGGAGCCGCCGGTCGCCGCAGCCGTGTCCTCGCCGCTCTTTTCGCGTGTTCTCTCGGTCATGGAAGTCGAGTGCGTCGTTGCCTGTGTTGACCCCGGCGAGACGCCGCGCATTCTAGCAGCCCCGCGCCTCAGCACTTGCCTGAAAAAAATGCGTCAGGGTCGATCCCTGACATAACGACACACTTCAGTGCAGCCGCACCGCGAGCACGTCGCAAGGCGCGGCGTGCAGGATCGTGTCCTCGGTGAAATTGAGCAGGATCGCCAGGCCGTGGCGCTCGCGGCTGCCGAGCACGATCAGGTCGGCGCCGAGCCGCTGCGCCGTGCGGATGATCTCGGTCTTGATGCCGCCGGTCTCGACCAGCTGGCGCGAGTCGTTCAGCGCCAGCTTCGCGGCGAGCTCGGCGAGGCGCTTGCGCGCGCGCTCCACCAGCTCGCTTTCGATCTGTACCGTCGGCAGCAGCGCCTCGCCCATCGGCTCGACCGGCACGTATTCGACGACGTGCAGCAGCGTGATCTCCGAGCGATAGCAGGCGGCGATGGCTTTCGCCTGTTCGCCGACGACCTGGCTGTCGTCGGACAGGTCGACGACGAGCAGAATTTTCTTGTAATCAGGCATCGCGCGCTCCATGGAAGCCGATGCAAGGCGGTGCGAATAGTGCGAACGCAGCGTAGCGCAAGTCAATACTAACGGGTGTTCTAGCCGATCTTGCGCGCCAGCTGCGCGGCCAGCGCCGCGAATCCCGCGGCCGGCACGGTTTCCGCGCGCGCTCCCGGATCGATGCCGGCTGCGCGGATCTCCTCCTGGCTCAGGATCGCCTTGAGCGCGTTGCGCAAGGTCTTGCGTCGCTGCGAAAAAGCTGCCGCCACGACGTTGGCGTAGCAGCGCGGCTGCTCGATTCGCAGCGGTTCTGCGTGCGGAGCGAGCCGCACGAAGGTCGAGGTGACGCGCGGCGGTGGCCGGAAGGCGCCGGGCCCGATATCGAACAGCGGCTCGATGCGTAGCCACGGCGCGAGCATCACGGTGAGGCGCCCGTAGTGCTCGGTGTCGGGCGCCGCGGCCATGCGATCGACCACTTCCTTCTGCAGCATGAAGTGCATGTCACGGACGTGCTGGCGCTGCTCGATCAGCCGGAACAGTAGCGGTGTCGAAATGTTGTACGGCAGGTTGCCGACCACGCGCAGCCCGCGGCCATCGTCCAGCCCGGCGAGATCGAACTCGAGCACGTCGGCCTCGTGAAGGTGCAGCGATGGGCTCTCGCCGGTGGCCGCCCGCAGGTGACGGATCGCGTCGCGGTCGATCTCGACTGCGTGCAGCTCGGGCACACGCGCCAGCAGCGGTAGCGTGATTGCGCCGAGGCCCGGACCGATCTCGACCAGCCGCTCGCCCGGGCGTGGATCGATCGCTGCCACGATGCGCGCGATCACGCCCGGATCGTGCAGGAAGTGCTGACCGAAGCGTTTGCGGGCAGCGTGCATCAAGAAGCGCTTGGCGGTTGGCGGTTGGCGATCAGTGCCGAGGCAGCCAACTGGAGGGCGAGTTCGATCGCGGCGGCCATGCTGCCCGCGTCGGCCTGACCCGTGCCGGCAAGCGAGAGAGCAGTGCCGTGGTCGACGGAGGTGCGGATGATCGGCAGGCCGAGCGTCACGTTCACTGCGTTTTCGAACCCGGCGTACTTGATCACCGGCAGGCCCTGGTCGTGATACATCGCGAGCACCGCGTCTGCCTGCTGCAGCATGTGCGCGGTGAAGGCCGTGTCGGCAGGCGCGGGGCCGGTGAGCTGCATGCCGCTCCGACGCAGGATGTCGAGCGCCGGTGCGATGACTTCGAGCTCCTCGCGGCCGAGATGGCCGGATTCGCCGGCATGCGGATTGAGTCCACACACGAGAATGCGCGGCGCTGGGATCGCGAAGCGACTGCGCAGATCGCCATCGACGATGCGCAGCACCCGCTGCACCAGCTCGCCGGTAATCGCGGCGCTCACATCTTTGAGCGGCAGATGCGTCGTCGCGAGCGCCACGCGCAGCGAGCCATTCGCCAGCATCATGACCGGATGCGCTCCGCCGGTGCGTTCAGCGAGGTACTCAGTGTGGCCGGAGAATGCGACGCCGGCATCGTTGATCACGCTCTTCTGCACCGGCGCCGTGACCATCGCTGCAAACTCTCCGGCCAGGCAGCCTTCGATTGCGCGATCCAGCAGTGCCAGGACGTGGCGCGCATTGGCGCGATCCAGCTGACCGGGGCGAACCGCTGCGGCAACGGGAATGTGCATGACACGCAGCGTGCCCGCGCGGTGCTCGGCGGGCTGCGTGCCGCGCGAGTAGGGCAGGAGCGTGAGAGGTTTGCGGAGCTGCTGTGCGCGTGCCTGCAGAACCTCCATGTCGCCGGCGACGACCAGCTCGCATGGCCATGCGCGGCCAGCGATGTCGATACAGAGGTCCGGCCCGATGCCTGCCGGCTCGCCGCAGGTCAGGATGAGCCGGGGCGGCGACATTACATCCTGTATTCCACGAACGCCTCGTCGCGCAGCCGGCGCAGCCAGAGCTCGGTCTCTTCCTCCGCCTTGGATTCGCGGAGCTGCGCGTATGCTCTCTGCTGCTTCACGTCTTCGGTGGCGTCGTGGTCGCGACGGCCGAGCAGCTGCACGATGTGCCAGCCGTACTTCGTCTTGAAGGGCTTGGAGATCTCGTTGTCTTTCAGGTCTGCGACGGCCTGTTCGAACTCGGGCAGGAACGTGCCCGGGCCGGTCCAGCCGAGATCGCCGCCGTCGGCGGCCGAGCCCGGATCCTGCGACGTGACGGCCGCGATCGCCGCGAAATCCTCGCCGCCGTTCAGGACGCGCTCACGGATGCCCGTCAGCTTGGTCTCGACCGTCTGGTCGTCTTCGAGCTCGTTGGTCCGCAGCAGGATGTGACGCGTGTGTATCTGCGCGACAACCGCCTGCTGCTGGCCGCCGCGCAGCTCGTTCAGGCGGAACAGGTGGAAACCGCTCGGCGTGCGGATCGGCTCGGAGACCTCGCCGGCCTTCATCTGCGCAATCCGCTCGGCGATGATCGATGGCAGCTGCGGGCCGCGGCGCCAGCCGAGCGAGCCGCCTTCGATATTCGTGCTGCTTTCGGAATACGCCACGGCGAGTTGCGCGAAATCTTCGCCGCCCTTCGCCTTGTCGTACACCTCGCGCGCGCGCTTCTCGCGCTCCTCGATCTGCTCGGGCGACGCGGTCACCGGCACCGAGATCAGGATGTGCGAAATGTTGTACTCGGCGTTCTGGTCAGGCGCGTTCGCTTGCCGCGCCATGAACTGGTCGAGCTCGCGCGGCGAAATGTTGATGCGGGCGATGACGTCGCGCTGGCGCAGCAGCTGCAGTTTCAGCTGCCGGCGGACCTCGTCGCGGAAATCGCGATAGTCGACACCCTGCTGTGCGAGCGCGGCAGGCAGGTCGGGGAACCCGATGTTGTTGCGCTTGGCGACGTCGTCGAGCGCGCCGTTCAGCATCTCTTCCGACACCTCGACCCCGAGGCGGTCGGCGCGCTGGAGCTGGATCTCCTCGACGATCAACCGTTCGAGGATCTGCCGGCGCAGCACGTTGCGCGGCGGCAGCTCGGTTTTCTGCTGGCGCAGTCGTTCGGTGACCTCGTCGGTCTGCGCATCGAGCTGGCTGGTGAGCACGACTCCGTCGTTGACCACCGCGGCGATGCGATCGAGGAGCTCGCCGCTGCTGGAGAGCTCACGCGTCTGGGCGAACGCCGTGCTGCCGGCGAGCGTAAGCAATGCGGCCAGGGCGAAGGCCAGGTAAGAGAAATGCGCGCGTTGGAGGTGCATCGGGAGGGTCTAGGGTTCGGGCGGGCCGGAGGAGTATCCCCGAATCGATCGTTCCAGAAAAGCGTCGGCGCCGACTCCGACACTCGACAGGCCGTTTAGTTCAAGCTGCAGCAGGAAGCTGGTGTCGGTATCGCCGGTCCGGTCGCTGACGTAACGGCGCGCGACGGCGCGGATCCGCCAGCAGCACGAGCGGTATTCGAAGCCTGCGAACTGGTCGAGGCTCTTCTTGTCCTCCAGCGAATAGACCAGGCGCGCGTAGCCGCTCCAGTTGTCACCGATCGGCCACGCGACCGAGCCGTCGACCTGCTGGATGCTGTCGCGCCGGAAGCGATAGCCGAGATTCACCACGCGGTCGTACTCGGGCTTGTACTGCAGCCGTACGTCGCCCTTTTCCGAGCGGTTATCGTTGGGGTCCCACTGCACGCCCATGCCGACGTTCCAGTCGCCGTACGCGGTAACGTCCAGCTCCGCGATGATGTCGGAGAACTCCGGGTCTCCGAGCACTTCGCCGGGCAGCGCGACACGCGGCTCATCGAAGTAGTACGCCTGTCCGATCGTGCCCGAGATGAACTGCTTGCCGCTCTGCGCATCGAGCAGCCGCGAAGTGACGCCGATGCTGACCTGGTTGGCGTCGCTCAGGCGGTCGGCGCCGACGTAGCGGTTCGTGCGAAACAATTGCACCAGGTTGAGGTCCGCGGGCGCCGTGTCGAACACCGGCAGATCGTTCTGGTTGCGAAAGGGCACGTACAGGTACATGAAGCGCGGCTCGAGCGTCATCAGGCGCTGCTGCCGCGAGCCCGACAGGCGCTCGAAGATCAGGCCGCCGTCGAGGCTCACGACCGGCGCCGAGCGGGTCGGTGAGTCGTCGGCGCCAGGTAGCACCGCATCGTCGAGGCTATAGGCCGTGTAACGCCAGCTCGCCGAAGGCACCAGGTACACGCCGGCGCCGCGCAACGGCAGACGGATTTCCGGCGCGACGTCCATGCGCCAGCCGGTCGCGACGCGGTCGTCGTAGTTGTGCGCGAAGTTGTCGACCTCGAGGTCGAGGCCGAGCTCGAGCCCGGCCAGCTGATCCGGGAAGCCCGCGTGCAACGCCAGCTGAGGCAGCAGCGTGTGCGGCCGCAGCTCGGGCGGGATGCCGATGTCGTCGATCGTCTGGAAATTCTGCGCGCGCAGCACTGCGAGCCAGTGCTGCGTGAGGTAGGTGAGGCTGGCCGTCCGCTCGAGGTAGCTGATGCTCGTGCCCTCCGGGCCGAGCCCGAAATCCTCGAACCAGGCGCTGTCGCTGACGTTCGACGCGTCGACGTCGAGCCGCAGCTTGTCGGTGAAGTCGGAGCGGTCGATGAAGTGCAGGTAGCTGCGCTCGTCGCCGAACTCGGTGTCGTCCGGCAGGTACTCGGCGTCGAGCGAGCCGCGGCCGAGGTCCGTCAGGTAGCGAAACTCGGTGTCGAGCTTGCCGCCGCGCTTGGAGAACCAGGTCGGCGCGAAGGTCGCGTCGTAGTTCGGCGCGATGTTCCAGTACCACGGCGCGGACAACGACGTGCCGCTGCGGGTGGAGGTGCCGAGCGTCGGAAACAGGAAGCCGGATTTGCGCTGATTGCCGACCGGAAACGAGATGAACGGCGAGTACAGGATCGGCACGCCCTTGAAGTCGAGTCGCACGCCGCGACCGAAGCCGATCCCGGCTTGCTGGCGGATGTCGATGTCGCTGGCGCGCAGCACCCAGTCTTCTTCGCCGACGGGGCACGTGGTGTAGCGCACGCCCTCGAGCTTGAGCTCGTTGTCGCGCGTGACCTGGATGTGGTCGGCGGAGCCGCGCGCGTTGCGATCCGGGAGCTCGAACTTCGCGCCCTCGAAGGTGGCGCCGCCCTGCGGGTCGACCTCCGCCGACGTGCCGCTCACCTTGAGGTCGGGGTCGGCGTATTCCACTTCGTTGTCGACGCTGAAGCTCTGGGACTGGCTGTCGTAGCGGGCGTCGCGCGTCTTGATCGTGCGCTCGCCCTGCTTGATGAGCACGTCACCCTTGAGGAGCATTTCGCCATCGCGCGTCGCGTCGACTCCGCCCTCGGACTCGAACTCGATCGGCGTCTCGCTGAGGTCGGCGGCGGGCTTGACGGCCGCGGCAGGGCGCTTCGTGCCGGTCGCCCGCACCGGCGCCGGGCATTCCTCGGCTGCGGTTGCGCTCAGCGCGATGCATGCGGCGATTGCCGCCATCAGCCGCGCATTGCGCGCGCGCGGCACCGCTCGGTTGCCTGCTCGTTCGAGATCCGAGTTTTCCGGAGCCAGTGCGTGCATCGACTGCGATTATAATGAGCGCTTGTGCCCGTGACGGGCCATTTGCTGATGAACATGCGCAGCGATCACTTGTCATCTTCCTCTCACGCCGCCGCAGCCGTGCGCGACTTGCGGCTCGAACAACTCGAACAATGGCTGGCGAAGCTGTTCGGGACGCGCGATTTCCAGGTGACGACTGCGTCCGCGGACGCGAGTTTCCGCCGCTACTTTCGCGTCACGCGCGGCAGCGACACGTGGATCGCGATGGACGCGCCGCCAGCCAAGGAAGACATGGAGCCCTACATCCGCATCGCCTCGATGCTGGTCGACGTGGGCGTGAACGCCCCGCGCGTGCTCGAGCGCAACGAGGCGGAGGGCTTCCTGCTCAATTCCGATCTCGGCTCGCAGACGTACCTGATGGAGCTGGACCAGCACGGCGATGCGGACCGGTTGTACGCGGACGCCATCGAAGCGCTGGTGCGCATCCAAGCGCGCGGCGGCAACCACGCGGCGCGACTGCCGCCCTACGACGACGCGCTGCTGCGCCGGGAGATGGGACTGTTTCCGGAGTGGTTCTGCGGCCGTCATCTCGGCCTGTCGCTGTCGGGCGATGACGCGGCGGCGCTTGCCGCCGTGTTCGACGTCCTCAGTGCGGCAGCGCTGCAGCAGCCGCGCGTGTTCGTCCATCGCGACTACCACTCGCGCAATCTCATGGTCGGCGACGGCGCGCGGCACGGGGAAAATCCCGGCGTCCTCGACTTTCAGGACGCAGTCTGCGGACCGGTGACCTACGACCTCGTTTCGTTGCTGCGAGACTGCTACGTCGCGTGGCCGGTGGAGCGAGTGCGAGCGTGGGCTTTGCAGTTCCGCGCTGCCGCTGAGCACGCGGGCGTCGATGTGGGCACGGGGACCAGCGAGTTCCTGCGCTGGTTCGACCTGATGGGCGTGCAGCGTCATCTCAAGGCGATCGGAATCTTCGCGCGGCTGTGGCACCGTGATGGCAAGCCGGGCTACCTGAACGATATCCCCCGCACGCTGAAGTACGTGCAGGACGTCAGCCACAGCTACCGTGAGTTGCACTTCCTGCAATCGTTGATCGACGGGCAGGTGCTGCCTGCCCTCGAAGCCGTTCGCTCGCGGGGCTGAATGCGCGCCATGATCCTGGCTGCCGGCCGCGGCGAGCGCATGCGCCCGCTGACCGACACGCGACCCAAGCCGCTGCTCGAAGTCGGCGGCAAACCGCTGATCGAGTACCACCTGGAGGCGCTGGCGCGCGCCGGCATCAAGGACGTCGTCATCAATCTGGCCTGGCAGGGCGAGCTCATCCGCCGTGCGCTGGGCGATGGCGAGCGCTTCGGCCTGCGCATTTGTTACAGCGAGGAGCCGGAGGGTGCGCTCGAGACCGGGGGCGGCATTCTTGCGGCGCTGCCGCTGCTCGGACCGGGCCCGTTCCTGCTGATCAGCGGCGACATTTGGACGGATTTTCCGCTGGAGTCGCTCGGCAGGCGGCTCGGCAGCGGCGACGTCGCGCACTTCGTGCTCGTGCGCAACCCGGACTTCCACGCGCAGGGCGATTTCGGGCTGGACGCGGGCCGTCTGCTCGACCGCGCGCCCCGGCACACATACGCCAATATCGGCGTGGTGGGCGCCGAGTTCTTCGCCGACCGCCAGCCTGGACGCTTTCCACTGGCGCCGCTGATGTTCGAATGGATCCGGCGGGGCCGGGTCAGCGGCGAGCTGTACCGCGGACGGTGGTATAACCTCGGTACGCCTATGCAACTCACGCAGCTGGACGCGGAGCTGCGCGCGGGCGGCGGCTGATCGTGTCCAGGGTCAGGCGTTTTTCGTGGCGGTATGCAGTGGCCGGGACACGATCGGTCCGCGGAGCGTTGCAAGAGGTAGGTTTGTTCTGTCGCGGCGCTTGCCTTCCGCGTCGAAACTTTATACCTTGCGCGGCGTTTCTGCGGTCTACGATGACTGTAACGTCAATCCGGAAATTACGGACTACTCCTCCTGGCGTTACTCGTTCGGCCCGGGGAAACGGGGGTTGTATGCCGCTATGAGCATACTCAATCGAACGAACACAAGCGGTGGCGCACTAAGTCTGCGGGGTTGAGCCGATCCCCGCGTTTACATTGAGTTAGTCGAACTGTTCGCGAGCTGCACAGAATGCCTTACGCACCAGCACAAGATAGTACGTTTTTGACGCGTCGCGGCCTGGTCTTCTTCCTGATCGTGGCGCTCCACGGCTTCATGTACTACATCCTCAACTCGGGCTTGTCGCAGCACCTGGTCGACGTAGTCCTGGGTCCGATCGAGACCCGCATGATCGAAGAGGCGCCCAAGACCGACGAGCCGCCGCCGCCGCCGCCGCCGAAGATCGAAACCCCGCCGCCGTTCGTGCCGCCGCCCGAAGTGGCCATCGACATACCGCAAGAGGCGGCGTCGACTGCGATTCAGACCGTCACGAACGTGCGTCCGACTACGCCGCCTCCGCCTGTGCAGCAGGCGGCCCCGGTGCCGCGCACTGCGCCGAAGTCCGACCCGCGCCGGCCGCTGTCGCAGCCCGAGTATCCGCCTTCGTCGCGTCGCGCCGGCGAAGCCGGCACCGTGATCCTCGAGGTCTACGTGCTCGAGACCGGTCGCGTCGGCGAGGCGCGTGTGAAACAGTCCAGTGGGTTCCCACGTTTGGATGAAGCCGCGGTGAGAGAAGTCAAGCGCTCGTGGCGCTTGGTGCCTGGCACCGAGAACGGCAAAGCGGTGCCGATGTGGGGGCAGTTCGCCGTCACATTCAAACTGACGGACTGACCCCCCGAAGGGAAGTCCGAACTCGATCCCCCGACTCAGGTCATAGCTTTAACAGTAGAGGATTGCGCTCCCATGGCCGAACCAACCCAAGTAGTCCAAGACAACCCGTTTGGCATTCAGCAGATGCTCGCCCAGGGCGGTGTGGTGGCGAAGTCCACCTTCGCGGTCCTGGTCATCATGTCCTTCGCCTCCTGGTACGTCATGCTGACCAAGCTGTGGGACCAGCGACGCATCCGTAAGGCTTACAAGGAGATGGAGAAAGGCTTCTGGACCGCAGGAAATCTGCGCGACGGGATCGCCAAGCTGAGCGGCAAGGACAACGCCTTCAAGATGATCGCCGAGGACGGCATCCGCGCCGCCCAGCATCACGAGGGCCGCCTCACCGATCAGATCCCGCTGCACGAGTGGATCACCGTGTCGCTGCACCGCTCGGTCGACAGCATCTCGAATCGTCTGCAGGGCGGCATGGCCGTGCTCGCGACGACCGGCTCGACCGCTCCCTTCATCGGACTATTCGGGACGGTCTGGGGTATCTACAACGCACTCATCGCGATCAGCCTCGCCGGCCAGGCGAGTCTCGACAAGACCGCGGGTCCGATCGGCGAAGCGCTGATCATGACCGCCATCGGTCTGTTCGTCGCAGTGCCGGCCGTCATGGGCTACAACTGGCTGCTGCGTCGCAATAAGGACATCATCGAGAAGCTGCGTTACTTCGCGGCCGACCTGCACTCGTATCTCGTGAGCGGTGCGCGCGTCGACAGCGGCGCCCCGGCCGCAGCGCGTCCCGCGGCTGGCGCCGCGGTCCGCAAGTAAGCAGGCCGCTGACCGGAGTTCGCAATGACTTCGTACGCAGCCATGAATGCGCCGCCCGCCGAGGACGAAGAGCGGGCGATGTCCGAGATCAACACGACGCCGCTCGTGGACGTCATGTTGGTGCTGCTGATCGTGTTCATGATCACGATCCCGGTGATCACGCACAACGTTCCGGTGGAACTGCCGCACGTGCGCAACCTCGCGACGCAGACCAAGCCGGAGAACGTCAACATCTCCGTCAACCGTGACGGCCAGATCTACTGGAATCTGCAGCTGATCCCGGACACCAACGCACTGCTCGAACGGTTGAAGACCGCGGCCGTGCAGAAGCCTCAGCCCGAAGTGCACGTGCGCGCCGATCAGGCGACCCGCTACGAATACGTGGGTCGCGTGATCCTGACGGCGCAGCGCGCCGGCATCCAGAAGGTAGGCTTCATCACTGAGCCCGGGCCGACCGGCAGTCAGTACTAGTTTGCAAGGGTGATTCGATATGGCGATGAGCGTAGGCGGGGGCGGCGAAGACGAACCCATGATGGAGATCAACACGACGCCGCTCATCGACGTCATGCTGGTGCTCCTGATCATGTTCATCATCACGCTGCCGGTGATGACGCACGCTGTGAAACTCGACATGCCGCAGTCGCGGAACTCGCCGCCGCCGCCGGTCGTGGTCGAGCCGATCCAGCTGGAGATCGATTGGGACGGCACGGTCATCTGGAACGGCACGCCCGTCCCGCTGGGGTCGCTCGAAGGCTACTTCCGCGTCGAGGCGGCCAAGAATCCTCAACCCGAAGTGCACGTCCGCCCGAATCGCCGCGCGAATTACGACACCGTTGCCAAGGTGCTGGCGCTTGCCCAGCGCAACGGCATGCAGCGCATCGGGTTCGTCGGCAACGAACAATTCATGGAATGACGCTGCGCGGGTGATCCGGGGACCGGCGGGTTGTATGCTGACGGCATGTAAGACTGTGCCGCTCACGGCCCGGGCTGCCCTGCAGTAATCAGCCCGCTGGGAGCCCATTGTTGAACAATGGGCGCGTGTGGTCAGTTTCAACGCTTATGTTGTTGGCTGTAGCAGGAATCATCATGACTCGAGCAAGAAGTATCGCCCTCGCGCTGACGCTTGCCATGGGCGCCGTATCGACAGCAGGCCTGTTGTCGGCAACGACTGCACAGGCTGCGGACGCGCCGGCTAACAAGGTCACGACCAAGGCGGTCGCCGAGCCGTTGAAGAAAGCGCAGGAGGCGATGAAGAACAAGCAGTGGGACACTGCACTGAGCGAGATCAAGAAGGCCCAGGCGTCGGAGAAGAAGACGCCGTTCGAGGCCTATCAGATCGATGAATTCCTCGGCTACGTGCTGATCCAGCAGAAGAAGTTCTCCGAGGCCGCGCCGGTGTTCGAGCGCATGCTGAACTCGGGCTTCCTGCCGCCCGAGCAGGTCGACGATCGCACCAAGACCGTCGCGCAGCTGTACTTCCAGGTGAAGGATTACAAGAAGTCCGCCGAGTGGGCCAAGAAGTGGCTCGACAAGCATCCCGGCCAGGAAGAGATGTCGGTGCTGCTCGGCCAGTCGTACTACGTGATGAACGATTACAAGAACGCCGCCACGACCATGGGCAGCGTGGTCAACAACGCTGAGAAGGGCGGGCGCACGCCGCAGGAGAACTGGCTGCAGATCGTGCTCAGCTCGCAGTTCAAGCTCGACAACAAGGACGGCATCGCGGACGCGCTGAAGAAGCTCGTGCGCTACTACCCGAAAGCCGAGTACTGGGAGAACCTGCTCGACATCTATCGCCGCAAGGACACCGGCGACCGCATCACGCTCGGCTATTACCGGCTGATGAACGACGTCGGCACGCTGAAGCAGGCGGACGACTATGTCGAGATGGCGCAGCTGGCGATCGACGCCGGCGTGCCCGGCGAAGCCGAAACGATCGTCGAGAAGGGCGTGCAGAACGGCACCTTGAAGAGCACCGACAAGACGACGCAGGGTCGCTACGACCGCCTGCTCGCCGGCGCGAAGAAATCTGTCGCGACCGACAAGCCGCAGCTGGCCCAGCTGGCGAAGGAAGCCGACAAGGCGACTTCGGGCCAGGCCTACGTGGGCCTCGGCCAGGCGTATCTCAGTTACGGCATGTACGACGAGGCGATCGAAGCCCTGAAGAAAGGGCTGGCCAAGGGTGGCGCCACCGATGCCGACGAGGCGCAGATCAGCCTCGGCATCGCCTACCTGCGCAAAGGCCAGAAGGACCAGGCCCGCCAGGCGTTCAAAGCCGTGAAGGCAGAGTCGAAGTGGCACGACCTCGCAGAGCTGTGGGAGGTTCGCTCTCTGGCGGCCTGATGCTCAGCGCCGGTCCGGCGCGCATCACAGGTGTGTGACGCTTGTACGCGAAGCCCGGCTTACTGCCGGGCTTCGCTTTTTCGCGGCGCCGGATGGCTGGGTTAGAATCCATGCGCCGCTGAGCGACAATTGCAATTCAAGTGAGCGATTTCAAAGGCATTCCGATCGTCCCCACCGCCGAACCGAAGCCTCGCAGCGGTGACAAGTACCGCACTGCGCAGGGCTTCACGGCGATCAAAGACGGCATCAAGGCGGCCGCCGCCGCGAGCCCGCTGACCGTCGGGCGCAAGCCGCAGTGGTTGCGGGCGCCGATGCCGGCAGGCAAGGCTTTCGATGCGGTACGCGCCACCGTGCGCGAGCATCGCCTGGCCACGGTATGCGAAGAAGCAAAGTGCCCGAACATTGGCGAGTGCTGGAACGCAGGGACGGCGACGTTGATGCTGATGGGTGCAGTGTGCACCCGCGCTTGCCGCTTCTGCGCCGTCGACACGGGCAACCCGCACGGCTGGCTCGACTCCGAGGAGCCGGCGAACAGCGCTCGAACCGTGCGGCTGATGCGGCTCAAATACGTCGTGCTCACTTCGGTGAATCGCGACGATCTCCCTGACGGCGGCGCCGGCCACTTCGCTGCCTGCGTGCGCGAGATCAAGCAACTGAATCCCGGTACTGCAGTCGAGGCGCTCACCCCTGACTTCCAGGGCGTGCTGGCCGATGTGGAAACCGTCGTCGGCAGCGGCCTGGACGTGTTCGCGCAGAACGTCGAGACGGTGCGGCGACTGACGCATCCCGTGCGCGACCCGCGCGCGGGCTACGAGCAGTCCCTGCAGGTGCTCGCGCACGCGAAGCGTTTCCGCCCGAGCGTCCTCACGAAGACCAGCCTGATGCTCGGGCTCGGTGAGACCGACGAGGAGATCGCTGCGACCCTGGACGATATCCGCGCCGCCGGCGTCGACCTGCTGACGCTGGGCCAGTACCTGCGTCCGACCGCGAACCACTTGCCGATCGAGCGCTGGGTGACGCCCGAGGAGTTCGACCGTTACCGCAACTGGGCGCTCGCCAAGGGCTTCCTCGAATGCGTCGCAGGACCACTGGTGCGCTCGAGCTACCGCGCCGAACGCGCCCTGGAACGCAACAACGCCGGCTTGGCGAAGAAAGAAGCCATCAGCTGACGACGATGGTTGCCGATCTTCACGAACCGCCCACGAAATCAGATTGGGCCAACGGCCAACCGCTGCTTCGTTGGCTCGGTCGCGCCGAGTACGAGCCAACGTGGCGTGCGATGCAGGCATTCACCGAGCAGCGTGGCCCGCAGACTCCCGACGAAATCTGGTTCCTCGAGCATCCGCCGGTATTCACGCTCGGTATGAACGCGGCACGCGAGCACGTGCTCGCGCCCGGCGACATCCCGCTCGTGCAGATCGATCGCGGCGGTCAGGTCACCTATCACGGCCCGGGCCAGCTGGTGGTCTATCCGCTGCTCGACGTACGGCGCCGCGCACTGGGCGTGCGCCAGCTCGTGATGGCGCTCGAGAATGGAATCATCGCGTTGCTCGCATCGTGGAACATCGCGGCGATCGGTCGGCGCGACGCGCCCGGTATCTACGTCGAAGGCCGCAAGCTCGCGAGCATCGGGCTGCGGATCCGCCGCGGCTGCAGTTATCATGGCCTCGCGTTCAACGTCGCGATGGATCTCGAGCCGTTTCGCCGCATCAATCCGTGCGGCTATCGCGGGCTGGAAGTGACCGATCTGCGCACGCTCGGCGTCTCGCTGGAGCTGCGTAACGTTGCCGACTTGCTTGCGCCGCATCTGCTGGGCGCACTCGGGATGCCCGTCGACGCGCGCTGGGCCTAGATTTTCTTTTCGCGGGGTATTCGCATGCGCGCCGTCGTTCTGAGCACTTATGGGCCTCCGTCGCAACTCGGCCTGCAGGAGATTCCGCCGCCGCAGCTGAAGCCCGGTCATGTGCGCATTCGCGTGCACGCCGTCGGTTTCGGATTTCCCGACGCGCTGATGGTCGCGGGCAAGTACCAGATCAAGCCGGAAGCGCCGTACACGCCGGGCAATGAAACGGCAGGTGTCGTGACCGAGGTCGCACCCGACGTTCATTCCGTGAAGCCCGGCGCACGCGTGCTCGCGATGGCAGGGCAGGGCGGACTCGCGGAGCAGTGCGTGGCTTCTGCGGAATCGCTGATCCCGTTGCCGGAGTCGATGAGCATGGCCGCCGCGGCCGGCTTCCTCGTGAACTACGGCACGACGTACCACGCGCTCGTTCAACGAGCGAATCTCAAAGCAGGCGAAACGTTATTGGTGCTCGGCGCCGCCGGCGGTGTCGGACTGACCGCTGTCGAGATCGGCAAAGCTATCGGCGCACGCGTGCTGGCCGCCGCGAGCACCGACGAAAAACTAGAGCTCGCGAAGCGTCACGGCGCAGATGCCGGCTTCAACTACACGCGCGACACGATCAAAGCGAAGGTCATGGAGTTCACGGGCGACCGCGGCATCGACGTCGCCTACGATCCGGTCGGCGCCGATTACGCCGAACAGGTCGTGCGTAGCATGGCGTGGAACGGCCGCTACCTCGTCATCGGCTTCGCCGGCGGCAAGATCCCGGCGATCCCGCTGAACCTGCCGCTGCTGAAGGGCTGCTCGCTCGTCGGCGTGTTCTGGGGTGCGCACACGCGGCGCGAGCCGCAGGTGCACGCCGCGAACCTCAAGGCGCTGTTCCAGCTGTTCGAGTCCGGCAAGATCAATCCGCACGTCACCGAGCTCGACGGCCTGGAGCGCTACGCCGAGGCACTTGAGGTGCTCAACGGCCGGCGCTCGCAGGGCAAGGTCGTGATCCGCGTTGCGGCGGGTGAGGGCTAGAAATTACAGCACGACCAGCACGCGCTCGCAGGACGTCAGCTCCTGGTACAGCGCGTCCAGCTGCTCGCGGCTCTGCGCCGCGAACGTGCACGTGAGGCTCAGGTAATTGCCGTCCCGGCTCGGCCG
>DATEML010000243.1:0-13120 GCA_035275585.1 Steroidobacteraceae bacterium | reverse complement strand
TGCGAAGCATCGCTTCGATCAGTGTCGAGTTTTCGGCGTCCGACCCGGTGCACCAGTGAATCGAATCAGGCTTGGTCAATCGCGCGACTTGCTCGACCCAACTTTGAAGCGTCGCATTCGACGTGCTCATTTAGACGGCATCCTCCACCAGTGGGCTAAAGCAGGCGCGGGATTATACCGGGCAGTCCCGCACTGTCATGGAGACGACCGCACGCGCCAGAACCTCACGGTGTCATAGTGCTGCGCTGTGGAATTTCAAGAGATTTCCTGCGTAAGCCTAGGAATCTACCCAGTTTCTGTATCGCCGCGGTCGGTGTTTGCGCTGCACTCTTTCTGCCCGGAGCCCAGGCCCAGGACTCTTCCGAGATTCAGACCGAGCTGGTCGCGGAGGTGCGCGAGAACGTCAGCACCACGCCCGGCCGGGAGATTTACCGGTTCGTGCCGGCGCGGCTCCTCGAACAGGGCCAGGTGGTCTACTACACCGTGCGCATCACCAATCAGACGACCGTGCCCCTGCGTAACGTGGCTGTCGTTCAGGCCGTTCCGGCGAACACCGTGTACATAGCGGATTCGGCTGCCGGACCGGGAGCCGATGTGTCGTTCTCGATCGATGGCGGTCGCACGTTCGCCCCGGCCGAGGCGCTCAGCGTCGACGCCGAGGGCGCGAAGCAGCCGGCCCACGTGGCGCAGTACACGCACATCCGCTGGCAGCTGCGCAATGCGCTCGCACCCGGATCCACGGCGCTGGCGCGGTTTCGCGCGACATTTCAGTAGACGTAGCCGCTCACCATGCACGATTACGCAGATCTGTTCGGAGCCGAAGGGCCGCTGGCGACCGCGATTCCCGGCTTCGCAACGCGCGAGGAGCAGATCGCGATGGCCGAGCAGGTCTCGCTGGCACTACGCGCGCACGGCCGTCTCATCGTGGAGGCGGGCACCGGCACCGGCAAGACGTTTGCGTATCTCGTGCCCGCGCTGCTGTCCGGTCGCCGCGTCATCGTCTCGACCGGCACGCGTAACCTGCAGGATCAGCTGTTCCATCGCGATCTGCCGACCGTGACGCGCGCCATCGGACGGCCGGTTCGCGTTGCGCTGCTGAAGGGCCGCGCGAACTATCTCTGCGTCCATCGACTCGAGCTGGCCGAGCAGCAGGCTGCCGCACGTGGCCTGCGCAAGGACGTCGCGCGCGGCCTCGCCAAGGTTCGCGAGTGGGCGCGCACGACGCGGCAGGGCGACATCGCGGAGCTGGTGCAGCTCAGCGATTCCGACCCGGTGTGGCCGTGGGTGACCTCGACGCGTGACAACTGCCTCGGCCCTGAGTGTCCATCGTTCGATCGGTGTCACGTCGTGCAGGCGCGGCGCGAAGCGCAGGCCGCCGACGTCGTCGTCGTCAATCATCACCTGCTGATGGCGGACCTCGTGCTCAAGGAGGAGGGCTTCGGCGACTTGCTGCCGGGCGCCGATGCAATCGTCATCGACGAAGCGCATCAGCTGCCGGAGATCGCGGCGAACTTCCTCGGCTTCGCGGTCTCGAGCCGCCAGCTGCAGTCCCTGTCGCGCGACGTCGCCGCGGAATTGCTCGCAACCGGCGCGCGGCACGAAGTGCCCGCGACGTTCGCGCAGACGCTCGATCGGCACCTGTACGACCTGCAGGATGCGCTGCGCGGCCCGCGCGAACGCACGGATTCCAGAGAGTGGCCGGCGCCGGTCGTCGAATCTATCGAGCGATTGCAGGCGCTGCTGGACGAATTCGTCGCTTCGCTCGGTGAGGCAGCCAAGGATCATGCCGGGCTCGCGGCGTTGCGCAGGCGCGCTGCGGAACTGGCCGTGCGCCTGCGCGCGCTGGTCGCGCAAGATGCCGAGCCATCTGCCAGTGTGCGCTGGGCCCAATCGACCACACACGGTGTGTCGTTGCACTACGTTCCTGTCGACGTAGCGGAACAGCTCGGCGCGCTCGTCGAAGGGCACACGAGCGCGTGGATCTGCACTTCGGCGACGCTCGCCGTCGGCGACAGCTTCGATCACTTCATGGCACGGCTCGGGATGCGCGAGGCCACGACGGTGCGTTTCGGCAGCCCGTTCAGCTACGAGCGCCAGACGTTGCTGTATCTGCCGCGCGGTCTCGATCCGCCGTCATCGCCGAGTCATACCGCGCAGGTGATCGATGCCGCTCTGCCCGTCCTGCGCGCAGCGGGTGGACGTGCCTTTCTGCTCTTCACGAGTCATCGCGCGCTGCGCGAAGCTGCCGAGATCCTGCTGCAGCGGCTCGGCGCGACCTTGCCGTTCCCGGTGCTCGTGCAAGGCGACGGTCCGCGCGAGTCGCTGCTGTCGAAGTTTCGCGAGTACGGCAACGCTGTGCTGCTCGGGACCAGCAGCTTCTGGGAAGGGGTCGACGTCAAGGGCGCAGCGCTGTCGGTCGTCGTCATCGACAAGTTGCCGTTCGCTGCGCCGGACGACCCGGTGCTCAAGGCGCGGCTGGACGCGATCGAGCAACGCGGCGGCAGTCCGTTCTTCGAAGAACAGATCCCGCAGGCAGTCATCGCGCTGAAACAAGGCGTCGGGCGGCTGATGCGCGATGCGAACGACTTCGGCGTCGTCATGCTGTGCGATCAGCGCCTGCGCACCCGCGCCTACGGCCGGATCTTCCTGGAGAGTCTGCCGCCGATGCCGCGCACCGAGCGGCTCGAGGAAGTCGAGGAGTTCCTGTACACGAAGCTCGCCACAGTGGGCATCGCCGCGGAGTCGCCGCGCCGGGCCGCGCCATGAAGCTGCTCGCCATCGATACGGCTACCGAGCGCTGCTCTGTCGCGCTCATCGTCGATCGACGCGTCATCGAGCGCGCCACGGAAACGGCGCGCGGCCACGCGGACCTCGTGCTGCCGATGGTCGAAGAAGTGCTCGCCGAAGCGGGTCTGACGCTGCGACAGCTCGATGGACTGGCATACGGTCGCGGGCCGGGAGCGTTCACGGGCGTAAGAATCGCGGTCGGCGTCGCGCAAGGCCTCGCGTACGGTGCCCAGCTTGCGACTGTCGGCATTTCAGATCTGGCAGCGGTCGCGCAACAGTTCGCTGTCGCGGGCGCCCGGATCCTGGTGTGCATGGATGCACGCATGAACGAAGTGTATTGGTGCCGGTTCGAGGCGGGCCCGGAGGGTCTGGTGCGTCCGACGGCAGACGAGCGAGTGGAGCGGCCGGAAGCGGTCGATCCGGGCGATGCGACCGTGTTTGCCGGAACCGGCTTCGGCGCCTACCCGCAGCTTGGCGCAGGACGCGCCGGCATCGTGGTTCACAAATCTGTGTTGCCCCATGCTCGGGAAATCGCGCAGCTGGCCGCGGCGGAGTTGCGTGCGGGGCGCGGCGAGCCGCCCGAGCAGGCTCAGCCGGTGTATTTGCGTGACCAGGTTGCGACCGTCAAGGCGCCGTAACATCGGGGCCGCCCTGGCGCGGGAGGTTCATTGGGCTGTAATAATCCGTTGCTGTAATGAGGCAGTTTCTTCCAGCTGTTAAATTGCTGTCACGATGACCGCCAAGCAGATCCTGATAGTCGAAGACGAGCGGCCAATCCGTGAAATGATTGCATTCGGGTTGCGACGCAGCGGCTTCGAAGTGCGGGAAGCGCCGGACGCGGGCAGCGCGCGCGCCAGCGTCGCCGATCGCCGCCCCGACCTGGTGCTGATCGACTGGATGCTGCCGGATATGAGCGGTCTGGAGCTCACCCGCGCGCTGAAGCGCGACAAGGAAACGCAGGAAGTCCCGATCATCATGCTCACGGCGCGCGCCGAGGAGCAGGACAAGGTAATGGGCCTGGAAGGCGGCGCCGACGACTACGTCACCAAGCCGTTCTCGCCGCGCGAGCTGCTCGCGCGCATCAACGCGGTCCTGCGTCGCTCCAATCACGGCGGCGGCGAAGAGCTGATCGAAGCCGACGGGCTGGTGCTGGACGCGGCCGGTCATCGCGTGATGGTCGGCGATCGCACCGTGCAGCTCGGGCCGACGGAATATAGGTTGCTGTCCTTCTTCATGACGCACGCGGAGCGGGTGTACAGTCGCGCCCAGTTGTTGGACCGAGTGTGGGGCGGCAACGTCTATGTTGAGGAACGCACTGTCGACGTGCACATCCGGCGACTGCGCAAGGCGCTCGAAGCGTTTGCCTACGATCGATTCATTCAAACGGTGCGCGGCTCGGGATATCGGTTCTCCACGCGGGCGGAGTAGCCTTTGAAGCTCCCCGGTGCGATGTCTCCGGCGGGCTGGCAGAGCGTCTCGCGGCTCGGCATGACATTGCTGGCTGCGCTGCTGGTGGGGCTCACGACCGGGCACATCGCACTCGCTTTCGCCGTCGTTCTCGCGCTCTACGTCGCCGTGCAGCTGTGGAACCTGGTGCGATTCGAGCACTGGCTGCGCCGCCGCCGCATCGAAGAGCCGCCCGATATCAGCGGCCTGTGGGGCGAAGTCGTGGCGATCGTCAGCCGCATCTATCGCCGCAAGCAGTTTCATCGGGCGCGCGTCACGGCGCTGCTGCGCGAATTTCGCCGCCTGACGACCGCGATGCCCGAAGGCGCGGTGCTGCTCGGCCCGGAGCATGAAATTCTCTGGTTCAATCATCGCGCGGCGCAGTGGCTGGGGCTGCGGCGCAAGCGCGACTTCGGCATGCGCATCGAGAACCTGGTGCGGCACCCGGACTTCGTCGAGTACCTGCACGGCGGCGAGCTGGCCGACGGCGTCGTGGTCCAGGACGCGACCGATCTCAGCCTCTGGTTCTCGTTCCACGTCGTGCGCACGGGCGTGGCGGAGCGGCAGCTGTTGATGGTGCGCGACGTCAGCCGCGAGCAGCAGCTGCAGTCGATGCGCAAGGATTTCGTCGCCAACGCCTCACACGAGCTGCGCTCGCCGCTGACCGTGATCACCGGCTACCTCGATGCGCTCGGCGACGACCAGAAGCTCGATCCGACCTGGAGCGCGCCAATCCTGGAGATGCGACGCCAGGCCGAGCGCATGAGCACGATCATCAACGACCTGCTGGAGCTGTCGAAGCTGGAGTCCGGCGAGCGGCCGCTCGACGTGGAACCCGTGGACATTCCCGGCATGCTGGCGTTGCTGCGCAAGGAGACGCTCGCGCTCGAGCAGCGCCCGCGCGAGGTCCGCCTGACGCTCGACAGCGAGGCGTGGCTGAAGGGCGTCGAAAGCGAGCTGCACTCGATCGTGTCGAACCTGCTTTCCAACGCCGTGAAGTACACGCCGACGCAGGGAGAGGTCGAGCTGCGCTGGTGGACCGACGCAGCGGGCGGACATATCTCCGTGCGCGACACCGGCGTCGGCATCGCGCCCGAGCACATTCCGCGGCTCACGGAGCGTTTCTATCGCGTCGATTCCGGCCGCTCGCGCGATCTTGGCGGCTCGGGGCTCGGCCTGGCGATCGTGCGGCACGCGTTGCAGCGCCACGACGCCACGCTGACGATCGAGAGCATCGAAGGCCGCGGCAGCACGTTCGCCTGTCACTTTCCGCCGCAGCGAGTCGTGCCGCGGCCGCCCGAATTCCTGCACGAGGACCGTCAGGCCGAAGCCTGAGGTCGTTCATCCAACCGTCACATGGCACGCGCAATCGCCCTGCGATTGCCCGAGCGCTGCAACTTCTCTGTAACAAGTCGTCCGTAAAGTCTGCGCGTCACGCCTGACAACCAGACCAAAACGGAGACCTTACCGTGAAGAACCTGATGATCGCGGCCGCCGTGGCCGCCGCCCTGTCACAGTTGCCCGCCGGCGCCCAGGCTGCCAGCCCGGACGACTTGGCGCAGATCCGCGAACAGCTTCAGGGACTCATGCAACGCGTCGACAAGCTGGAGCAGGAGAACCAGGCGCTGAAGAGCGAGAACGAGAAGCTGCAGGCCGAAGGTGACTATCTGAAGGCCGAAACCAAAGGTCTGCGCAAAGATTCAGCGACCACGAGCGCCGCCGTGTCCGCGGTGAAGGGCACGGACTGGGCGAGCAAGGTTACGGTCACCGGCGACATGCGCTATCGCTACGAGGCGATCGCTGACGACACCGCGACCAACGCCGCCGGCGTTACGACGGCGGACCGCTATCGCGATCGCATTCGCGCTCGACTGGCAGTGACCGCGAAGGCAACGGACAACATCACCGTCGGCATCGGCATGACGACGACGGAGGGCGGCGATCCGCGCTCGGGCAACCAGTCGCTGACCGGCGTTTTCAACCGCAAGTCGCTCGACCTCGATCTGGCCTACTTCGACTGGAAGTTCGCAAGCTGGGGCAACCTGGTCGGCGGCAAGATGAAGCAGCCTTTCGTCAAGGGCGCGCAGAACCTGTTCTGGGACAACGACGTCAATCCGGAAGGCCTGGCCTTCACGTTCAGCAACGGCATCCTCTTCGGCAGCGCCTACAATTTCTGGCTCAACGAAGTCTCCGGTGCGGAGAACACGGTGACGTCCGACGCGATGATGCATGGCGCGCAGATCGGCGTGAAATTGCCGATCGGCGGCTCGACCTTGACGTTCGCCGGGCACTATTACGATCTGAGCGCTGCGCAGGGCCGGGTGCCGGCGCCGATTTTCAACGGCAGTGCGAACGGCAATACGACCGTCGGCGTCGCGCCGAACCTCGCGCTCGCGTTCAACTACGAGGTGATCGACGTGATGGCCCAGCTCGACACCACGCTCGGCAGCCTGCCGTTCCAGGTGTGGGCCGAGGCGGCGCAGAATCAGGACCCGGACGACAACGACACCGCAGTATCGGGCGGCTTCCTGTTCGGGCGCGCCAGCAACGCGAAGACCTGGGAAGTGGGCGCGATGTATCAGAAGGTGGAAAAGGATGCGCTGTATGCGCAAGTCATCGACTCCGACTTCGCCGGCGGCTTCTCCGACAACGATGGGTTCGTCGTGCGCGTCGGCTACGCGCCCGTCCGCAACTGGGTAATCAATGCGACTTATTTCCTCAACAATCGCAACGTCGATGTGCCGAACGGCTTCGGCCAGACCGAGGTCGACTACAACCGCCTGCAGGTCGACTTCAACGTGAAGTTCTAAAGCGGCATTGCCCTTGCAGACTGGGGGGGCTGCGGGTATACAGCCCCCATCAGTCACGCGAGCCCATCATGGAAAAGTCGGACCTTTCGCATCACATCCTGAGCCGCTACAACGAAGAGTTGGAGCGCGTGCGCACCAGCGTGTTGCAGATGGGCGGGTTCGTCGAGGAGCAGCTCAAGCAGGCGGTGCTGGCGCTCGTGCAGGGCGACAGCCGGCTCGGCGAACAAGTGGCGCGCGGCGACCAGAAGGTCAATGCAATGGAGGTCGCCATCGATGACGACTGCAGCCGCATTCTCGCGACGCGCGCTCCAGCGGCGTCCGATCTGCGGCTCATCCTGGCAGTGATCAAGACGATCACGGATCTCGAGCGCATCGGCGACGAGGCGGAGAAGATCGGTTACATCGGCTCGCGGCTCGCTGCAGTCGAGCGGCCCGCGGACCGTTATCGCGAGATCAAGCACCTCGGCCGCCTGGTGGGCGACATGGTGCACGAAGCGCTCGATGCCTTCGCGCGCCTCGACCCGGAAGGCGCGGTGGCGATCGCCAAGAAGGACCGGCTGGTCGACGAGGAATACGAGGCGATCCAGCGCCAGTGCATCACGTTCATGATGGAGGATCCGCGCACGATTCGCCGTGCGCTCGACGTGCTGTGGGTGGCGCGAGCCCTGGAGCGCATCGGCGATCACGCCAAGAACGTGTGCGAGTACGTGGTCTACATGGTCCACGGCAAGGACATCCGCCACCTGTCGATTGACGAGGTGGAGAAGCACCTGCAGTCGCGCGCCCAAAGAAATCAGAACCAGGAAGCGGCGAGTCGCTAGAGATGCTGCCAGCGATCAGCGGCCGGTCCGGCAACGCGCTGGGCTTTCTGGCCTGCGCCGGTCTCATGGGCTACGCGCTCTATGCGCAATACGGTCTCGGCCTGGCGCCGTGCCCGCTGTGCATCTTCCAGCGGGTCGCGACCATCGCAACCGGCATCCTGTTCCTGATCGCAGCGCTGCATAACCCGCGTCCGACCGGTGCTCGCGTCTACGGCGCGTTGATCGGTCTCTCTGCTCTGTGCGGCGTGCTCGTCTCGGCGCGTCACATCTGGATCCAGGCGCAGCCGCCCGGTACCGTCGCGGCGTGCGGCGCCGATCTCGACTATCTGCTCGACATCATGCCGGTGACGGAAGTCGTGTCGAAGGTGCTCACCGGCTCGGGCGAGTGCGGCAAGATCGACTGGACGTTGCTCGGCCTGTCGATGCCGTGGTGGGTAGCGATCTCGCTGGGTGTGCTCGGCGCGTGGGCGCTGCTGGTGAATTTCAAGAAGTCAGGCTGAAGCCTGACAAGAGTTCCTTCATCACCTTCTCATACATCGCCGACAGCGCGCCCATATCTGCAACGCGCACGTGCTCGTTCACCTTGTGGATCGTCGCGTTGATGACGCCGAGCTCCACGACCTGGGCGCCCGTCGGTGCGATGAAGCGCCCGTCGGAAGTCCCACCGGTCGTCGACAGCTCGGGCTTGCGACCGGTCATCGCCTTCACGACGCGATCGACCGCGGCCGACAGCTCGCCCGGCGGCGTGAAGAACGGCAGGCCGGACACGAACCATTCGAGCGTGTAGTTCACCTTGTGGCGGTTCAGCACGTCCGTGATCGTCTGCTGCAGTTTCTCGACGGTCTGCTCGGTCGAGAAGCGGATGTTGAAGCGGGCCTTCAGCTCGCCCGGAATGACGTTCGGCGCGCCGGTGCCGGCGGCGATGTTCGAGACCTGGAAGCTGGTGGGTTGAAAGAATTCGTTGCCTTTGTCCCAGACGCGCGTCGCAAGCTCCGCGAGCGCAGGTGCAACCGCGTGCACCGGATTGTCTGCGAGGTGCGGATAGGCAACGTGACCCTGAATGCCGTGCACCGTCAGCTTGCCCGACAACGAGCCGCGGCGGCCGATCTTGACGGTGTCACCGAGCGCGTCGGTGCTGCTGGGCTCGCCGACCACGCACCAGTCGATTTTCTCGCCGCGCGCCTCAAGGGCTTCGACAACGCGACGCGTGCCGTCGACCGACGGCCCTTCTTCATCGCTGGTCAGCAGGAACGCCAGCGTGCCGGCGTGCTGTGGATTTGCAGCGACGAAACGCTCGCTGGCCGTGACCATCGCGGCCAGGCCGCTCTTCATGTCTGCGGCGCCGCGGCCGTACAGAATGCCGTCGCGGACGACCGGCTCGAACGGGTCGGTCTGCCACTCCTCGCGTGGCCCGGTCGGCACGACATCCGTATGACCGGCGAAGCACAGCACCGGCCGTGCGTCGCCGTGCCGCGCCCAGAGATTCTCGACCGGCCCGAACGGCATGCGCTCGATGCGGAAGCCGACCGCTTCCAGGCGTTGCCCGATCAGTTGCAGGCAGCCGTGGTCTTCGGGGCTGACGGAAGGACGGCGGATCAGGTCCTGGGCGAGTGCGAGCGTCGCGTCGGCGTCGGTCGACAAAGTCGTGGCTCCGGGTCGGCCAAGGGAGGAGTGCGGGCGCGGTCTTATAGCGAAGACCTCCGGTGCCGGCAAGGCCGTACGGATCCGGCCTCTGTTACGCGGGTATTACAGGCGCCGCCGTCCGTCGTCCGCGCCACGGGGCCCCGGGCCGTGCCTTGTAACATGCATGTCATCGAACGGCTGCAGACTGCGCGCCAGGTGGCATGCACGAGGTCAAACCTATGAAGTTTTGGAACAAGTTGGCGGCGGCGGCAGTGCTGGGCGGGCTCGCAGCCGCCGTGGCGCCCCAGTACGCCGCGGCGCAGAGCGTCATCAAGATGGACGGTTCCAGCACGGTGTTCCCGATCGCCGAAGCGGTCGCCGAGGAATTCCAGATCGCCAAGCGCGGCAAGGTCCGCGTGACCGTCGGCATCGCCGGCACCGGCGGCGGCTTCAAGCGCTTCTGCCGCGGCGAGACCGACATCTCCGACGCCTCGCGTCCGATCCTGAAGGAAGAGATGGAAGCGTGCCGGGCCGCGGGCATCAAGTATCTCGAGCTGCCGGTCGCGTTCGATGCGCTGACCGTCGTAGTGAATCCGAAGAACGACTGGGTCAAGACGCTGACCGTCGCGGACCTGAAGAAGATGTGGGAGCCGGGCGCGCAGGGCCGCGTCAAGACCTGGAACCAGATCCGCTCCGAGTGGCCGGCGCAGCCGCTGATGCTGTTCGGGCCCGGCGCCGACTCCGGCACGTTCGATTACTTCACCGAGGCCGTGAACGGCAAGGCGAAGGCGAGCCGCGGCGACTACACCGCGAGCGAGGACGATAACGTGCTCGTGCAGGGCGTGGAGAACAACAAGAACGCACTCGGCTACTTCGGCTTCGCCTACTACGTCGGCCACAAGGACAAGATGCGCGCCGTGCCGGTGATCAACCCGAAGAATCAGCCGGTCGGTCCGAGCATCGAGGCCGTGAACGACGGCTCGTATCAGCCGCTGTCGCGCCCGCTGTTCATCTACGTGCGTGACACCGCTGCGCAGCGTCCCGAGGTGAAAGAGTTCATCGAATTCTTCCTCGGCGAGGGCGCCAACCTGGTGAAGGAAGTCGGCTACGTGCCGCTCCCGCCGCAGGCGTACAAGCTGGCGCTGCAGCACTTCAGCGGCGGCAAGCTCGGCACCGTGTTCGGCGGCATCCCGGAAGTGGGTGTCACGATCGACGCGCTGCTGGCGCGCGAAGGCAAGCTCTAAGCCGCCCCGCTCGAACAGCCCCCACCTGCCTGCGGCCAGCCAGAGTCCCCCCTTTTGGCTGGTTGCCGGCAGGCTGGCGGCAAGCCGTCGATTGCAGGTCGACGCGCATGCCTCCAGCCTTTAAAGTGCGCAGCGAACTGTGCGGTGCGCATGAAAAAAGAATACAGGATCGAACCGAAGGGTAAGCAGTGGCCTCGTCGACACCGACTTCATTGATCTCGCGCAGCGGCTTGCGCTACCGCAAGGTGCGCGATCGCATCATCGAAGCTCTGCTGCTCGCCGCCGGCCTCGTCGCGGTGTTCACGACGCTCGCGATCGTGGCCATCCTGTTGTACGAGTCGAGTGCGTTCTTCGACCACGTGTCGATCGTCGATTTCCTGACCGATACGATGTGGACGCCGCTGTTCGCCGATGCGCACTACGGCATCCTGCCGCTGGTCGCCGGCACCCTGACCACGACCATCGTCGCGCTGCTCGTTGCAGTGCCGCTGGGGACCACGATTGCGATCTACCTCAGCGAGTTCGCTCCGCATCACGTGCGCGAGACAGTCAAGCCGATTCTAGAGCTGCTCGGCGCCGTGCCAACAGTCGTGTACGGCTACTTCGCGTTGACGATGGTCACCCCCGTCCTGCAGTGGTTCATGCCCGACCTGCCGGGCTTCAACATGCTCAGCGCCGGTTTGGTGATCGGCCTGATGATCGTGCCGTACGTGAGCTCGGTGAGCGAAGATTCCATGCGCGCCGTGCCGCGCTACATGCGCGAAGGCTCATACGCGATGGGCGCGACGCGGCTGCAGACCGCGTTGCGGGTCGTGGTGCCCGGCGCGTTTTCCGGATTGGCCGCGGCGTTCATTCTCGGCATCTCGCGCGCCGTCGGCGAAACGATGGTCGTTGCGATCGCCGCCGGCATGCAGCCCAATCTCACTTTCGACCCGCGCGAGCCTGCCGCGACCATCACGGCGTACATCGTGCAGGTCAGCCTGGGCGACCTGGCTCACGGCAGCATCGGCTACCAGAGCATCTTCGCAGCCGGCTTGGTGCTGATGCTGATGACGCTGCTGTTCAACATCGCCGGCTTCTCGCTGACACGTAAGTTCCGGGAGGCCTACTGATGAGCGCCAGTGCGGCCTTGCTGGAGCAGGAAGCCCTGCGGCGCGGCTTGTCGCGGCGCAAGCTCCTCGACCAGATTTTCGTGCTGGTCGGGCTCATCGTGATGATCGCGTGCCTCGCGATTCTCGCGATCCTGTTCATCGACCTGGTGCGCGACGGCTCGGAACGCTTCACCTGGGAGTTCTTCACGAACTTTGCATCGCGCCGCGCCGAGCGCGCGGGAATTCTCGCTGCCTGGGTCGGCACTTCGCTGATCATGCTGGTCACTGCCGTGTGCGCCGTGCCGGTCGGCGTCGCCGCTGCGATTTATCTCGAGGAATACGCGCCGAAGAACTGGTTCACGGCGATCATCGAGATCAACGTCACGAACCTGGCGGGCGTGCCGTCGATCGTCTACGGTCTGCTCGCGCTCGGCCTGTTCGTCTACCAGCTCGATCTCGGGCAAAGCATCGCCGCGGCCGGTCTGACGCTCGCGCTGCTGATCCTGCCGATCGTGATCGTGGCGACGCGCGAGGCGATCCGCTCGGTGCCGAAGGCGATCCGCGAAGCGGCCTACGGGCTCGGCGCAACGCGCTGGGAAGTGACCAAGGACCACGTGCTGCCGTATTCGACCGGCGGCATTCTCACCGGCATGATCCTCGGCCTGTCGCGCGCGATCGGCGAGACGGCGCCGATCATCACGATCGGCGCGCTCAGCTTCATCGCCTTCCTGCCGGAGTCGCCGATCAAGGGCGAGTTCCCGTTCGTCTCGTTCCAGTGGCTCAAGGATCCGTTCACCGCGATGCCGATCCAGATGTTCAACTGGGTTTCGCGGCCGGACCAGGCCTTCCAGGCGAATGCCGCCGCCGCCGGCGCGATCCTGCTCGGCATGACGCTGATCATGAACGGCGTCGCGATCTGGATTCGCTACCGCTTTCGCAAGAAAATCAACTGGTGATCCCGCATGGAATCCGCCGTGGCCAACGAAGACGCAGCACGTAACACGCACAACCCCGCTCCGCAGAGCGGGTCGGCGACGCCGCGCGTCACCATTGCGATCGACGACACGCGCAAGGTACGCACGCTGAACGTCAAGGCGGCTGTCGACAACCTCAGTTTCTACTACGGCCAGCACCGCGCGCTGAAGAACCTGACGATCCCGATAGCGGAGCGGCAGGTGACGGCGCTGATCGGGCCGTCGGGCTGCGGCAAGAGCACGTTCCTGCGCTGCCTCAACCGCATGAACGACCTCATCGAGGGAACCCGCCACACCGGCGGCATCCACCTGGACGGCAAGGAC
>DATEML010000242.1:0-5890 GCA_035275585.1 Steroidobacteraceae bacterium | reverse complement strand
CGGCGGCGGTGCGGTGACACTCTCACGGCCCACGACGAAGCCAACGCCGATCGCGACGAGCACCGTGGCCGCCACCGCGAACGCAAATCTTGCCTGCGGCGGCACGAGCCACGCGCGCAGGCGATCCAGCATGCCTTGCGAGGACGCAAACACGACGCCGGCTTCCTCGAGCTGCGGAGAGAGCCGTCGCCACAGCCGGGAGCCGAGATCCGGATCGGGCTCGATATCCTGCGAGTCAAAGTGCGCGATCGCACGCTCGATCGCAGCGTAGCGCTCGCGCAATGCCGGCGATTCGGCTAGCTCAGCCGCGATCTGCTCGATGCGCGCGGCATCGAGGCCGTCGCGATAACGATAGAGCACGAGATCGTCGTCAGTGATCGGATTCATGCGGGTTCTCCGGGCGCTTCCAGCGCGGCGCGCAGCTTGCGCACGGCGCGAAAGATCGCCTGCTTCGCGCCGCTGACATTGAGCGACAGCACCGCGCAGATTTCCTCGAGCGAGCGCCCTTCCTGATGACGCAGCACGAACGCAGCGCGTTCGATCGGGGTCATGCGTGCCAGCTCGGCGTCCAGTTGGCGGCGGAGTTCGGCGCTCATGGCCTGGCGGTCGGGCGTCGGCGACTCGTCCGCGGCGTCGAAGGGCATCGCAGCGTCGCCCTCGCCCTGGGGCCAGGCGACTTCGAGATAGCGCCGCTTTCGTACCTGCGCCAACGCGGCATTCACGGCAATCCGGTACAGCCAGGTCGAGAATGCCGAGCGGCCATCGAACTCGGCGAGGTGCCGGAATGCGTTGAGCAACGCCTCCTGCACCGCATCCTCGGCCAGCGCCCGATCGCCGGTGATCCGGGCGCAGGCACGGAACAGCAGCGCGCTATTGGCATCGACCAAATGCCGAAACGCGGCCGCCTCCCCAGCCTTGGCCCTCGCGATCCAGCGCGCTTCATCTGTCATGGGACTAGGATGCACCCAGCCTCGGTCTGGTTAGCAACCGCCAAGACATGCTGCGTCGCGACCCGCGGCGTTCAGACAACTTTCCAAACGCCGATCGTGATAGTGTCTCGCGCAAGCTGCGCACAAGACGCTTGCTCTCAGCGAGGTGAAAGGGATGAACCCGGCCCTACTGACCGCACTGGCGGACGCCATCGATAAGCTTCGAGCTCTGTCCCAGGGGCCGAAGTTCGAGGTGAAGGCGTTCAAAGATCAACTCAAAGTTGTCGAGACGTTGGCAGACGGATTAGCAACGCCGATTCAGCCCGCACCAGTCACGACATCCGCACCCGGCGCAGGCGGAACGATCAGCGATAAGGCCAAGTCCGCACCGGACTGGGTTGCCGAGCGCCCGCTCACTTTGGGCGACCCTACCATTAACGCTCCAGGCGGCTCCGGTCGCGGACCTACCGGCGGATCGGGACCGCTTTCCTTCTGAGATCGAGCCGAGTGGAGCCGGTCACATACAAACTGCAGGACTGGCGGCAGAAGGCGACCGAGTCAGCGAAGACAGCGAGTGACCAGGTCAGATCGCTGTCGCTTGGCGGATTGGCAATCATCTGGGCTTTCAAGCCGCCGGTCGACCCCGCGAAACCACTGCCAGTGAGTGATGCATTGGCGGCCGCGATTCCACCACTCCTGAGATTCGCCGCGTTTTGCTTCATCGCTGCGCTGATTCTGGACATCCTCCAGTACCTGCTGAACGCTGTGATGTACGGCGTGTTCACGTCACGCAAGCTGAAGCAAGGCAAGAACGCCGGTGATGAGGTTGCAACTACGAAGCTCATCAACGTGCCTCACAGAATCTGCTTCTTCGGCAAACTCATCGCCCTGGCATTGGGGATGGGGATTCTGGCCGTCGCGTTCTTTCCGGATACGTTTGGCGGACCGGTCACCGGTACGGAAGTATTACACTGAGCAGCACGCTCGTACCGAGAGTTGCCGATCTCGTCAGCTACGCGCCGGAAACTCGATCACGAACCGCAGCCGGCGCAAGAATGCCTCGTCGATGCTCTGTCGCGCATTGGTCGTGAGGATGGCAATTCCTTCGAAAGCCTCGATGCGCTGAAGCAGGTAGGACACCTCGCTGTTCGCGTGACGATCGTGCGAGTCCCGAACCTCCGAGCGCTTGCCAAATAACGCATCCGCCTCATCCAGCAGCAAGACCGCGCCAGACCGCTCGGCATCTGCGAAGACGGCATCGATGTGCTTCTCGGTCTCGCCGATGTACTTGCTCACGACGGCGGACAGGTCGATGCGCAGAATCTCCGTGTCGAGCTCGCGTGCGATGGCAAGCGCCGCCTTCGCCTTCCCGCTGCCGATGGGTCCATGGAAGAGCGCAACCCCGCTACCGGGCTGCACCGGCTTTGCCCGCGCGGCGCGAACGTGGTCGAGAAACGTCAGGAGCTCAGTCATGACGCTCATCCTACGCCCGCGCGCGACGCGCCGGCAGTGCCCGCAACCTTCCGCGTGAGCGGCACGTCTGAAGCGAGGTCTCTGCCTCAATAATTTCGATAGCTCTGGCCTCGGGGACGGACATGCAGCAACTTCGGGCGCGATCGACGATCGCGTTTGCCGTGCTGGCGTTGACGCTGGTCGGTCTCAAACTGCTTTTCGACTTCTACCCCGGCGGCTTCCCGGACCAGTCGCAGGCGCAGGCATTCACCTGGCTGCTGGTCGGCGGGATGATCGCGTTTGCCGCCGTCGGCCTCTTCTGTGATCGCTCCGCAGGGTTGCCCGACCCCTTCGCCGACATGGCGAGGGAGCGACGAGGACTGATCGTCGCGTCGATCACGGGCGCCCTCTACGGCCTGGTGACGATCGGGATGGACGTCGCGTCGTCGGGACGCACGGCCCTCGGCGAGCCGGGCGAATGGATTCACATGGCGCTGCCCTGGTCGATTCCGTTCTATACGTTCGGCGCGATCTTTCTCGAATTCATGCTCAGGCTCGGCGGGCTGTGCATCGTGTTCTGGTTCCTGCACGTCGTGATCTTTCGCCGCCGGCTGCGCTTGCCGTTGTTCTGGCTGGTCGCGGCCATCATCGCGCTCTATGAAGTGTGGCCGTTGATGGCCGACGACGTTGCGGCCGGGCATTGGGGCAGCGTCGTGCGAGCCCTGGCCGGTCCGCTCTACCTCTCCAACGTGTTCGAAGGCTGGCTCGTGCTTCGCTACGGATGGTTCTCGCCGGTCGTATTCCGTCTGTCGTTCTATCTCTTCTGGCACATCCTGTACGGCGGACTGGCACATTGACGGTGGTAGCAGCTACGGCTTTGCAAAGCGGATGACCTTGATGGTCTCCAGCGCCTCCAGGTATGCAGCCACGTGCTCGAGCGGCACTGGGCCGAACTCCGCGGCCAGGGCGTCGCGAATGTCCCGCACGCTGCGATGGCCGTCCACGAAGTTGAGCGCCTCGATCGCGTACTCGCCACCACTGCCGCGCAAGCCGGAATAATGGGTCAGCGCGAGCGCCTCCGCGCGCTCGGCGCCGAGATGATCGACCACGTAGTCGTAGCCGAACACAGTCATGGGACCCTTGGGCTCGGCATTGCGCACGTACACGGCGCCCGGCGGCTCGCGCTTGGCGGAGGTGCGGCCCGACATCGAGATCGCCGCCAGTTGCGACAGAAACCGTTGACGCGCCGTGCGGGTCGCGGCGGGCACGGTCAGCCAGCGCTCCAAGGAGTCCAGCACTTTGCGCTCGTAGGCCATGTGCATCGTTTCAATGACAGCCTGCTCGTCGGGCGCCAACCCAACGCGCCGCCCCAGCATCAGCCCGGTGCGTTGCAAGCTCTGTCGTTCGAGCAGCGCGCTGAGCGCCGGCAAATCGTCCGCACTCAGATTTGCAAGGAACCAGCCGCTCGCTGCACCGATGAAGCCGGCACGCTCCAGCTTCGTGGCGTCGATATTTTCCGGCAGATCTCCGCTGGTGTGAATGTAGCGGTCCGGCCAGTCGTTCATGTAAATCGTCGGGATGCGGAACGAGCTGTCGGTGAACACCACGTGGTCGCTGCCGGCATCGAACTCCTTGACCTGCGCGAGCAACGCCTGCTTGTCGCCGCTGGCAGCGATCAAGGGATAACGCGCGTCACGGCCGGCAGCGAAAGCGTCGCTCTCCGCATTGACGAATGCGGCGAAGGCCTCCGCCACGTCGTTCACGAAGTTGGGCAGACTCGCCGGTGAGCGCGTTACGTGGAAAACGGCTTTGGTGCGCGGGCCGCCGCCGACCATGTCCATATGGATGTCGGCAATGATCTGTCTCGCGAGGTCGGGGCGCGCGTTCAGCAGAATCGTGCTGCCTTCGATTTCGGGAGGCCAGAAGAAGCGCAGCGTACGGCGCGGTCGCGGCAGCTTGTCTTGCGCAATCAGTCGCGCATAGCTGCGCGCAACTTCCAGAATCGTGGCACACCCGCTGGCGTTGTCGTTCGCGCCCGGCCGCGGATGATCCAAATGGCATGTGAAGGCGATCTGTTGCTGCGCGAGCGCGGGATCGGCGCCTGCGATCGTCGCCGTGACGATCTCGTACTCGCCTGCATGACGCTGCGCTTTGACACTCGCCCGCAGCCGCACGGTCCCGCCCGCGGCCAGGCGCGCTTGAAAATTGCGCGCCTGCTTGAGTGACACCATGAAGGCGAACGTGCGACGTGGACTGAAACTGTCCAGATGACCCCAGCGCACCAGCGTCTCGTCCTCGCCCGACCACGCCGTCGTCTGGTTCTGCACATAGCTGACGATGCCGGCGGCACCGAAGCGATCTACCGCCAACGGCGCCACGTCCTCGGGCTGCGAGCTGGTCAACACCAGTTGGCCATGTACGTTCTTGCCGGCATAGTCCTGCTCCTTCGTCCCTGCCCCCACGTCCACGAGGTTCGCGGTGACCTCACCGCTATCGCTGTCCTGCGCCAGCGACAAAGGCATGGATTCCCAGCTGGCGATGCGGGTGCCTTCGTCCCACAGCTCGGCAAACTCCGCGTCCCAGGCCGGCCGCGCCTTCTGCGTGCCGAACATTGTCGTGCCGTCCGCGGGAAACCGGAGCACTTCCACATCGCTCAAGCCGGCTCGCTGCAGCTCGGCCACGATGTGCTCGTTGGCCCGATGAAATGGCTGTGAGGCGCGCATGCGATGCAGCTGCGCGAACACCTCGATGTCGCGCTTGGCGCGATCGCCGTCGAGCTCACTCGCGAGTACTGCGATGACCGGTTCCGGCAGCAATGGCGGCGTAGCAGCGGCATTGGCCGCGCCGCTGGCGCATGCGGTCGCAAGCAGGCCGATCGCAACACGCTCGATTACGAATTCACGAATGTTGACCACGTTCAGCTCCGGCATTGAGGAGGGTCATGTTGCCAACGGAAACACGGCGCACAGCAGCGAAGCCAGCAACATGAGCAGACAGATCAGAGCCGCCCACTTCAGAGTGAAGCGCTGGTGATCGCCGAACTCCACGCCCGCGAGGCCGACGAGCAGGTACGTGGACGGCACCAGCGGGCTGAGCAAATGCACAGGCTGACCAATCAGCGACGCGCGGGCGATCTCGACGGCCGAGATGCCGAACTCGCTGGCCGTCTCGGCAACGATCGGCACCACGCCGAAGTAGAACGCATCGTTCGAGACGAAGAACGTAAACGGCAGGCTTGCGAGCGCAGTGATGGGTGCCAGGTACGGACCGAGCGCGGACGGAATCAGGTCGAGCATGCTCTTCGACATCGCGTCGAGCATGCCGGTACCGTTCAGGATGCCGGTGAAGATGCCCGCGGCAAAGATCAATGAGACCACTGCGATCACGTTCTTCGCATGGGCGGCGATGCGTTCGCGCTGGTCGGAGACCTTTGGGTAATTGATCAGCAGCGCGACCGCAAACGCGACCATGAACAGCACCGGGAGCGGCAGCACGCCGAGCACCAGAGC
>DATEML010000241.1:0-6488 GCA_035275585.1 Steroidobacteraceae bacterium | reverse complement strand
GGCGCGCTTCGCCGCGTCATCCTCGTACGGATTGTGCGGTTCGCACGCGTAACCTTGGGCTGCGCTATATCCGCGCAGGGCGTCTTCTTTGCTACCTGCGCGTTCGGACGCCTGGGCGCGTTCGTAGATGCGCTTCTTGTCGGAGAGTGAGTCGCCGGCGCAATCCGCGTGCGCGCGGCCGATGAGGAGCAGCGTTCCGGCGAGGAACACTGCGATCGTCGAAAATCTGGAGTGCATGGTGATCATCCTTAGCGGTTGAAGAGGCCCTTGGCCGCGCCGAGCAGGCCGGTTCGGCCGCTGCTCTGGCCGCTGAAGCCGGGGAACGAAGGCATCGCCTTGTAGTCGCCGGGCAGCTCGAACAACGCGGGATCCTGCGGGCCGATCGTGAGATTCGTGAGCGTGACGGTCATGCGCGTCTTGTCGCGGCCGCTCTTGCCCAGGAAATCCATCTTGACCGGGATGCCGTCCTGCGTGATCCAGATGAAGCCGCCGCCGCCGCCGTCCTTCATCAGCATCCTGTACTTCGTGGCATCGTGACCTTCGATCGTGTCGGCGCCGACTTGCTCGATCGTCACCGTATCGGCGGACTGCGAGCCGCTTTGCTGTTGCGCGCGGGCCAGGTCGACCTTCTGGTACATGCGCTGCGCCGGCATCAGCATCCAGCCGAGCTGCTGGTCGCGCCGCAGGATCATCACGCTCTGCATGCCCTGCGCGTTCGTTTCCATGCGCTCCTTGTCCTTCGTGAAGTACACCTTGCCGTTGAGCGTGCCGGCCTCGGACTCGACGATGCGGTCCGCGGAATAGTCCACAGTGGGAACCGGCAGGCTGTCGGCGTGCGACTGGCCGGCGAACGCCGACGTGTACAGCATGAAGAGCAGTGAAAGGCGCTTGAACATGGGTTTCTCCCGGGGTGAATGGTTCATTCGGTTGAATCAGCTAACGCGGAAAGCAACGGAAAATCGGCTCACTCTCCTCATGCCCGCAGTCTGCGGTCGCAGCCCGAGTCGCCGAATCGCCCGCAGGAGCTACCGGACGGGCCATGAGCCGGGCGGGGGCCGGGGTTGCGTCGCGGCGGCGGCGTCTGTTACCGTCTGTAACACTACGGGGAGTCACACACCGACATGAAGGCTGCAAGAGGCGAGCTTGGCGAGCTGGAACGCGCGGTCATGCGCATCGTGTGGTCGCATGCCGCGCTCAATGCCGAGGAAGTGCGCGCCAAGCTGGACCGCCCGCTGAAGGAAGCGACGGTGCGCACCGTGCTGCGCCGGCTGGAAGAGAAGGGCTTTCTCACGCATCGAGTCGACAACCGCACGTTCGTGTACTCCGCCGCCGAGCCTCGTCATCGCGTTGCAGGGCGCGCCATCAAACGCATCATCGACTGGTTCTGCGACGGCGCCGCCGACGAAGTGCTGGTCGGAATGGTCGACGCCGACATGCTCGACAGGAAGCAGCTCGATCGGTTCATGGCGCGCGTGGCGCAAGCGAAGCGCCCATCGAAGAAGGCCGCGCGGCCGCACAAGGGAGCCAAGTCATGACGGTACTGCTCATCGAGTGGGTGTTGCGCGCAACGGTGCTCGCGGCGATGGTTTGGCTCGTGCTGAGATGCCTGCGCGTTCGCAATCCGCGTCTGGAACGCAGCGCGTGGCTGCTCGTGCTCGCGTCATCCTGGACGATGCCGATGCTGATGGAGCTGCGAATAATGCCGGCAGTCGCGGCTCAGCAGTTGAGTTGGCTATCGCCGGTCGATCTGATCGCAGTGTCCGGTGCGCCTGCCGGTATCGACTGGCCTGCCGCGCTGTGGTGGGGGCTGAGCGCCATCGCAGTCGTGCTCGTCCTGCGTCACTCGCTGGGCATTCTGCGCTGGCGCCGTATCCAGCGCGCCGCAGATCCCGTTGCATCGCCGTCGTTCGCGGATCTCGATATTCGCGCGACGGATGCGGTGAGCTCGCCGGCAACGGTGTTCTCGACGATCCTGGTTCCGCTGGATTTCGAGTCGTGGTCGCCGCAGGTCCAACGTGCGGTGGTGGCGCACGAGAGCGCCCACGTCGCCAACAAGGATTTTTACGTGCAGTGGCTCGCGCAGCTGCACCGCTGCGTGTTGTGGTTCAGTCCGTTGTCGTGGTGGCTGGCGAACAGGCTGGCGCTGCTCAGCGAGCACATCAGCGACGATGCCGCGCTCCACGAAACGCGAGAGCGCACGGCCTACGCCGAAGTGCTGCTGGGATTCGCTGCCCGGCGCGGTGACGGCAATGAACAGCTCGTGAGCATGGCGAGAGCGCGAACGCTTGGATCGCGCATCGACAGGATTCTGAGCGGTACCGCGCCCGCTGCGATCACGCGGCGCAAGATCTGGATCTTCCTGGCTGCGTTGTTGCCGCTCGTCGGCATCGTGGCTGGTCTGCAGACAGTCACAGCGCGGAGCAAGGAGACGCGGGCCGTTGCGGACGATGGCCGGACGGTGCTGCCGAAGAGGAATCCCGCGAGAGCGCTGTCGCAGCCCGTCTATCCGCCGGCCTCACAACGTCTCGGCGAGCACGGCACCGTCGTTCTGAATCTCTTCGTCCTCGAGGACGGCAGCGTCGCGGATGCGAGAATCCACGAGTCGAGCGGCTATCCCGATCTCGACTACGCAGCGCTTTACGAAACATACCGCTGGCGGCTCGACCCAGGCACGGTCGACGGCGAACCTGCGCGCATGTGGGGACGAATCGCCGTCACGTTCAAACTCACCGAATAGCGATGCGACAGTATCCGGCGTTGCTGGCGGCATCGCTGGCGCTGGCAGCGTGCGCCGGCCCGCCGCACCGTGCCGAGTTCAGCCACGGTTATCCGCTGCCTGATTGCCCCGATGCGCTCGATGGACAGGTGAGGCTGGAAATCGAGGCTCGCAGTATCCCGATCCCCGCAGCGGCAGTCCGCGACAACTCCATCTCCACGACCGGCGCGCTGGGCAGGCGGCTCGTCGTCGCGGTCACGCCAGCGGGTCTGCGCGCGGGTGATCGCATCATCTGGAGCGCGCTCACGGTTGCCTCTTATGGCGGCACGTTTCTCGGATGGGATCGCCCGCAGCAATCAGAACGCGATCAGCGCGCCGAAATTGCCACAGTCTCGCTCGCGCCGGGACAACTGCGAGTTACGCGCGCCGCGCGCGGCAAAACCGATCTCGCGGGCATGTACTCGATCGATGTGCTTCTGATGCCGGGTGGCGTTGCCGTGGACGATACTGTCGTGCGCATTCCACGGCTGTGGCATGACGACGGAACGCCGGTGCCGGCACGCGAGGTTACGGCGCAGTTGCTGCCCGTTCGACACCCGCCAGGATTCGATACGGTCGAAGCAAGCTTCGAGCTGGAATTCGTGATTCGACTGGGCCAGGGCGGCGACGAATGGAGCTGTTCCGCGCAAGTGCGCGCGACGCTCGTCGACCAGGACGCGGTCCGTCAACCGTTCTGGGATCTGGGTCTCGCGTCGGCGAACTCGGCGCGACGCGAGTGGCTCGCGCTGTTCGATCCTGCGCTCGGAGGCATTCGCATGGTCTTCGACAGTCCAGCCGCCGCAACTTCCTTCGCCGATTGGCTGCGTGCGACGCGCGCGACTGACGTGGGGCAGTACGCCGTGCGCGTCTTCCGGCAATCCACACGCGTCGCTGGCCGGCTTTTCGGATCGGTCGACGCGGATGCGCTGTCAACGGTGCGGCCACTGGTCGATGGCGACATCAATGCAGTTGCGGTGGGACCCGTCGGTGAGCCCTGAGAGCGACCGCTCGAGCTACGTCTCGAAGCGGTAGCTGACTTTTACCAGCAGCTGCTCGTCGTCGCGCAGATCGAAGCTGTCCTGCAGCAGCCGGTCCGAGCTTTGCGAGGCGGGCGTCTGATCGAAGCCGCCGCGGCCGTAGACCACATATAGATATGAGAGCGGGGCGATCTCGTATCGATAGCGGATCTGCAGGCCGAGGGTGCGCACGCTGAAATCGTCGACCGGCTCATCGGTCGCAATCGCACGGCCTGCCGGGTCGACGCGATACGCCTGGCGCAGCTCGGCGTCCAGGCCGATGGCCTGGAGTTTCAGGCGCAGCTCGTGGCGGTTGGTCATGATCCAGTTGAAGCCGGCGCCCAACTCCGCTGCGCGCTCGTCGAAGCTGCCGAACAGCGTGTCCTGCTGCCAGACCAGCCAGTCCGGTGTGCGCTTGCCTTCCACGCTGACGTAGAGATTCAGCGCGTCGCTGACGAAGTAGCGCGGCTCGAGCATGACGCGGTAGCCGATCTTGTCGTTGCCCGCGAGCCCGCCGCCGTACGCTTCCAGCTCGACGTTGTAACCCCAGTTGCCTTCACGCGGCCGCTGGTACTCGAAATAGCCGTTGAGGTTGGGCGGCAGCCAGACCGATCCGTTGCCGCGGGTCAGCAGATCGTCGAAGCCGGCGCTGTTGACGTTGATCTGCCCGTACTCGTAACTGCCGTTGCGCAAGCGGCTCTCGCGGCTGATGCGGAACTGATGGCCGAGGAGCTCTCCGTGATTGTTGTGGTCCGTGCTGACGCGCCAGCGCCAGTCCTTGGACGCGTAGCGCGACTCCGCCGGCAGCTCGGTGAACCTGCGATTGAACTGCCAGTGAACGTAGTTGGTGCTATTGCGCGAGAGAAAGCCGGCGTCGTTGAGCTCCAGCTGGTTGCCGAAGTGCATGAGGATCCACTGCTGGCGCCAACCGTGATCCATTTCGTAGTCGGCCCACACCGTCGCGCCCTTGTCGCGAGTGGTCACGCCGGACTGATCGATGTCGCTGCCGATCAGGCGCGTGCGCACGTTCCAGCGCGCGGTCGGACGCCAGTTATGATCGATGCCGAGCACCGTAGCCGTGCGATCGAGAAACGGACGCTCGACGTTGGTCACGAGCAGGCCGAGGTTCTGGGTGCTGAAGTCGCGCACCAGGCGCACTGCGCTGAACGTGCGGCCGACCGAGTCGGCTTCGTCGGCGGCGAACAGGCCGTACTTGGTCGCACCCAGGCTGCCGTTGAATTTGAGGGCCGCGGTGATGTCGCCCGCGCCGCTGCCGTCGTCGGCCGGGCCGCCGATGCGACGGGTGTACAGCAGCTGGCTGAAATCGGAAGGCGTGGTGAATTCGAAGATGCCCTGGTTCTCGGTGAAGAACGGGCGCTTGTCGCTGATGAAGACCTCGGTGGCGTCGAAGTTCACGACCAGGTCATCGCTCTCGACCTGGCCGAAGTCCGGATTCACCGTGGCCAGCAGCTGCGTCTGGCCGTTCGGCTTCCAGAAGATGTCGATGCCGGCGTCGGGCTCGTTGTCGTCGTCGACCATGTCGTACAGACTCGAGACGTACGGCGTCAGCGCGAGCAGCGACTGGCGATACTGCGTGACTTCGAGCGGCGCAAAGTCGGAGAGAAAGCGCGGGCGCTCGAAGCTGGCGTACGGCCAGGCGGACCGCTCGCCGGTCACGCCGATGACGCGGTCGACGTAAATGCCGATCGTGCGGACGTCGCCGGGCGCCTGACGCATCGGTGCGATGTGCCAGGGGATCAGCACCTCTGCCGTCCAGGCTTCTTCGTCCCCGCCGGTCGCGTGACGCCAGTTGCCGTCCCAGTCGTCGTTGAATTCGATCTCGTTGGTGATGATGGCGTCGAAGATGCCGTTCGTGGAGCTGACCGTGAAGTCGTAGCCGGTGCGGTGATCGCCGTCGAAGTCGACCATGACGTTGACGCGATCGACCTGCTCGTTGAAATCCCGCTGCACGCGCTGCTGGGTCCGGGGCACCGAGGGTGGCTGGTGATTGCGGAACGCGACGGCCAGTCCCTCCGGCGTGGCGAGGATCCAGACCTCCGTCTGCAGCGATGCGGGCTCGCCGTTCAGCGGCTGCACCTTGCGGAATTCGGTGATGTGGCGGGCACCTTCCCATTCCTGCGGGTCGATACGGCCGTCGATCTCGACCGCCCACGCCGACGCCCCGAGCGTCAGGAGCACGCCCGCCGTCAGCCAGTGCCTGAGCTTCGGGCCAGTGATTCTCCGGTCCATCATTCCCGCCGCCTTCCCCATGGGTTGCTTCCTCAGATGCGGGCAAGGTCCGTTTGGTTTGGTCGAGCCTCACAAGGTCCGGCCACAGTGTACGACCGCCTGCGGCGGGCCAGGAGAAACGGGTGAATAGAATTGCGCGTCAGGCTAAGCCTGACCCATATGAAAGTCGCTATCGGGATTGAAGCTGCGACACTGCGAGCGCAGTGAGGGCCAGCAGCGCGAGCGTGATGGCAAATACGCCGTCCGCGACCAGCGAGTTGAATGCGCGCGCGAGAATCGCCACCGCGATGACGGGCAGGGAATTGCCGATGAAGCACACGAGGAAGTAGGCGGACGCGACACCCGCGCGTTGCTCGGCGGGTGCGATCTGATTCACTACCTGCAGACTGCCGCGGTAGCCGAGCGCGCCGCTGATTCCACTCAATGTCGTCCCCAGCAACAACAAGGGTAGCGAGCCCTTCGCCTGC
>DATEML010000240.1:0-3353 GCA_035275585.1 Steroidobacteraceae bacterium | reverse complement strand
CTGCGACACTGGAAAACGCCGGCTTCGACGTCGAGGCGGTCGCCACCGGCAACGCTGCCGTCGCGGCGTGCGCCACGCGTCTTCCGGATATCGCGCTGCTCGACGTGGAGATGCCGAACGGCAACGGCTACCAGGCATGCGCTGCGATTCGCGCGCTGCCCGGCGGCGCGAACCTGCCGATCGTTATGGTGACCGGGCACGACGATGCGGTGTCGATCGACCAGGCGTACGACATCGGGGCGACGGACTTCGTCGTCAAGCCGATCAACTGGGCGCTGATCGTTCACCGTATCCGTTACGTACTGCGTGGCGCGCGCAACCTGGATGCGTTGCGCTTCAGCGAACAAAAGAACGCCGCGCTGCTGCGCGCGATCCCGGACGGTATTTTCCTCGTGGACCCGCAGGGTGCGATCAGCCACATCGTTAGCCCGATCGCCGGACTGATCGAGCGTGAGGGCGCGCATGCGCCCGGTTCGCGCAAACTGGCCGACCTGCTGCCGAAGACGGCCCAGGAGCGAGCAATCGCATGCCTGGGAGCGACCCTGCGCGGCTCGCCGGCGGCGTTCGAGTTCGCGCTCGAGTCGACGGACGATACGACGACGCGCCACTTCGAATGCCGCTACGCGCCGAATGCCGGCGGCCAGGTACTGGCGATCATCCGCGACATCACGGCGCGCAAACGCACCGAGGCGCACATTCATCGGCTCGCGTATTTCGACGTCCTGACCGGTCTGCCGAACCGCGAATGGCTCGGGGACTATCTGTCGCAGTCGCTGGTCGAAGCCCGCCGCGAGGGCCGCAGCGTCGCGGTGCTCTACATCGATCTCGATCAGTTCAAGCGCATCAACGATACGCTCGGCCATCAGACAGGCGACGCGTTGCTGCGCATGGTCACCGATCGGCTGAACTCGCTGGCCGGTCCGCGCGAGAGCGACGAGGTGCATGGACAGTTCGCCCGCGTGGGCGGCGACGAGTTCATCCTCGTGCTGACCGGCAGTCCGACCGTGCAGTCCGCGCAACGGGCCGCCGAGCGCATCCAGGCTGCGCTCGTCGCGCCGTTCCTGCACGGCGGCTACGAGTTCGTGGTCACGCCGAGTATCGGCATCGCGTTGTTCCCCGAGCATGGCAACGACGGGCAGAGCCTGCTGAAGAACGCCGACGGCGCGATGTACGAGGCGAAGGCCAGCGGGCGCAACCAGTACCGCGTCTATACCAGCGCTGTGCACGCGCGCGCGCTGAAGCGGCTTTCGCTCGAGATGGAGTTGCGGCAAGCGTTCGAGAATTCACAGCTGCAGGTGTACTACCAGCCGAAGTACGAGACGCACAGCCTGCGGCCGATCGGCGCAGAGGCGCTGCTGCGCTGGTTCCATCCCGAGCGCGGCCAGATTCCCACGCTCGACTTCGTAGCGGTGGCCGAGGAGATCGGCCTGATCGGCGACATCGGACGCTGGGTAATGCAGCGGGTCTGCTGGGATCTGTGCGAGTGGCGCAATCAGGGGCTGCAACTGCCGAGCGTGGCCGTGAACGTCTCGGGTCGCGACTTCATGCGGCCCGAAGGGCTGCTGCACATGAGCGATACGGTCGGCCAGTCGCGACTGTCGCCCGCGCTGTTCGAGCTGGAGCTGACCGAGGGCATCCTGATGCAGGACGCCGAGGCGGGACGCCGCTCGCTGCTCACGCTGAAGGAGTTCGGCTTCGCGCTGGCCGTGGACGACTTCGGCACCGGCTATTCGTCGCTCAGCTATCTGAAGCGCTTCCCGCTCGACACGTTGAAGATCGACCGCTCTTTCGTGAAGGACATCGGCGTCGATCCCGACGACGCGGCCATCGTCCGCGCCATCATCGCGCTCGGCCACAATCTCGGTCTCAGTATCGTCGCCGAAGGCGTGTCCTCGCAGGTGCAGCTCGAGTTCCTGCGCGCCGAGGGTTGCGACTCGGTGCAGGGATTCCTGATGAGCCCGGCAGTGCCGGCGAGCGATTTTGCGGATCTGATGCGTCGCTCGCAGCAGGCGACGGGCAAGACGGCAGAAGTGCCGAAACCGCTGCGCGCCGCGCGAGCGGGATGAGTCTATTCGGGCAGCCCTCTCTTAAGTCCTCGCAGCCGGCAACGATTCCAGAGGGCTGGCAGTGCCCGCAGCCGACGAACTGAGAACGTGCGTGTAGATCATCGTGGTGCTCACGTCGCTGTGGCCCAGTAATTCCTGCACGCGCCGGATATCGACGCCTGAGTCCAGCAGGTGCGTTGCGAATGAATGGCGCAGCGTATGTGCAGTGACCTTCTTCGCGATCTGCGCGCGGACGGTTGCGCGGGCAAGCGCGCGACCCACGGACTGTTCGTATTGATGGTGCCTGCGCCGAATCTGGCTGCGCGGATCGGTGGATAGCGCCGGCGAAGGAAACACCCAGTGCCAGGCCCAACTCTCCCCGGCGCGCGGATACTTGCGGGCGAGCGCTTCGGGCAGCCAGACACCCGCGATGCGGCCGGCCCGATCCGCCGCCCATATCGACCGCGAGTCAGCAAGTTGTCTTTGCAGTGGCTCGGCTAGTGTTGCCGGCAGCATCACGACGCGATCTTTGGCACCTTTGCCGTGGCGGACGACGATTGTCTTGCGATCGAAGTCCAGATCTTTGACCCTGAGGCTCAAACACTCGAGCAAGCGCAGTCCAGCACCGTACAGCAGCTGACAGATGAGGCGCTGCCGATCATCGACCTCTTGCAGCAGCACAGCGACTTCCGCGCGTGACAGCACGACCGGGATGTGAATGCGGTGCTTGGGCCGACCGATCTGGTCCATCCACGGCAGCTGGACGTTCAGAACCTCCTTGTACAAGTAGAGAATTGCCGCCAGCGCCTGGCGGTGAGTGGAAGGTGAGACCTTCCGATCGTTTGCCAGAAAGGAGAGGAACCCCTGGACCTCGGCAGCTCCCATTTCCTTCGGATGCTTCAGACGGTGAAAGCGGTTGAAGAACCGCGCCCAGTAGACATAAGTCTTTTCCGTGCGAAGACTGTAGTTGGCGTAGCGGATACGCTCGCGCAACTGATCGAGCAAACGAGAAGACCGGAGCGTGCGGGTGAGCCATGGTATGAACATCCGTGTTATGCCTGAGTGCATATACAGTCCAGCAGCGATATTCTGTCGAGCAAGAGCAAGTTGCGGCTGAGCCGATCCCAATGTTATCTAGCAGCGCCGACGTTATTGGTCACGGAAAGTGCTAGCGAAAACAAGTTAGCTTTTATGAGCGCATACAAGCATGCGTTGCACCTGTCCTCGACGGAGCGAGGGCCGCGGCTGCAGCTGGCCGGCGAGTTGCTTGCCGAAGGAAGAGAGGTTGTGGTTCTCGACGATGTCCTT
>DATEML010000239.1:0-16612 GCA_035275585.1 Steroidobacteraceae bacterium | reverse complement strand
CTCGACAGCGAGCAGCTTGCAGCGACGATCTCGCTGAACGTGCGGCGCAAGCTCGACTGGAGCGCAGTGCGCGAGCTGGTGCGTCAGATCGACGAGCGCAGCATCGACGTCATCGTCTGCACCAATGGCTATCCGCTGCTGTATGCGCTGCTCGCGGCGCGGCGGGCGCGACGGCCGGTGCGTCTGGTCGAGGTCTTTCACACCACGGGTTTTCGCCGGCCGCTGCGATCCCGTTTCAGGATGCTGCTGAACCGTTTCGTCTTCCGGCAATGCGAGCTGGTCGTCTACGTCAGCCACAAGCAGCGCGAGTACTGGCGCGCGCACGGTTTACGCGCGCGGCGCGACATCGTCATCCAGAACGGCATCGACGTGGACTACTTCACGGATCACTATACGCCGCAACAGAAGGCCGCGACGCGTGCCGAGTTCGGCTTCGCGCCCGGCGACTTTCTGATCGGCATCTGCGCTGGCCTGCGCCCCGAGAAGGCGCACGGCGACCTGCTGCAGGCCGTGCGTCGGCTGCGGGATGCTCGCGTGCCGGCGAAGCTGCTCATCATCGGCGATGGGCCGCAGCGCGCTGACATCGAGCGCCAGATCGCCGCGCTGCAGCTGACCGGGCATGTCGCGATTGCCGGCCATCGCCACGACGTGCGTCCTTACGTAGCATGTTGCGATGTCATGACGCTGACATCGCACGTCGTCGAAACCTTTTCCATCGCCGCTCTCGAGTCGATGGCTCTCGGCAAGCCCGTGGTGCTCACGCGCATCGGCGGCGCCGAGGAGCAGGTGCGCCACGGCAGCAACGGCTTTCTGTTCGAGCCGGGCGACGTGGCGACGCTCGTGCGACACCTGCGGCGCCTGACTGCGGCAACCGAACGCCTGAGCATGGGCGCGGTCGCGGCGCGCGAAGTTCGCGAGCGATTCACGATCCAGCGCATGGTTGGGCGCTTCACCGAGGAGTTGCAGAAGCTCACCGATACCCCGTTGCCGACCGAGAGGTGATCGGGACATGTCGACCTCGCTGCGCGTGTTGATGCTCGGGCCGGATCTGCAGGTGCGCGGCGGTGTCGCGGCCGTCGAAAACGCCTTGATCGCTTCGCTGCCGCCCGACATCAAAGTGACGCAGCTCCCCACCATGGTCGAGGGGTCGACGTGGCGCAAGCTCCTCGTCTTCGCCGAGGCGGTCGTGCGGACGATTGTCCATCTGCGTCAGCGCCCCGACGTCGTTCACATTCATTTTGCAAGTCGTGCGAGCAGCGCGCGCAAGATGCTGCTGGCGAAGCTCGCCCTCGCCCAGGGGGCGAAGCTGATCATGCACGCGCACGGCGGCCGCTATCGCGACTACTGGGCGACTCTTTCTCCCGCCGCGCGCGCGACCACTGTTCGAACGTTGTCCCGCGCGCATTGCCTGATCGTATTGGGCGAGAGCTGGCGCGACTTCTTTGCGTCGCTGGGGGTGCCGCGCGAGCGCATCGTCTCGCTGCCGAACCCGGTGACTCTGCCCGCACACCTGCCGAAACGACTGGGCCGCTCGTACGTGCGGCTGGTCTATCTCGGCCTGTTCACCCGCAGCAAGGGCACCTTCGACTTGATCGACGCCCTGACGCGGCTGCAGCCTGACTGTCTCGGGCGCACGCGCCTGGTCCTCGCGGGGAACGGCGAGATACAGCAGTTGCGCGACCTGGTGGAACGCCGCGGTCTGGTGCGCTTCGTCGAAGTCCGCGGGTGGCTCAGCCCCACGGAGCGCGATCGTCTGCTGGCCTCGGCCGATGCGTTCGTGCTGCCTTCGTACGCGGAAGGGTTGCCGATGTCGATGCTGGAAGCCATGGCATGGGGCTTGCCTGTCATCAGTACCGCGGTCGGCAGCATTCCGGAGCACGTTCATGACGGCGCGCAGGGGCTGCTGGTCACGCCTGGCGACGTCTCCGAGCTAGCCAGCGCGATCGAGCGCACCGTCATGAACGATGCGCTGCGCACGCAGATGGGCGAGAGTGCGCGCAGGGCAGTGGAGCCGCTGAGCGTCGAGTTGTATGCGCGGAAGGTCGCGGGGGTCTATCGCTCGGTCGCTCGATATGGCAACACCGCTATGGCGGGTGAGGCATGCACGCCTTCGTGAAAAAGCTCAAGACGCTGCGCATCGGGGATGTGGCGATTCGCCGCAACCCGGTGTTCTACGCGTCGGTCAGCGATCAGCTCAGCGCGCTGAAGCGCGCCGATCTTGTCGCGCGCCGGGAGTGGACGAGCTCTCGAACGATTGAGGCGCTGTCATTCGCCGCACGGTCCGCATACGGGCGCCGCTTGGGGCGGCCCGCCGCACTGGAACAGTGGCCGCTGCTCGAGAAGTCCAGCGTACGCGCCGATCCCAACGCTTTCCGGAGCGGTCCCGCTATCTTTGCGGCGCGCGCCAGCACCGGCGGCACGACCGGCGTGCCACTGCGGCTGACGCGATCGCTGCGCTCGATTGTGGTAGAGCAGGCTTGCATCGACGCGATGCTCGAGCGCCTGCGCGTCGACGCGCGCGATGCCCGCATCGCCGTCCTGCGCGCCGATACTGTCAAGGATCCGTCCGATCTGCGGCCGCCGTTCTGGATCTCGGTAGCGGGAGGACAGCGGCTGGTGTTGTCCGCGAACCATCTCAACGTGTCGACGGTCGAGGCGTATGCGAGTGCGCTCGAGGAGTTCCGGCCCGACGTGCTCTGGGCGTATCCCACGGCGCTCGAATCCCTCTGCCTGCTGTTGTTACGCGCGGGTAGAAAGCTGGTTGTACCGAGAGTGCTGACGTCGTCGGAGATGCTCGCTGCACGTGTGTGGCAGCTCTCCCACGATGCACTGGGCAGCGAGCTGCTGGACTATTACGGCCAGGCGGAGCGCGTCGCGTTCGCGTACGCGCAGCGTCCAGAGGAATACCGGTTTCTGCCGGGCTACGCGCACGTGGAGCTGCAGCCGACGGCGACCGAGGGCGATAGCATCCTTTACGAGATCGTCGGCACGAACCTGTGGAACTTCGCGATGCCGTTGCCGCGCTATCGCACCGGCGATCTCGTCAAGCTGCCAGCCTCGTGGGGCGCGGGCGAGCTGGAGCAAGTGACGCTCGGCGCGCGCACATTCCCAGGTGTGCTCGGCCGCGACAGCGACGTTCTCGTCTCGCCGGACGGTGTGCACCTGACCGGGATCAATCATGTCCCGCGCGACGTGGCACATGTCGTGCGGATCCAGGTAATCCAGGAAGCTCTGGACGAAGTGCGCGTACTGGTGTTGCCGGACGAGGGCTACACCGAGCGCGATGCCGCGCAGCTTTTGCACAACGTTCGCATGAAGGTGCCGGACTCGATGCGCGTCGACGTTCGCCGCGTCGACGCACTGGAACGCACGGCGCTCGGCAAGACCCCGTTCATCATCCACCGCCCGGCAGTGCGTGAGATGCTGCGTCGCGCGCGCAGCGCTGGGGCAGCGGCATGAGCCTGCGCTGGAAGCTCAACCGGCTCGCAGCGATGGACCGACGCGAGATCCGCCACCGGGTCGGCAAGCAGGCGCGCGTGACGCTGGAGCGATTCGGACTGTTCGCGGCGAAGGTGCCGCTGCGCAGCGGCGAGGGGACAGGGCGCGCATGGGTCGATCCGTTGCCGCGCCATTTCGACGCTCGCAAGTACTGCACCGCTGCGGATCGGATCCTGGCCGGCGAGTTCGACGTGTTTGCGTTGCGCCCCGCGCAGCTCGGCTTCCCGCCGCAATGGAATCGCGATCCGAAGACCGGCCGCGTAGCGCCGCTCACCTTCGGCAAGACCCTGAACTATCGCGACCCGCGCCTCGTCGGCGACATCAAGTACCTGTGGGAGCCGAGCCGTCACGCGGAGCTGCTGACGCTCGCGCAGGCCTGGCACCTGTCGCAGGACGAGCGCTACGCTGCCGCTTGCCGTGCGCTGCTGGATTCATGGTTCGAGCAGTGCCCGTATCCGCGAGGGCCGCACTGGACCAGCAGCCTCGAGCACGCGATGCGTCTCATCAACTGGTCGTTCGTCTGGCACCTGCTCGGCGGCGAGCGCAGCCCGCTGTTCGCAACGAGCGCGGGCAGCGCGTTCCGGGAGCGCTGGCTGGCCGCGATCTTCCAGCACTGTCATTTCATCGCCGACCATTTCTCGCGCCACTCCTCCGCGAACAATCATTTGCTCGGCGAGCTGACCGGGATGTTCGTCGCGACCACGACCTGGCCGTTGTGGCCGCAGTCGCGGCGCTGGCGCGAATTCGCGCAGTGCGAGCTCGAGCAGCAGGCTTTCGCGCAGAACGGCAGCGACGGCGTCAATCGCGAGCAAGCCGTCTGGTATCACCACGAAGTCGCCGACATGCTGCTGATCGCCGGTCTCGTGGCACGTGCCAACAGCATGGATTTCGCGACCGAATACTGGCAACTCCTGGAAGCGATGCACGACTACGTCGCGAGCATCATGGACGTTGCCGGCAACGTGCCGAGCTTCGGCGATGCGGACGACGCGATCGTTGCGCGGCTGGATCCCGCGCCGGACGTCGCTGTCTACCGCTCGTTGCTGGCGACCGGAGCCGTCGTCTTCGATCGCGCCGAGCTCAAGGTCAAGGCCGCGACGTTCGACGACAAGAGCCGCTGGCTGCTCGGCGATCGTGCACAGGAGCAATTCGCATCCTTGCCGCCCACGCCGCTGGTGCACCTGCCGCGGCGGGAATTCCCAGTCGCCGGCTATTACGTGCTCGGGCAGGAGTTCGATACGCCGCGCGAGCTGCGCATTGTCGCGGACGCGGGCCGCCTCGGCTATCTCTCCATCGCTGCCCACGGTCACGCTGATGCACTGTCATTTACGTTGAGCGCCGCCGGCACAGAGTTCCTGATCGATCCGGGCACGTTCGCGTATCACACCCAGAAGCAGTGGCGCGACTACTTCCGCGGTACGTCGGCGCACAACACCGTGCGCATCGATGCGCTGGACCAGTCGGTCGCGGCCGGCAACTTCCTGTGGCTGTCGCACGCGCCGGTGCGCGTGCTCGAATTCGTCGCGAACGCGCAGTTCGACCGCCTGGTCGCGGAGCACGACGGCTATCGCCGGCTCGCCGATCCCGTGACGCACCGGCGCGAGCTGCTGCTCGATCACGCCAATTCGGTCATTACTGTCGCCGACGAGCTCTTCTGTCGCGAGTCGCACGCCGTCGAGATGTTCTGGCATTTCGCGGAAGCCTGCGAGGTGAGCCTCGAGGGCGCCGTCGCGACCGCACGTCGCGGACGAGTGCAACTGACGATGCAGTTGCCGCAGGGCATGAGGTGCGAGCTGGTGCGCGGCCGCGAGGCTGCGCCGCTCGGCTGGCTCTCGCGGCGCTTCGATCAGCGCGCGCCCTCACCGACGCTGCTGGTCCAGGGCACGACCCGCGGCAATGCCCGCCTGGTCACGCGGATGGAACTGTCCAACGCCGCCGCGCGTCCGGCCCGACCGTTTTCGAACAGAGGTTCACTGCATGAGCAGCGTGTTGAAACAGAGCACTTTTGAAGAGAATTCGCCGCTGCCGGCGCCGGCGACATCGCTGTCCGGCAGCATCGAGTTCGGGCGCACGCCGCGCCTGCGGCTGAGCCCGGTCGCCGCCACCTGGCCGACGCTCATCCGCAGCGGTGCGCTCGAGATCGCAATCGACGGTCACTTCGTCCTCGAAGATAGCCTCTTCCTCGGCCGCACGACGCAGGAATGCGAGCGCGTGGCGGAGTGGGTGCGCGCGGATCTGCCGGGGTTCCTGCAGCGGCTGCAGAACGGCTACTTCAACATGGTCGTGAACGACTACGAGCGCGGCCAGACACACTTCTGCAACGACTCCTTCGGCGCCCTGCCGCTGTACATTGCCCAGCAACCGGACCGAATCGTCTTTGCATCGACGTACGCGGGACTGCGCGACCAGGGGCTCACCGAGCCGAAGCTCGATCCCATCGGCACTGCGCAGCTGTATTGGATCGGCTACCAGGTCGGTACTCGCACCGCTCTGCGCAACGTGCGGCTGTTGCCGCCCGGCAATCTATGGACCGTGCGCTGGCACGACGGCCAGTTGCAGGTTCGCGAGTTGCCGAGAGCATCGTCGTCGCGACCGGTGCTGCGGACGATAGATGAAGCGGCTGAGTACTCGGTGGCGAGTATGCGCAAGGCTGCACGGCGGCTGTATCGCACCGACGTCGGCGTCGGCATCAAGGTGAGCGCGGGCATGGACAGCCGCCTGATCTGCGGCACGTGGCCCGACAGCAACGTGCATACCTACACCTTTGGGCACCCCAGCTCCTCGGAACCCCGGCTCGCACGACAGCTCGCGCTGGCGCTCGGTATGAAGCACACCTTCGTGCCGCTGGCAGGCGATTTCTTCACCCAGCTGCATGCTTCCGTCTTCCCGCTGCACGGCATAACCGAGTTCTTCCATCATGCGGCCCTGCCGGCACAGCAGCGCGACGGCGTGACGGTGGCGCTCGATGGCCTCGCCGGCGGCGGCGTGGTCGGCGGACAATGGTCGAAGCACGGTCAGGCGAAGTGGCGCCAGGCGCTCGGGCTCGCAGATCCGGAACAGCGGGGGGAGACCTCGCTCAGCGATGAAGCGCTCGCGGAGTATGCGTTCGCGCGCATGCGTCTGTCGGACGCCCACTACCGCCCGGTACTGCCGGACGTGCATCGTGACCTGAAGGCGATGTGGCCGGACATCCTGCATGACATCGTCCAGGAAGTCCGGCAGTCGCGCGCGTCGTTCAAGACGTTTGACGACATCATTACCGACGTCACTTTCCGCAACCGCACCCGCCGCTTCGTCTCGTTGCAGGCGGCGCTCTGCCGGCCCTATGTCGAGCCGCTGTATCCGTTCCTCGATTGTGACGTGCTGGCGCTGCGCGGCGCGTTGCGGCCGGAATGGCTGGCAGCCAAGCGGCTCTATGTGGAGATCTACACGCGCCACATGCCAGCGATCCGCTCCGTGCCGGGAATATTCTCGCTGCTGCCGTTCACGATCCCGCAAGGCCTGCACTTCCCCGGACGAGTGGTGCGCTACGGCGTCGAGCAGGTCGGATTGAAGATCAGCTACCGCACGCGCGATCGCGTGCAGCCGTGGGCCTCGAACGCGATGCAATGGGAGCGCTGGCTCGCGTTCAATACCGAGTTCCGCGCGGGAGCGCGCTCGTTCATGCGCGACAGCAAGGTGTACGACGACGCGGCTTTTCTGCGCGATACGCGTGACATCGCCGCCGGGCCGAAGTTCTCCGCGACGCGCTTCCTCGCGACCGCAGCGTACTGCGGTCACTACCGGAGCTAGTGAACGGCGACCAGCTTCGGCGCGCTCGGCGCGGCGATCGACTTGACGCGCTTGAGAATGATGCCGTCACGCTCCTGTAGCACGACCTTGCGGGTCACTGCGCCGCTGTTCACGCTCGGCGCCTGCTTGCCGTCGAGGCGACGGAAGTCCTCCTCGAGCGTCACCTCGACCGTGCCGTTGCCCTTCGGGTTGACCAGCGCGATGCCGTTCTCGAAGTCGCGGCGATAGACGCCCTTCTGCCACGCCGTCGTCGCGGGCGGCGTCACCGCCTGACCGAGCTTGGCATCGTATTCGTCGAACCACGGCACGCCGGTATAGCCCTTCGCGCGGTCGGTGAAAGTGAAATAGCCGTCGTCTAGCAGGCACGACGCCAGGCCGTAGCGCATCGACTTGTAGTCGGTGGCGGTGCCGACCTGGTGGAATCCCACCAGCTTCGGTTGCGCGACCGCCGCCATGGTCTTGCGATACCAGCGCATCATCTCGCTCCACGACGCCCACGTCTCGGGCGAGTAGCTCGCGCCCAGGAGGCCTTCGATGATGCCGCCGTTCAGCGTCTGGTCGAGCTCGGTGAGCACCGCCTTCGAATTGCCCCAGTCGGCGATGTTGCCGATGATGAGCTTGCCCGGCATCAGCTGGTGCAGCAGCTCGAAGCGCTTGGCATAGCCTTCACGCAGCCACTTGCCGGCCTGGGCGGAATCCTTCGGGTCGGTCACGCCGTCGCGATTCCAGTCCGCATCGACTCGCGGCCGCCAGAACACGTTGTCCTCGAAGAAGCCATCGATGGAAGGATTGGGCTTGTACAACTGCTGCACGATCCAGCGCGCGTGCCATTCCCACTCCTGGTACCCGCTACTGTCGCGCGGCGTGAACAGCGTGTTGTTGACGACATAGACCGACTTGTTCTCGCGCGCGCCGAAAGTCGAGAGCACCAGCTGGCCGTCGCCGCCGCGCGGAAAGGCGAACCATTTCATCTGTTGGACCTTGTTGAATACCGGCGCCGCAGAACCGTCGACGGCCGAAACCTCCATGCTGTTCTCGTACAGGAACACTTTCGAATCGGGGTTGATCGCCTTGATGTTGCGCACGACCTGCTCCAGGGTCATGCCGGAGGACTTCTCCCAGCCGGGCCAGACGTGGAGCAGCGAGAAATTCAGCTTCGCGAGCTGCTGCTGGTATGCCGGCACTTCGTAGTTGTGCGGGTTGCCGTTGTTCACGCCCGCGAGGCGCGGAAACGGCGGTGAGTCGGCGGCCGAGGCCGAGATCGTGAGGAGCAGAGAGGCGGCGGCCGCGAACAGCTGAGTCGTGTGGCGCATGAGGCGTTCCTGATAGCTCGATGCACGATTCCGGTCGTGCATTGTAGGTTTAGTAACTACACGCGAAAGGGGTCGCGCGCTATCAGGTCGAGTCAGCATGAATCACGATAACGCTCGAGCAGGCGAGCGGTTGTCGGCGACCCCGCTGTCATAGGCCCTTTTTTTCGAGCCCTTAGACCGGAAGCTTTGCGTCCCCGCCTTTCAGCGGGTTTGCCCTTTTGCGAGCATTACCATAACAGCCTGCCTGCGGCAGAACATGACGCGCTTCTCTGTCTTTGCACGCAGCGAAACCAGCGCCGTGCGTTAAGGCGCCGCATGCTCCTACAGATGCGTTTCACAATTCGGGGCAAACCCGCTCAGGGTTTTGCGCAAACGCCCGGTGACTGAGCAACGGCGCGCGCAGAAGTGTCGACGTTCGGAGACACCGGGCACGAGTCGTCGCACATTCGTCAGCGATTCGTGGCGCGCGCGGCAGGCTGCGATTGCTGCGCGCCAAATCGCAAAAAATCGGGCTTTTCCGCTGAAATATCGAGGTTTGCTGTTGATCAGGCAACGAAGGGATATGTCTGCGTTCGGCGACGAAACTGCAGCGCACGTGCACGTGTAACGACGACATCCGCAGAGTGAGGGGAGATTAGGGGATTTTCCGATTCTCAGCGCTGCGGGATTTCGGCAAGGTGCGCGCCGTTCTCGTCTGAAAACTCAAAGCGGACTTCCACCGAACCGCTCGAAAGTGTTCAGGTTTGGCCACCACCCAGACGGCGCGAGCTGCGCGCTGTCGACCATTATCTGGGGAAAGTCGAAATGAAAGTCAGCCACGCCTTCGCGTTCTCGTGCTCCCTGCTCCTGTCCACCGTTGCCGCCACCAGCGCGAATGCTGCCAATCCGGCCGGCATCGCCTTCTCCAAGCAAACCAACGTTTCGCTCTACGGCAAGCCCACCGGCATGCTGATCACCGGCCGTTGCAACTGGTATGCGCCGGAGTTCACCAATGCCCGCGCCAGGGGCGCAGAGGTGCTGGTCTACATCAATCCCGCCAGCCGCCCCGACAACCATGTGTGCGCGCTGGATAAGACGTTCTACATGAACAACTACGGCGCGGTGCCGCTGTGGCCGTACCCCACCTATGGCCAGCGCAGCATTTTCGCCAATAGCCGCATGGCCGACCTGCGCGCGGGCTCGAAGTGGAGCAACTACGTGGTGAGCTTCGTCGCGAAGCTGATGCGCGAGCGCAAGGTGGACGGCGTGTACATCGACGTTCTCGGCGCGCGCCCGTGGGGTATCTCGAACTGGACCAGCTGGTCGACCACGGAGAAGAACGCCTGGACCAACGGTGCGGTCGACCTGGTGCGCCGTCTCGATGCCCAGCGCCGCGCGATCAACCCGAACTTCCTGATCGTCAACAACAACATCTGGGACCGCGGCGACAAGACCACGCTAGGCTATGCGGCCGAGAAATACGTCGACGGCGTGGCGATCGAGCATCCGAATGGCGTCAACAGCTATCACAAGGCCTATATCAAGAGAGCCTTCAGCAACCTCGGCCACCGTCGCACACTCATCATCGGCCGCGATGCGAGCGACGCACGTGCCTGGGCGATAGTGCCGGGCGTGACGCACGTGTCCAGCCAGGCGACCTCGCACTACAGCTATCCGACGGTGCCGCCGATCGCCTTCAAGGCGCTCAACGATCGCTGATCGCGATCGCCTGGAATCGTTCGACTGGGCCGGCGGTGCAATCACCGCCGGCTTTTTTTATTTCTGCTGGAAGGCTTGCAGGTAGGGTTGCAGCACGAGATCTTCGGGATAGTGCCGCTCGATGAAGGCGAGGCAGCGCGCGCGTGTTGCGTTCCACTCGGACTCGTTGTGCGTCAGCCATTGCACGGCCTCGCTCATCTCCTCCGTCCTGCGCACGGTCACGCCGAGCCGCTCGCGCGCAATGACACCGTCCGGATCGAAGAAGGCGACCACGGGCGTGCCGCTCGCCCATGCCTGCAGATACGTGTTCGGAAAGCCCTCGACGTCCGAAGTGTTCACGAGCACGCGCGCGCGGCTGTACAGCGCGCTGACGTCGCGATGGGCAACCGCACCGTGAAACCTCACGTTCCTGCGGCTCGCCGCTTGCGTTTGCACGGTTTCGAAGAAACGCTCGGCCCCCGGCACCGTGCCGCCGACCATGTGGAAGCGAAGTTGCGGCAGCCGGTCTGCGATACCCAGCAGTACGTCGGGTCGCTTCACCGAGCGCATGTTGCTCACCCACAGCGCATCGATGTCCCGCTCGCCGAAGCGGCGCTCGCTGCGGCCCGCCGGCACGATCAGGCCGGCGATCGTGCTTTCGAGTCCGAAGTTGCGGCGCATGAGCTCCTGTTGGTGCTCGCTCTGGACGAGCACGCTGGCAGCGCGCCGCAAGCCGTGCTCGTAGAGCCATTTGTCGCGCCGATACCAGGGCCCGATGCCGATCATTGCGTTCGGCATGCAATCCGCGTTGCTGGCAGTACGGAACACGAAGCGCTTGCCGCGCCGCGCGCAGAACATCGCAACCTGGCCCACGCGCCCGCCGGCGCAACTCGTGTAGTACACGTCGGCATCGGCCCGGCTCAACGCCGACCACAATCCGGTCCAGCGCGGATGAATGAAACGCAGCACCGGCAGGCCGGCGTTGCGTGCAAATGCCTTGAACGTCTGGACGCCTTCCCAGACCGCACCGTCGGGCTGGCCGTGATCGGCGACGATCATCGAGACGCGATGTCCGCGGCGCGCGAGTGCAGTCGCAAGCAGCGTGTGTTGCGCGGGTTCGCCGGCTGCGCCGCTCGTATCGACCTCAGGTGCGAGCACAGCCAGGTTCGACAGGCCCACGAAGCAGATGCTCGGCAGCGGGGCCTCGCGGCCATGCGCCGGGGGGCTGTCAAAACAGGGCTCGGGGGCGCGCAGGACGGATGACATAGGTTTGAGCCTCAACGGGCCGCTCGCCGGTAAAGTTCCTAGGGCCCCCGCTGCGTTAACCCCGCCGTCCGGGCAACGACCCGGTTACTATGCCGCGATGATCGAAGAGCAGAGCGCCGCCGACGTCCTGATGATCCGCCCCCTGCAGTTTGCGGGTAATCCGCAAACGGCGGACTCCAATCGCTTTCAACACACGGCGCCGCATTTGTCCGCGGCGCAAGTGCAGGGCGCCGCGGCCCAAGAGTTCGACGCTCTCGTGGCGGCGCTGCGCGCAGCGGGCGTGAACGTACACGCGTTCGACGATACGCCGCAGCCGCATACCCCGGATTCGATCTTCCCGAACAACTGGGTCAGCTTTCACGCCGACGGCACGGTCGTGCTGTACCCGATGCTCGCCGAGAACCGCCGGCAGGAGCGGCGCGCTGACCTCTTGGAAGCGATCAGCGCGCGGCTGGGTTTCCGCGTCGCGCGCGTGCTCGATCTCTCGCAGCACGAGAGCGGCGGGAAGTTCCTGGAGGGCACCGGCAGTCTGGTGCTGGATCGCACGCATCGCATCGCCTATGCGTGCGTGTCGCCGCGCACCGATCTCGACGTGCTCGGCGACTTCGCGCAGCAGCTCGATTACGACATCGTCGCGTTCGAGGCGGTCGATGCGAACGGCGCGCCGATCTATCACACGAACGTGCTGATGTGCGTCGGTGCGCGCTTCGCAGCGATCTGTCCGGACTGCATCCGCGAGGACGAGCGCAGTGCCGTGCTCGACGCGTTGCGCTCGACCGGCCACCAGCTCGTCGAGCTCAGCATGGAACAACTCGGCGCATTCGCGGGCAACATGCTCGAACTGCGCTCGGCACGCGGCGGCAGCGTCGTGGCCATGTCACGCACGGCGCTGGACTCGCTTTCGGAGCAGCAGCGCCTGACCATCGAACGGCTCGGCGGGCCGATCGTTGCGACGCCGATTCCCACGATCGAGACGCTCGGCGGCGGCAGCGTGCGCTGCATGCTCGCCGAAATACATCTGCCGAAGAAACCCTAAGTCCAGATGTGCGTCGGGCGTCAGCCCGACTACAATTCCCAGATGCTCGAACTCGGCATCAAGACGCTGCTGTCCTACCTGCTCGGCTCGCTGATCGGCAGCCTCATCGTCGGCCGCCTGCGCGGCGGCGTGGATATTCGCAAGCTGGGCAGCGGCAATCCCGGCGGCACCAATGCACTGCGCACGCAAGGTCCGGTATTCGCAATCTGGGTGATCCTCATCGACGCGGGCAAGGGCTGGCTGGCGGCGGCCGTCGTGCCCGACCTGCCGCTGTTCGGCCCGGATCCGGCCATCGATCGACTCTGGCTCGCAGTCGCCTGCGCGGCGGCCGTGGTCGTGGGCCACGTCTATCCGGTGTGGCACGGCTTTCGAGGCGGCAAGGGTGCAGCCACGCTCGTCGGCGTGCTGCTCGGGCTGAAACCGGTTGCGCTGCTGCCGGTCCTCGTCGTCTGGCTGCTCGTGGTGATGATCAGCGGCTTTGTCGGGCTTGCGACCATGGTGGCGACGGCAGCGTTTCCCGCGTACATCGCCTCGGCAGACATCGACCCTTCGTCGGCCTTGCTCAGCTTCGGCTGCGCGATGGTTCTGTTCGTGTGCTATACGCATCGCTCGAACATCGAAAGAATGAGGGCAGGAACCGAGAACCGGGCGCAGCGGCTGTGGCTGCTGCGCAAGCGCTGACAGTCATGGTCGCAGCTGCGAAGACCAAGTCGCCCACGCAGACGCGCCGCATGCGGTTGCTGGCGATGCTCGCCACGGGCGAGTTCCATTCGGGCGAGCGGCTGGCGAAGCGTCTGCGCATTTCGCGCGGCGGTGTGTGGAAGCTGATCCGCACGCTGCAGGCGATGGGCATCAACGTCGAATCGGTGCCGCGCCAGGGCTACCGTCTGCCGCGCGCCGTCGATCTGCTCGATCGCAACGCGATCCTTGCCGAGCTGTCGTCGGAGATGCGCGGGTTGCTGGCGCCGCTCGAGGTGCTGCTCACCGTCGATTCGACGAACCGCTACGTCGCCGAGCACGCCGCCAATCCACCGGGCACGACGCACGTCTGCGTCGCCGAGGTGCAGAACGCCGGGCGCGGCCGACGCGGGCGCAGCTGGGTCGCGCCGTTCGGCTGCGGCATCTGCATGTCGATGAGCTGGCAGTTCGTCGAAGCGCCGCCGACCTTCTCGGCGCTGAGTCTTGCGGTCGGCGTGGCTGTCGTGCGCGCGTTCCGGCGCCTCGGTGTCGATGGCGTCGGGCTGAAATGGCCGAACGATCTGATCTGGCAACAGCGCAAGCTCGGCGGAATCCTGATCGAGATGCGCGGCGAATCCGCGGGCCCGGCGCAGGTGGTGATCGGCATCGGCATCAACATGCGCATGCCGGGTCCGGTCCGGCTCATGCTTGCGGAGCAGCAGGCCGCGCTGATCTCGGACGTGCACGAAATCATGCGCGAGCGCACGCCGACCCGCAACGCACTCATCGCGATGCTGGCGGAGGAAGTGACGAAGATGCTGCAGACGTTCGGCGAGCGCGGCTTTGAGCCCTTCGCAGCGGAGTGGCGCCGGCTCGATACACTCGCCGATGCGCCCGTGCGGGTCATCAGCGGCACGGAGACCACGTTCGGTCGCGCGCGTGGCGTCGACTTCAACGGTACGCTGCTCGTCGACGTCGAGGGCGAGTTGCGGCGCTTCGCTTCGGGCGAAGTAAGTCTACGTCCTGTCCGCTAGTCATGGCTCTGCTCATCGACATCGGCAACACGCGCGTCAAGTGGGCGCGGTTCGAGAACGCGGCTCTGCAACCGCAGTCCGCCGCTCCACACGCAGATTGGACCGTGCAGAGCGTCGTCGAAACCGTCCTGCAGCGTGGCGGCCGCAGCGATCGAGTGCTGGTCAGCAACGTCGCGGGCCTCCGCATGGCCGACGCCGTGCGAACCGCCGTTGCACAAGCGTGGCAGATCGAAGCGGAGTTCGTGACCTCGACGACCGCCGCGGGTGGAATTCGCAACGCCTATCCGCAACCGGCAAAGCTGGGCGTCGATCGCTGGCTTGCGATGATCGGCGCGCATGCGCTCGAGCGCGGCGCGGTGTGCATCGTGAGCGTCGGCACTGCCATGACGATCGATGGGATCGCCGGCGATGGACGCCACCTGGGCGGCGTCATCGTTCCCGGTCCGGACTTGATGGTCGGTAGCCTGCTCAATAATACGAGCGACATCGCTCAGCGCTCGCAGCAGGGCGACACCGCCGACGGGCTGTTCGCCGACAACACGCTCGGCGCGGTCTGGCAAGGAGCCCAACAGGCGCTCGCCGCGCTGGTGGAGCGCGCTGTCGCAGTCATGAGGCGCACGCTGAACGAAACGCCAAAATTACTCGTGACCGGCGGCGCGAGCGAGCGCGTGGAGAAGTCGCTCGGCCTGCCGTATCGCGCCGTCCCCGACCTGGTGCTGCGAGGCCTGGCCGTGTTGGCAGCCGAGCCCCGCCGTTGATGCAGCCTCATGTATCATCCGCGCATGTCCAGGCAACTTCAGGCGGTGCTGACGGTCGCTGCGCTGTGCTGCGCGAGCGGAGTAGCGCAGGCGGCAGATGCGCAGGCGGGCCGCAGCACTGCACAGAGCAAATGCTCGCAGTGTCACGATGCGGACGATTGGGAAGGTGAGGATGCGGCTTCGCTGGAGAGCCTGATTCGCGACATCGTCGCTGGCAAGGTCAAGCACAAGGGCCGGCTCGAGCTCACCCCGACCGAGATTGCCAACATCGCGGCGTACTGGGGCGCCGGAAAGAAGTAAGTCTCGAATGCGCACGCTCTGTCTGCTGCTGATCCTGGCCAACGTGCTGTACTTCACCTGGTCGCAGATGATCGACGTGCACGGCAGCAGTCTCGATCGCAGGGGCGCGAACCCGGTCGAGGCGCCGGTGCGCATCGTACTCGCGCGCGAGATGGTGGAAGCGAACCCGGAGGAGGGCAGCGTGGGTCAGATCCGCGACGTGCAACCTCCTGCGGTCGAGCCGCTCGGCGCGCAGACTCCTGCGAATACGACCGCGCAGCTCGATACGTTGTCGTGTACGAGTGTCGGTCCATTCGCCGATCTGCCGCAGGCCTCGCAGGCTCAGGCAGCATTGCGCAAGGCCGGTTTTCAGCCGCGTCAACGCATGGAGCAGGGCGAGATCTGGGCGGGCTACTGGGTCAGCGTGCAAGGCCTCGCAACGCGCGATGCCGCGGAGGCTGCGCTCAAGACCCTCGCCGCGAACGGCATCGCCGATGTCTACGTGATGCCGGGCTCCGATCCGCCGAACGTGCTGTCGCTGGGTGTGTTCTCGGACTACCAGCGAGCCGAGCGACGCGTGGATGAAGTGCGCGCGATCGGTCTGACGCCGCGCATCGACGACCGCAAGCGAGCGGGCTCCGTGTACTGGATCGACGTGGATCTGATGGAGCCCGGACAGCTCATCGACACCAGTCTGTTCCAGAACGACCCCGGCAAGATCACGCGACTCGAGATGCGCGAGTGCCCGACCAACAAGGCGGGTTGAGGTCCTATAATAAGAATCAGCGCCGGCTTAGCTCAGTTGGTAGAGCACCTGATTTGTAATCAGGGGGTCGTGGGTTCGAGTCCCTCAGCCGGCACCACTTCACACGCTCTTCGATCAACAAGTTGCTGCCCATTTCTCTAACCCGCTCGACGCCGTAACCAGGTGCTTGCGGGAGATTTGCGGGAGTTTTCGTCGCAGACGCGCTCCGCAGCAGCGATAAGGTTCGCAAGTTCCGCCGCAGAGTAGTGCGTTGTGATGCGCCCATTCTTGTGGCCGAGCAGGTCCTGACGATCTTCGAACGACACACCCACAGCGCGTAGCCGCCGCCCGAAAGTGTGCTTCATGTCATGGACCCGAACTCGCCGAAAGCCCATCGGCGCCGGTTGCCCGGTCTGCTCTTCCCACTTGTCCGCCGCTCGCTCCCGCGCGTTCCTCCAGGCCGTGTTGTTCATTCGCTCGATCGGCTTGAGTTCCACGCCGGCTTCTCGGTCGTGGGCTCGAAGACGAACAGGCTT
>DATEML010000238.1:0-5944 GCA_035275585.1 Steroidobacteraceae bacterium | reverse complement strand
AGCGCCTTCAGCGCCGAGCCCTTGATGATCGGAGTCTTGTCGCCCGGGAAGTCGTACTTGGTCAGCAGCTCGCGCACTTCCATCTCGACCAGCTCGAGCAGCTCGGCATCGTCGACCATGTCGGCCTTGTTCAGGAACACGAGGATGTACGGCACACCCACCTGGCGCGCCAGCAGGATGTGCTCGCGTGTCTGCGGCATCGGACCGTCCGCGGCCGACACCACCAGGATCGCACCGTCCATCTGCGCCGCGCCCGTGATCATGTTCTTCACGTAGTCGGCGTGCCCAGGGCAATCCACATGCGCGTAGTGACGCAGCGGCGACTGGTACTCGACGTGCGCCGTGGCGATCGTGATGCCACGCGCCTTCTCTTCGGGCGCCTTGTCGATCTGGTCGTACGCCTTGAACTCACCACCGTGCTTCTCGGCCATTACCTTGGTCAACGCTGCAGTCAGCGTCGTCTTGCCATGGTCGACGTGCCCGATCGTGCCAACGTTGACGTGCGGCTTGGTGCGTTGAAATTTCTCTTTGGCCACAGCGGCGGTCCTCTCAAAAAAATAACTCAGGTCTTCTTGGTAATGGCGGCGGCGACGTGCGACGGCACTTCCATGTACTTGGCAAACTCCATCGTGTACGTCGCGCGGCCCTGACTCATCGAGCGCATCGAGGTCGAGTACTGGAACATTTCCTTCAGCGGGACTTCCGCGGTCACGACCTTGCCGGACACGGAATCCTCCATGCTGAGGATGTGGCCGCGACGGCGGTTCAGGTCGCCGACGATGTCGCCGTAGTAGTCCTCCGGCGTCACGACCTCGACCTTCATGATCGGCTCGAGAATGACCGGCTTGGCGCGGGCCATCGCTTCCTTGAAAGCCATGCTGCCCGCGATCTTGAACGCCATCTCGTTCGAGTCGACGTCGTGATACGAGCCGTCGAACAGCGTGATCTTCACGTCGACGACCGGATAGCCGGCGAGCACGCCGTTCTCGGTCGCTTCCCTGATGCCCTTGTCGACCGCCGGGATGTATTCCTTCGGAATCGTGCCGCCGACGATGCCGTTGACGAACTCGTAGCCCTTGCCGGGCTCCGACGGCTCGAGCGTGATCCACACGTGGCCGTACTGGCCGCGCCCGCCCGACTGGCGGACGAACTTGCCTTCCTGCTCGACCTTCCCGCGGATCGTCTCGCGATAGGCGACCTGCGGCTGACCGACGTTCGCCTCGACCTTGAACTCGCGCTTCATGCGGTCGACGATGATCTCCAGGTGCAACTCGCCCATGCCGGCGATGATCGTCTGCCCGGATTCCTGGTCGGTGGACATGCGGAACGACGGGTCTTCCTTCGCGAGGCGCTGCAGCGCGAGGCCCATCTTTTCCTGGTCCGCCTTCGTCTTCGGCTCGACCGCGACGGAGATGACCGGCTCGGGGAACAGCATCTTCTCGAGCTGGATCACGTGCGCCGGGTCGCACAACGTGTCGCCGGTGATCACGTCTTTCAGGCCCACGGCAGCGGCGATGTCGCCGGCGCGGACCTCCTTGATCTCGCTGCGCTCGTTGGCATGCATCTGCAGCAGACGGCCGATGCGCTCCTTGCGATCCTTGCCCGGGTTCATGACGGTATCGCCGGAGTTCAGTACGCCGGAATACACGCGGAAGAACGTCAGGTTGCCGACGAACGGATCGTTCAGGATCTTGAACGCGAGCGCGGAGAACTTCTCGTCGTCGCTGGCGCGGCGGGTGCCTTCCGAGCCGTCCTCCAGCAAGCCCTTGACCGGCGGCATTTCCACCGGCGAGGGCATGAACTCGATGATCGCATCGAGCATGGCCTGGACGCCCTTGTTCTTGAACGCCGAGCCGCACATGCAGAGGCAGATCTCATTACGGATCGAGCGCGCACGCAGGCCCTTCTTGATCTCCTCGACGGAGAGGTCGCCCTCTTCAAGATACTTGTGGAGCAACTCTTCGTCGCCCTCGGCGGCGGCCTCGACCATCTTGGCACGCCACTCCTCGCATTCCTTGAGCATGTCGGCCGGAATGTCGCGGTATTCGAACTTGGTGCCCTGGGTGGAATCGTCCCACCAGATTTCCTTCATGCGAATGAGATCGACGACGCCGACGAACTTGTCTTCGGCCCCGATGGGCAACTGAATCGGCACAGCAACGCCGCGCAGGCGCGTCTTGATCTGGTCGACGCAGCGCAGGAAGTTGGCGCCGGCGCGGTCCATCTTGTTGACGAACGCGATGCGCGGCACCTTGTAGCGGTTCATCTGCCGCCACACGGTCTCGGACTGCGGCTGCACGCCGGCAACCGCGCAGAACACGGCGACGGCGCTGTCGAGCACGCGCAGGCTGCGCTCCACTTCGATCGTGAAGTCGACGTGGCCCGGCGTGTCGATGATGTTGATGCGATGCTCGGGGAAGTTGTTCTCCATCCCCTTCCAGAAGCACGTAGTCGCCGCGGCCGTGATCGTGATGCCGCGTTCCTGCTCCTGCTCCATGTAGTCCATGACCGCAGCGCCGTCGTGCACTTCGCCGATCTTGTGCGAGACGCCGGTGTAAAAAAGGATGCGCTCGGTCGTGGTCGTCTTCCCCGCGTCGATGTGCGCAGAGATGCCGATGTTCCGGTATCGCTCGATGGGAGTAGTACGTGGCACGGTGATGGTCTCTTAAGTCGCGGACGCCTAAGCTTGGGGCTGCAGCGCCGCAATCAATCCTTACCAGCGGTAGTGGGCGAACGCCTTGTTCGCCTCGGCCATGCGATGCGTGTCCTCACGCTTGCGCACGGCGGAGCCGCGGTTCTCGGAGGCGTCGAGCAGCTCGGCGGCGAGGCGCTGCGCCATGGACTTCTCGCTGCGCGCCTGTGCCGCTTCGATGACCCAGCGCATGGCCAGCGTCTGGCGGCGCGCCGAACGCACTTCGACCGGCACCTGATAGGTGGCGCCGCCGACGCGGCGGCTCTTCACTTCGACCGTCGGCTTGACGTTATCGAGCGCCATCGACAGCAGCTCGATCGACTGCTCACCGGCCTTGCCGGTCTTCTCGGCGATGCGATCGACCGCGCCGTAGACGATCTTTTCGGCGACCGACTTCTTGCCGCGCTCCATGACCATGTTCACGAACTTTGCCAGCAGCAGGCTGTTGAAGCGCGGGTCGGGAAGGATCGTGCGGACCGGAGCCGAAGATCTACGAGACATATGTGACTACCTTTAACTTCACTTCTTGGGGCGCTTCGCGCCGTACTTGGAGCGGCCCTGGCGACGCTCGGTGACGCCGGCGCAGTCCAGCGTGCCGCGTACCGTGTGGTAGCGCACGCCCGGCAGATCCTTCACGCGGCCGCCGCGGATCAGCACCACCGAGTGCTCCTGCAGGTTGTGGCCTTCGCCGCCGATGTAGCTGATGACTTCGAAGCCGTTCGTCAGGCGCACCTTGGCGACCTTGCGCAGTGCGGAGTTCGGCTTCTTCGGGGTCGTCGTGTACACGCGCGTGCACACGCCGCGCTTCTGCGGGCACGCAGCCAGCGCCGGAACCTTCGTCTTGTAATTAGCCGAGGTCCGCGGCTTGCGTACGAGCTGACTGATGCTGGCCATACCGAGTCACTTCCTAAGCATTGATTCCGGTAACGAAAACACCAGGCCGCCCCGTGACTTGCCCGGTGGCGGCCTGGAGTGAATGTTGGCGATTGGTGGCGAGCTTGCTACGGGCGCCGCCCAATCAAAGGCGCGCGATTGTAGGAACGAGTCCAGAGTGTGTCAACCGCTGGAAAAACCAGCGGTTAGACACCCTCTGCCTTACTCCGCCGAAGCGCTGGCCTCGTCGGACACCGATTCCTCGCCTTCCGACACGCCACCGCCGACGTCCATGAACCCGCGCCCAGTGCCGATATCCCGGCGCCGGCGCCGCGAGTGGTAGAACGAGCCCGTGCCGGCCGGGATCAGCCGACCGACGATCACGTTCTCCTTCAGGCCGCGCAGGTCGTCCTTCAGGCCGCGCACCGCCGCTTCCGTGAGCACGCGGGTCGTCTCCTGGAACGAAGCCGCCGAGATGAACGACTCTGTCGCCAGCGACGCCTTGGTGATGCCCAGCAGCACCGGTTCGAGCCGGGCCGGGATCTTGCCCTGCTGTTCCACCCGCTCGTTCACATCCGTGACGCGCGCGCGGTCGAGCTGCTCGCCCCGCAGCAAGGCCGTATCGCCGCTGTGCGCGATTTCGATCTTGCGCAGCATCTGGCGAATGATCACCTCGATGTGCTTGTCGTTGATCTTCACGCCCTGCAGCCGATAGACGTCCTGGATCTCGCGCACCAGGTAGTTCGCCAGCGACTCCACGCCCTGCAGGCGCAGGATGTCGTGCGGGTTCGGCTCGCCGTCCGCGATCACCTCGCCACGCTCGACCTGCTCGCCTTCGAACACGTTCAGGTGGCGCCACTTCGGAATCAGCTCCTCGTGCTTCTCGCTCTGCTCGTCGGTGATGATCAGGCGGCGCTTGCCCTTGGTTTCCTTGCCGAAGCTCACCGTGCCGGAGTACTCCGCGAGAATCGCCGAGTCCTTCGGCTTGCGGGCTTCGAACAGGTCCGCGACGCGCGGCAGACCGCCGGTGATGTCGCGGGTCTTGGACGACTCCTGCGGGATACGCGCGATGACGTCGCCGACGGACACCTTCGCGCCGTCCTCGAGGCTGACGATCGCGCCCGGCGGCAGTGCGTACACCGCCGGAATGTCAGTGTTGGCAAACGTGACTTCCTTGCCCTTGGCATTCACCAGGCGCACGACCGGACGCAGATCCTTGCCGCCGCTCGAGCGCTGCTTCGGATCCATCACGACCGTGCTCGACAGGCCCGTGACCTCGTCGACCTGGCTCTGCACCGTCAGGCCTTCGATGAAGTCCTGGAACTTGATGAAGCCCGCCACCTCGGTCACGACCGGGTGCGTGTGCGGGTCCCAGGTCGCCACGATCTGGCCCGGGCTGATCGGATCGCCGTCGCTGACGATGATGACCGCGCCGTACGGGATCTTGTAGCGCTCGCGCTCGCGCCCGAATTCGTCGATCACGCCGAGCTCGCCGGAGCGCGAAGTCGCGACCCAGTGACCCTTCTCGTGATGCACCGTCTTCAGGTTGTGCAGGCGCGCCGCGCCCTTGCCCTTCGCTTCGACCGAGTTCGCCGCCGCGGCGCGCGATGCCGCGCCGCCGATGTGGAACGTACGCATCGTCAGCTGCGTGCCCGGCTCGCCGATCGACTGCGCCGCGATCACGCCGACCGCTTCGCCGAGATTGATGCGATGACCGCGGGCGAGGTCGCGCCCGTAGCACTGCGCGCACACGCCGTAGCGCGTGCGGCAAGTGATCGGCGAACGCACTTTCACCTGGTCGACGCCTTCCTGCTCGAGCAGCTTCACCAGCTTCTCGTCAATGAGCGTGCCGGCTGCGACGACGACCGCTTCGCCCGACGGCTTCAGCACGTCTTCGGCCGCGACGCGACCGAGCACGCGCTCGCCGAGGCCTTCGACGACGTCGCCGCCCTCGACGATCGGATTCATCGTCAGGCCGTTGACCGTGCCGCAGTCCTCCTCCGTGACCACCAGATCCTGGGCGACGTCGACCAGACGGCGCGTCAGGTAACCGGAGTTCGCGGTCTTCAACGCCGTGTCGGCCAGACCCTTGCGGGCGCCGTGCGTTGAGATGAAGTACTGCATCGCGTTCAGGCCTTCGCGGAAGTTCGCCGTGATCGGCGTCTCGATGATCGAGCCGTCCGGCTTCGCCATCAGGCCGCGCATGCCGGCGAGCTGACGGATCTGCGCCGCGCTACCGCGCGCGCCCGAGTCGGCCATCATGTAGATCGAGTTGAACGACTTCTGCTGAGCGGGCTGACCCTTGGCGTTGATGACGTCCTCGACGCCGAGCTTGTCCATCATGGCCTTCGCGACCTGGTCGTTGGTGCGCGACCAGAT
>DATEML010000237.1:0-22909 GCA_035275585.1 Steroidobacteraceae bacterium | reverse complement strand
AAAGCTCCGCGTCCTGCGCCAAGGCATGATCGACCTCGGCGATGAGCGTCGACAGCGGACGCAGCCAGGCCCACGCCGGGTCGTTCATCAGCCGGTCGAGCAGCTCCAGGCCTGCTCCGGACGGCGCGAAGCGGCGTTCGGCGCCGAGCACCGCTCCATAGAGCTGCTGTAGTTTCCGGCTGACGTCTTCGAGCGCTGCTTTCGGCATGCGCTTAGTCTCCGCCGCGGGCTTCTATTGTTCAAGAATCGGGCGCGACTGGATTTGCAGGTTGTAGCGTGCTTCCTCTACGATTCCCTCCGCGTCGGCTTCCAGTGAAACTCAGCTCACAGGATAAGAAGTCAAATGGATCCGTCTCGCAATCCCTATGCGCCCAGCGCCGCCAGCCTGGCGGGAGCCGAAGTTCGCGTCGGCGCGCGCCTGTGGCGGCTCGAGAAACTGTTGATCATGGCTCGCGACGATGGCGACCTTCCGAACCGCTGCGTCAAGTGCAACGAAGCAGCCGAGGAGCCGACCAAGACGCGCACGCTGTACTGGCACCATCCCGGCTTCTACGTGGTGCTGCTGATCAACATCATCGCGTACGTCATCGTCGCCTTGATCGCCCGCAAGAAGGCAAAACTCAGTCCCGGCCTGTGCGCTCGCCACAAACAGAAACGAGTGCTCGGTCTGTGGATCGGCTGGGGCGGCTTCATCCTGGGTTTCATCGCCACGAGCATGGCGTTCGGCAGCGATCAGCCGGGTCTCGGGCTGCTGTTCCTGCTCGCGATGTTCGGCTGCATCATTGCCGGCATCATCATGTCGCGCATCGTGTACGCGAACCGGATCGATGATCGTTACGTGCGGATCAAAGGCTGCGGCGAAGCGTTCCTGGCCGAGCTGCCGGAGTTCCGCCCCGGTGCTCGCGATTTCTAGCCGAGCCGCTGGAGGAGAGTCATGCAGAAGGTGCTGGGCATCGGCGGCCTGTTCTTCAAATCCGAAAATCCGGAGCGTCTTGCGCAGTGGTACGAGACGCATCTCGGGATCGCGCTCGTGCCAACGAGCTACGAGCAGCAGCCCTGGCGGCAAGAGGCGGGGCCCACCGCGTTTGCGCCGTTCAAGAAGGACACCACGTACTTCGGCAGGCCCGAGCAGAGCTGGATGATCAATTTCCGGGTCGCCGATCTCGCGGCGATGGTCGTTCAGCTGCGCGCGGCCGGTATCACGATCGAGGACCCGCAGAGCTATCCCAACGGCGACTTCGCCCGGCTGCACGATCCGGAGGGCAACCCCATCGAGCTGTGGCAGTCGAAAGACCCCGAGTGAGCCGTTCCCACTAGTGGAATCAACTAGTTGGACTTCAGTCGCGAACCGCTTGGATTCCGGGCGGCGGCGGATTTAATCTGTCGCCACAACGAAGAGCCCCGAACGAAGGCCCCGTTGCTGTCATTTTCCGTTTTGAGCAACCCGTCCGGGTGCGCGCGCTGGGTATTTGCCATGGTCGCGCCTGCCGGATAGAGCCGCAGACTCATATTAGATCCAGGGAGACCGCAGCAATGAACACCACTGCACCGAACCAGCCGAATCCCTATGCGCCGCCGCAGGCGGAAGTAGGTGACGGAGCCGACCGCGACGCTGGCGCCGAGCTGGCTGGCCGTGGCGAGCGGCTGGGGGCCGCGATTCTCGACAGCATCATCAGCGGCGTGCTGGTCGGTGTGCCGCTCATGATCGGGATGAACTGGAGCGCGGTTGGCGCCCAGGACTGGATGAACGCGTTCACGCCGCTCGGGTTGGGTCTGGCCGGCATCGGCTTTATCGCGTGGGCCGCGATCACGACCTACCTGGTGCACAAGAACAGCCAGACGATCGCCAAGAAGATCGTCGGCATCAAGGTCGTGCGCTCGGACCGCTCGCACGCATCGCTCGGCCGCATCTTCTGGTTGCGCAACGTCGTCAATTTGATCCCCAGCGTCATTCCGTATGTCGGCAACATCTACGGCCTGGTCGACGCGCTGTTCATCTTCAGCGAATCCCGTCAGTGCGTGCACGACAAGATCGCCGATACGATCGTCGTGAAAGCGTAAGACGTCGACGAGCGCAGGCATGCGCGATGAGGGGGCGGCTGCGAAAGCGACCGCGATAGAGTCGCTCGATACCGTGGTGTCTGCGGAGACGCCCGAAGGTATCGTGATCGAGCTGCGTCCGGCGGGCATCACTGCCCGCTTCTATGCGTACGCAGTCGACCTGATGATCCGCGGCATGGTGCTGTCCTTCATCGCCGGGTTCATCGGTCCGATGGGCGGCCTCGGCCTTGCGCTGCTGCTCATCTGCGCCTTTGCGCTCGAGTGGTTCTACCCGGTTTTCTTCGAGCTCAGCAGCTGGGCCGCGACGCCCGGCAAGCGCATGTTCGGCCTGAAGACGGTGATGGACAACGGATTGCCGATCACGCCGGCCGCGTCGTTCGCGCGCAACCTGCTGCGCGTCGCGGACTTCCTCCCGCTGGCCTACGGCTTTGGTGTGATCAGCATGCTGGTGCGGCAGGACTTCAAGCGGCTCGGCGATATTGCCGCCGCGACGCTGGTCGTGCATCAGCCCAAGGCGATCCCGAACATGGCGCTCTCGAGCGTGGAGCCGCTCGCGCCGGCAGTGCCGCTCGCGATTCGCGATCAGACTGCGCTCATTGCGCTCGCGGCACGAGCGGGCGGGCTCACCGCCGAGCGTCTCGATGAGCTCGCGGCGATCGCGGCACCGGTCGCCGGCGCTACGCAATCCGGTCCCGCCACGACGCGCCGCGTGCTCGGCGTGGCTCGTTGGCTGCTCGGGTGGCGCTGATGACGCCGCTGCAATTCGAGAATCTGTATCGAGCGGACTGGGACGAGCTCGAAAACCTGCTCACCAACGTTCGCGGCAAGCGCAAGGAGCAGCGCGCCACACACGGTGAGCGAGTCGCCGCACTGTATCGATGTGTTTGCGAGCACCTGGCGCTGGCGCGCGCGCGATCGTATCCCGCCTATCTCGTCGATCGGCTCGAACGCCTGTCATCCGAAGCGCATCAGGCGATCTATCAGCAGCGCGAGTTCGGCTTGCGTCGGCTGCGTGCACTGGCTGCCAGCGAATTTCCACGCGCCGTGCGCGCTCATGCCAGGTATGTGTGGCTCGCGGTCGCCGTGTTCGTGCTGCCTACTCTCATCGTCGGCCTGATCGTCTATTCGCGGCCGGAGTTGATTCTGTCGGTCGTCGATGCGGAAACGGCCGCGGACTACGAGCGCATGTACTCCGGCGCCGAGGAGGCGATCGGGCGCACGCGCGACGCGAATACGGATTGGGCGATGTTCGGCTTTTACATCCGGCACAACATCGGCCTCGCATTCCAGTGCTTTGCGAGCGGCCTGCTGGCCGGCATCGGCAGCCTGTTCTTCCTGGCGGTGAACGGCGTGTTCTTCGGCGCGCTGGCCGGCTACCTCACGGAGCGCGGCTTGTCGGCAACGTTCTATTCGTTCGTCGTCACGCATGCGGCGTTCGAGCTGACGGCCATCGTGCTCGCCGGCGCGGCCGGGTTGCGCATCGGACACGCCCTGCTCATGCCGGGGCGGCTCGCGCGCCGGCAGGCGTTGGTCGTCGCCGCGCGAGAATCGGTAGTGATCATCTATGGCGTCGCGCTCATGCTGCTGGTGGCGGCCGCGATCGAAGCATTCTGGTCGTCGGCGGTCTGGGTGCCGCCCGTGATGAAGTACTCGGTCGCGGCGGGTTGCTGGATCGCCGTGATCGCTTACCTGACCTTGCAGGGCAGACATGCGCGCTGACGCATTCGCCATTCGTCTGCGCCGCCGCGGCAAGCTGGAGGCGGTCGATCTCGGCGTGCGGCTGTGTCAGAGCGCCGCCGGGTCGGTGTTCCCGTGCTACCTCGCAGTCGCCGTTCCGGTCATCGTGCTGTCGCTTGCTTCGTTCGAGATCGCCAGCTGGCTGCCGACGGTCGCGATCTGGTGCGCGAAACCCTGGCTCGATCGCACTGTGCTGTTCGCGCTGTCGCGTGCCGCGTTCGGCGAAAAGACCCGGCCGCGCGACCTCTGGGAAGCGCAACGTTCGGTGCTGTGGCAGCAGCTGTTCCTCACCTGGACCTGGCGGCGTCTGTCGCCGTGGCGTTCGTTCACGCAGCCCGTCTATCAGCTGGAAGGCCTCTCGCTCTGGAAGCTGCGCAAGCGCGTCCTGCAGATCCGCGCGGGCACCACGGGCACCGCATTCACGATGACGTCGGCGTTCAGCATGATCGAGTTCCTGTTGACGTTCGCAGTGCTCTCGCTCGCGCTGTGGTTCGTGCCCGGGGATGCGGAGGTCGACTGGCTGCGCCTGCTGTCAGAAGACAATCTGACCGTGGCATTCGCAAGTGCGGCCGCGTACGCGCTCGTCGTCGCGTTCCTGGAGCCGTTCTACGTTGCCGCGGGGTTCGCGCTCTATGTGAATCGACGTGTCGAGCTCGAGGCGTGGGATGTAGAGCAGGAGTTGCGTCGTGCCTTTGCGCGCTAGCAGCGGCTGGCGCGTTTGCGCAGCGTCGCTGGTCTGCTGCGGCATCCTGACGTTCGCTTGCGCCGTCGCGCCTTCCGCAGCTGTCGCCGCAGCACCCGACGCAACCGAGGTAACCAAGGCACTCCAACAGGTAAAAGCCGATCCGAACCTGTCGCCGCATCGCACCGCGCGCACGCTGAAATGGGCAGGCAAGCAAGAGGAACGCAGGCGCGTAACGCCGGGATGGCTCCAGTGGATTGTCGGGCTGTTTCAATGGATCGGTGGCGTCAGCCGTGTCTTGTTCTGGGCAGTGATCCTGCTGCTGCTCGGCTTGCTGGGACTGTTCATCCTGCGCACGGCCAGTCGCTTCCGGTATGACGGTCGCACGCGCGTGCCCGACGCGCCAACGCACGTGCGCGAGCTCGACATTCGCCCGGAAAGCCTGCCCCGTGACATTGGCGCGACGGCTTTGCAGCTTTGGGAGCGCAATGATCATCGCGGCGCGCTCGCTCTCCTTTATCGCGGCTTGCTGTCGCGTCTCGTGCACGGACATGGTGTGCCCATTCGCGAGTCGAGCACCGAGGCAGATTGTCTGACGCTGGCAGTTCCGCGTCTGGATGCCAGCGCGGCGAGCTACACCGCCGGCCTCGTGCGTGTGTGGCAGCACGCGATCTACGGCGCGCGCGAGCCGGCATCGGAAGAGATGCGAATGCTCTGCACGCGCTTCGATGGCACGTTCCCGGCATCGGCGGATCCCTCCGCTGCGCAAGCATGAAGAGCCGCCACATTCTTCTGGGCGTCGTGCTCCTGGGCGTCGCGTTGTTGATCGTCTGGGTCGCGCGCAACACCTATTGGGAAGAGGTGAGCGTGCCGATGCCGATGAAAGGCGAGGCGCGGACGAATTCGCTCTATGCGGCCGAGCGCCTCGTCACCGCGCTGGGGGCGACTGCACATCCGCAACGCAACTTCGTTACGCTGCCCGATCCGGATTCGGTCATCTACCTTGCGTACTGGAACTGGGATCTCATTCCGAGCCGCCGCGAGCGCCTGGAACAGTGGGTGGCGAGCGGCGGCCGGCTCGTTGCCGACCGTTCGCTGGTCGGCGGCGATCAGGCGCTGGAGCGCTGGTCGGGCATCGCACGCTCGGAAGTGACGTTCCAAAGCGTCTCGCAACTGGGCGACGAGGACGACGACGAGCGCTGCGCCGATCTGCAGGCCGCAGGCGAAGCGCGTGCGAGCTATACGGTCTGCGGCGTGGACCCGCAGACCCGGCTCACCAACAGTCGCGAAGCCTCCTGGGTTCTCAGCGACGACACTGGCATCCAGGCGCTGCGGATCAACATCGGTCGCGGCAGCATCACACTGCTGAACGCGAAGCCGTTCGACAATCGCCGCCTGTTCGAGGGCGACGACGGACTGCTGTTCGTCGCAGCGACCGGGCTCGAGCCTGGCGATCGCATCTACTTTCTTTCCGAGGAGGAGACGGCCTCGCTGCTGGCACTGATGTGGAAGCATGGAGCACCGGTCGTCTTGTTGCTGCTCGGCGCGCTCGCACTGGCGTTGTGGCGCGGCAGTCCGCGCTTCGGGCCAGCGGCCGGCGTGCCGGATTCCGCGCGACGCTCGCTCGCCGAGCAGATCGTCGGGACCGGGCGCTTCACGCTGCGATTCGGCGGTGGAAGCGCGTTGCACGCGGCGGTGGTGCGAGCCCTGCGTGAAACAGCCGAGCGACATCTTTCCGGATACCGTGCGTTGGGCAGCGAAGAGCGCATGGCGCTCCTTGCTCGCAGCACTGCGATGGATGAGGAAGCCCTGACCGAGGCGATCAATCACACCGGTCCCCGACGCCGTCGCGAGCTGCGCAAAGTCATTGCACTGCTCGAGACGGCGCGGCGCAGAATTTCTTGAGGAGCGATTTCATGCAGGTCGAGGCGAATACGATCAACCGTGCAGCAGAGCTGCTGGGGCGACTGCGCGAGACGATCGGGCAGGCGCTGGTTGGACAGCAGGCGGTCGTCGAGCAGGTCATCGTCGCGCTGGTGGCGGGAGGGCACGTGCTGATCGAAGGCGTGCCGGGCCTCGGCAAGACCTTGTTGGTGCGCGCGATGGCGCAAGCCTTGTCGCTGCCGCATGCCCGCGTGCAGTTCACGCCGGACATGATGCCCTCCGACATCACCGGCCACGCGGTCATCGATCCGGCAACGCGCGAATGGCGAGTCGTGCGCGGCCCCATCTTTACGCAGATCCTGCTCGCCGACGAAATCAACCGCGCGCCCGCCAAGACGCAGAGTGCGTTGCTGGAGGTGATGCAGGAATCGCAAGTGACGATCGAAGGTCAGACGCACGTGCTGCCGCGGCCGTTCATGGTGCTGGCCACGCAGAATCCCGTCGAGACCGAAGGAACGTATCCGCTGCCCGAAGCGCAAATCGACCGCTTTCTGTTCAAGATCCAGATCGACTATCCGAGCGCGACCGAGGAAGTTGCGGTGGTCGTGCGCACCACGGGCAACCGCGTGGGCGACCAGCTGCCGCTCGTCGACGTCAAACCCTGTCTCAACGAGAAATCGGTGCTGAGCCTGCAACAGATCGCCGCGCATCAACGGGTCGAGGAAACGGTCGTCGACTATGCCGTGCGCATCGTGCGTGCAACGCGCGACTGGCCTGGCCTCGCCATCGGCGCAGGGTCGCGCGGAGCTATTGCTCTCGTGCGCGCGGCACGCGTGGTTGCGCTGCTGGACGGACGCGATTTCGCGACGCCCGACGACATCAAGCGCATCTCATTACCGGCGTTGCGACATCGCCTCGCGCTGACGCCGGACGCGATGCTGGAAGGCCGCAAAGCGGACGACCTGCTGAGCGCAGTCGTCGAGAGCGTCCCGGCCCCTCGAACCTGAGCCACGGCAACCGCGACCATGCGCGTGCGACTGATTCCCGGCACTGTCGCCATCGCAGCCCTCGCAGGCGGCGCGCTCGTCGTGCTGCTCGCCTTGGCATTCGGCGCCTCGGTCTCGCACAGCGTGATCATCGGTGCCGCATGGATCGGCGTGCTGAGCGTCGCCGCCGCGCTCGACTACTTCATGACGCGTCGGGATTGGCGAGCGGCCGAGCCGCAGCTCGTGCGCAGGCCGCCGCCGGCGCTGGCGCTCGGCGTCAAACGGCCCGTGCACCTGACAATCACGCTGGGCGGCGCCAAGAGCTGGCAATGCCGGCTCTATGATCATGTCGATCCCACGCTGCTCACCGAAGGCATGCCAGTCGCGCTGACACTCGAAGGCGGCAGCCGCCACGAGCTCGCGTACACCGTGACGCCGACGCGACGCGGCGAAGTGCGGTTCGCTGCGGCCGATGTACGCCTCCGCTCGCAGTGGCGTCTGTGGGAGCTGATCGAGCGTCTCGGCGACGAGCAGCCGTGTCGCGTGTACCCCGACTTCGCGCAGGTCGCGCGCTATGCGTGGCTGGCCGGCGATCGTCGTCTGTCCGAGATCGGCATCAAGACGTACCACCAGCGCGGCGAAGGCACGGACTTCAAGCAGCTCTCCGAGTATCGCAGCGGCGACCCCGTGCGGCACATCGATTGGCGCGCCACGCTCAGGTTCGAGAAGCTCATCGTGCGCGAGTTCCAGAGCGAGCGCGACCAGTGCGTGCTGCTGCTGATCGACTGCGGGCGGCGCATGCGCGCCGACGACCGGACCGATGCGATCGGCTCATCGCACTTCGATCAGGTTCTGAATGCAGTGATGCTGCTGGCGTACGTGGCCCTGAAACAGGGCGATGCGGTCGGCGCGCTGACGTTCGGAACAGCCGAAGGCGCGCAGCGCTGGTTCGCGCCGCGCAAGGGCGCCACGACGCTCAACGCGCTGATGAGCGAGCTGTACGCGGTGCAACCGAGTCCGACGCATTCCGACTATCTGGGTGCGGCGCGCGACCTGCTGCGCCGTTACGGCAAGCGGGCGCTCGTCGTTCTGATCACGAATTTCCGGGATGAAGTGAGCGCCGAGTTTGGCCGCGCCGTTAGCCTGCTGAGCTCGCGACACCTGGTGCTTCCTGCGAGCCTGCGCGAGCGCGTCGTCGGTCAGCTCGCGTCACAACCGCTCGTGCACGGCGCCGCGGGCAACGATCCGATCCTCGAAGTCGCGAGCGCGCACATGTACGAGCAGGCGCGGCGCGATGCGCTGCACAAGCTGACCGCGCATCACGCCCTCGTCGTCGATGCGGAGCCGCAGCGGCTCGGCATCGAGCTCACCAATCGCTATCAGCAGCTCAAGCGGGCAGGGCGCATCTGAGTGTCGTGATCGGCTGAGCCGTTTACGACTCCGGCTGCTGCACCAAGTCGATCAGCGCGAGATCCGCTTCCTCGCGGGCGCGATCGAACACGATTCTGCTGCCGTCGGCCGCGACATCGAAATCGCCGATGACCTGACCCGGGCCCAGGTCCGTCAGCGGGCGCTCGGCGCCGCTGCGCAGATCGACCGCCCAGAATTCCTTGCGTGACAATGGGCCTTTGAGGATCACGAGCGTATGTTCGTCGGCGCCGAGAAACGCCAGGCGCCGCGAACCCCGGGTCAGGCTGAGCTTCGGTATCGCGCGAGGTGCGCCGTCGGCACCGACCGCACGTACTTCGAAGACCGTACCGACGTCGGCCGCGGTGTACGCCAGGAATGCACCTGAAGGTGACCACACCGGATCGAGTGCGTACTCATCGGTCAGCGCAACCGCGGGATCGCCGCTCTCAGCTATTTTGAACAGGCGCGGCTCGCCTTCGTGCAGTGCTGCGATCGCAATCCACTTGCCATCGGGTGACCACGCCGGCGCACCGCGAACGTCGAGTTGTTCGGCTATCCTGCGGACGCCACTGCCGTCCGAGTTCATCAGATAGAGCCACGTCCTGCCGCGGCTCTGCACCGTGAACGTGATTCGCTGACCATCTGCACTCAGCGCAGGCCCATCGATGACGCGGCCTTGCTGACCGCTCCACAGCTCACGCGCGGCCGCCGATCCCTCGTGTTTCCAGAGTGCGTCCGTTCCCGCCTTCGGTGCTCGATACAGAAGTGAGCCCGGTCCGAGCCGCGGCGCAACGCCTCGCTGCGTGTGAATGGGAATCTGCGTGACGGCATCCGGGCCTGCGATGCCGTCGGTCAACCGCACGCTCCACAGGCTCGCCGTCGGGTGCGACTCGGTGACGACCAGACGCCCGCCGTCGGCGGTCGCAGCGAGCGACGTGTACGCGTTGCTCGCGGACTTCACGCGATGCGTGGTGCGATCGAGGAGGTCGAGGGCATAGGTCCACGGCCCCGATCCGTCCGCGGAGGTTGCGAGATACAGAAGCGTTCGCTCGTTGAGCAGCGTCGGAAAACTCACGCGCGAGTTGTGCCGGGTGAGGCGCTCGGGCTCGCCGCCGCCGGCGGAAATCTGCCAGAGGTCCATTTCGTCCGGGACGAATCCCCGCACGAAGTAAATCGTCTTGCCGTCACGCGACCAGAGCGGGAAGTGGCAATGGATGCCCGCCGGCGCGATGTAGATCTGTTGGCCGCGAGAGATCTCGTCGGCACTCGCGACGAACAGCGGATCGCCGGGCGCCGCCGGATGATAGACGACGCGCTTGCGGTCTCGAGACCACGCGATCTCCGCAATGCCTGCAGGCCCAGGCCGCAGGTCGCCGCCGAGGACCGGGATGCGCCAGCTCCGGTTCTTGGACGACCAGATCATCACCTCGGACGCAGTGGGGGAGAAGTCGAGCATTCGCACTGCAGTGTTGCGCAGCTCGGGAATCCGACCCTGCGTCAGGTTCTGGAAGTCGCCCGTACCGGTCTGGCCGACGAAAACATCCCACGCGCCATCGCGGTCGGAAACGAAAGCGATGAAGCGGCCGTCATGCGAGATCGCCGCGTGCTCCTCGGCTCCGATGAAATCCGTCGCACTGGTGAAGTCCGCTCCGATCAGCGGATCCTGCCAGCCGCGGTGCGCCCGCGCGCTCCAGAGCAGCGCAGCCCCACCGAGCGCTACGACGATGAGGCCCGTGATGAGTGCGGCCTTCGACCGCTGCTGTTGCGGCGGTGATTCGACTTCGGCGGTCGCGATCGGTGTAACCGGCATGAGCAGTCGCAGGCCGAGCTTGGGAATCGTCTGGATGACCGCCGGGTGCTTCGGGTCATCGCGGAATGCCTTGCGCAACTCGACGACGCACTGCGACAGCGCGTCCGGAGTGACGGACATGCCCGGCCACACGGCATCCAGCAGCTCATTTCGGGAGACGACCTCGCCGCGAGCATCCGCCAGGTAGACCAATACGGCCATCGACCGCGGCGTGACGTGCACCGCATCGGCGCCGCGCTCGATCGCGGCCAGACTCGGCCGGATGAGCCATTCGCCGAGGCGGAAATCCGGCCTGGACACGCTCGCTGCTGACATGGGCTCCTCGTCGTAGGACTCGGACTCTCCCTCGCCTTTTTCTCGTATTTCAGTCGCGTTTCGCTCCGGACCCTGCCGTGCCCGGTGAGCTACCCATTAATGCCCGGGAATGAGCGAATTTCAACAACGGCGAAGGGAGCAATCCAATGAGGAATCCAGATTTGAAGCGAACGGCCTGCGGCGTGGCGATGCTGGTGGCGCCGCTGGCCTTGGGTCTTACGCAGGCGCGGGCGACGGATTGGGATCACGGTCGGCCCGATGCGCTGCCGGCGCACTACAGGGGCTTGCTCAACGACCACACGCCCTCGGCGGCCGTGGTCAAGGGCGGTCCTTATGAAATGCGCGGCAAATGGTCATTGGAAGTGGACGAGCGGCGGGGGACGGCCAAGTTCTCGGCGCAGATGGACATGCAGACATCGGACTTCGGGATCACGCAGGGCAACGTGAACAAGGACGATCCGGCGACTCGCGGCGCACATACGCACCACATCAGCATGACGGACGGCGTACTCACCGTCGACTGGCCCGCGCGCTGCCCTGTGTTCAGCCCCGCCGTTACCGAGGGCTTTGCCATTACCGGCACGGCATTCGTGACGGGCAATGGCTCACCGGCGCCGTTCGGAAACCCGTCGCCATTCACGGTCTGCGTGCTCGGCGGGGGCAGCGTCAAGTACTCGAACGTTACGGTGACGTTCGGCGCGCCTGCCAGCAACCACTTCGGAACGCAGCCGATCCACGGCGTGGTTCTGTGGTGCGCCGGGCGATTGCTGCGCCCGTCAGAGGATTGCAGCCTGGAGGAGTGAGTCTGGCTGCGCGGCGCGCTCGCAACGAGCCGCCGCGCTTGCCTCATCAGCCGGTAAAGTCTTTCCGGCAGCGCTTGCAGTACACATCGTTGATCTCGTCGAACACGAGCTCGAGGTGCTCGCAGGCGGCCTCGTTCGCGAACAGGCGCGTGTATTTGCGGATCTTCGCGCGGAGTGCGGAGTGCGCGTCCGACTCGGCAGTCTCGTGCGGGCCAACCTTCGTCTCGATTGCAGCGCTCATCATGGGGTTACGTCTCTCGGTAAATCCGACTGCAGCTGCAGTCTAGGAACGCGGCGCTATCAAGTCAGTCGAAACGTGGTGACGAAACAGTCACGGGTGAGCCGGTTTTCCGTCGCCGATGCCACGCCGTATGGCAGCCGCCCGGGACTCGCCTACGGCCGCCCGGTCCAATGGTCGGTTCCTGGCCTTCGTGCGTCGACGTCGGGTCGCGATGCCGTCTTGACTGTGCGCCTTCACTGGAGGTATTTGGTGTTGCCCGCCGCGGCACAAATAATCAGTGGAGTATCGCAATGGAGCTCACCGTCAATGGCGCCCGGATGAACGTGACTGCCTCCGAGGACACGCCGCTCCTGTGGGCCCTGCGCGATCGCCTCGGATTGACGGGAACCAAGTTCGGCTGCGGCATGGCGCTCTGCGGTGCCTGCACCGTCCACGTCGACGGTGTTGCGACGCGCGCCTGCGTCACACCGATTTCGACCCTGGCGGGGAAGAAGATCGTCACGATCGAAGGCATCGGCGCAACGCCGCAGGGCAAGGCGCTGCAGGACTCGTGGACGACGGTGAACGTTCCCCAATGCGGTTACTGCCAGTCCGGACAGATCATGTCGGCGGCGGCGCTGCTCGCGACGCATCCGAAGCCGAGCGACGACGACATCGACAGCGCAATGACGGGCAACATCTGCCGCTGCGGCACCTATCCGCGAATCCGCGCCGCCATCAAGCAGGCTGCCGCACAATTGGAGCAGAAGGCATGAGCGCGCAACAGGTCGATCGCCGCACGTTCCTGGCGGGACTCAGCGGACTGGTGCTCGTCGCCAGCGTGTCACGCATCGTCAAGGCCGCCGATGCGCCGAAATATGGCGCCGATGGAATGGAGCACGGCTGGCGCGACGATCCGCTGACCTTCGTCGCGATCGGCGAAGACGGACTCGTGACGGTCGTCGTCCATCGCTCCGAAATGGGACAGGGCATTCGCACCGGTCTGCCGCTGGTGATTGCCGATGAGCTCGATGCCGACTGGAGCAGGGTGCGCGTGACGCAGGCGCCCGGCGACGAAGAGAAGTTCGGGAACCAGGATACGGACGGCTCGCGCAGCATGCGGCATCACTTCGACCCGATGCGGCGCGTCGGCGCGGCAGCGCGCACGATGTTGGAGGCTGCCGCCGCAGCGGCCTGGAACGTGCCAGTCAGTTCCGTGCGTGCGGCGAATCATGAAGTGATTCACCAGGAGAGCGGTCGTCGGCTCGGCTACGGCGCGCTCGCAAAAGCCGCGGCGAAGCTGCCCGTGCCGGCGCGCGAGTCGCTGCGCCTGAAGAATCCTGCGCAATTCCGCTACATCGGCAAGGAGAACATTCCCTTGCTCGATGGTCAGGATATCTCCCACGGTCGCGCGCAGTACGGCATCGACGCGCGCCTGGACGGAATGCTGTACGCAGTGGTCGCACGCTCGCCGGTGTTCGGCGGCAAGGTAACGCGCTTCGATGCGGCGGCCGCGCAGGCGATTCCCGGTGTGGTGAAAGTGATCGAGATTCCCGGCACGCCGGGGCCTGCGCTCTTCGCGCCCCTCAACGGCGTGGCGGTCGTTGCCGAGGACACGTGGATTGCGATGAAGGCGCGGCAGGCGCTGCAGATCGAATGGAACGACGGTCCGCACGGCACGTACGACTCCGTCGCCTATCGCACCGAGCTGGAGCAGGCTGCGCGCAAACCCGGGAAGGTGCTGCGCGAGTCCGGCGACGTCGATGGCGCGATGGCGAAGGCCGCGCGCAAGGTCGAAGCCGAGTACTACTTGCCGCACATCGCGCACGCGACGATGGAGCCGCCGAGTGCGGCGGCGCGGATCGTCGACGGCCATTGTGAAGTGTGGGCGCCGACGCAAGCTCCGCAGGCGACGCGCGAAGGCGTCGCGAAGCGACTGGGCCTGCCGTTCGAGAAAGTCACCGTGCACGTCACGCTACTCGGCGGCGGATTCGGCCGCAAGTCCAAGCCGGACTTTGCTACCGAGGCGGCGTTCCTGTCGCAGCAGCTGGGCGGGCGGCCGGTGAAGGTGGTGTGGACGCGCGACGACGACCTGCATCACGACTATTTCCACACTGTTTCCGTCGAGCGCTTGCAGGCGGGACTGGATGCCCAGGGCAAGACGACTGCATGGCTGCACCGCAGTGTCGCGCCCACGATCGTGTCGATCTTCGCGCCGGATCCGCAGCACGAGGCGCCGTTCGAGACGGGCATGGGACTGATCAATATGCCCTTCGCCGTTCCCAATGTGCGCATCGAGAATCCTGCGGCGGTCGCGCACACGCGCATCGGCTGGTTCCGCTCGGTGTCGAACGTGCCGCATGCGTTCGCAGTGCAGAGCTTCGTCGCGGAGCTCGCCGCTGCGGCCGGTCGCGATCATCGCGACTACTTGCTCGACCTGATTGGTCCGGCGCGACGCATCGATCCGGCTGCGCTCAAGGACTCGTGGAATCACGGCGAGTCGCCGATGCGCTATCCGGTCGATACCGGCAGGCTGCGCCGCGTGATCGAGACCGTGACGCGCGAAGCAGGCTGGGGCCGCAAGTTGCCGAAGGGGCAGGGGCTGGGACTGGCTGCGCACTACAGCTTCGTCAGTTATGCGGCGGTAGTCGCAGCCGTCGAAGTGAGCGCGGACGGCAAGCTCACGATTCCGCGTGTCGACATTGCGTTCGACTGCGGTCCGCAGGTTTATCCCGATCGCATCCGCTCGCAGCTCGAAGGCGCGGTGATCATGGGCGTGAGCCTGGCAACGCTGGGCGAGATCACGTTCAAGAACGGGCGCGCGCAGCAGGACAACTTTCACATGTACCAGGTCACGCGCATGGCCGAAGCGCCGCGCGACATTCGCGTCCATCTGCTGCCGGCGACCGACTGGTCGATGCCGCTCGGCGGCGTCGGCGAGCCCGGACTGCCGCCGATCGCGCCCGCGATCTGCAACGCGATCTTCGCGGCGACCGGCAAGCGCATCCGTCAGCTGCCGATCGGTGGTCAGCTCGCAACGTGAGCGGAGCGCTGATACGCATCGGACAGGGTGCGGATTCAGCGTCGATCCTATCCCGTGCATCCGGATGCGATCCGATACTCCCTGCATGGGATGGCTTGCTGAACTATTTCGCTGGATCACGCGCCGCGCCGAACTGGCGCCGCCGGTCAACGGGTCGCTGGTCTATGCGCTGTGCGAGGAGTATCGACGCTTCGAGTTGTGGGCGGCGTATCACGCTTTCCGCCTCGATCCGCAGGAGCGCACCTGGCGGCGGTTGCGCCGCCGGAACGTGCCGTGGCAGAGCGAACAGACAGTCGAGGGACTGCTGCACCGCCTGCATCCGTTGCAGGGCAAAGGTACGCCCGATGCCACCACCGTCGGCCTGGCGCTGGTCACCGTAGCCTCGTTTCCTGCCGGGCCCTCCAAAAAGAAACGCTGAGGTGTCGAACGGCGGCGGGCCGAGTCGTCATTGGGATAGAGATCCCCAATGACGAGGTACGCTGCAATGAGCACGATCAAAGTGAGTGTCTTCCGGGCCGTCCCGCCGCTTGCCCAGGGGCTGGTGCGTGACCTGCGCGTGCGCTGGGCGCTGGAAGAGGCGGGCCAGGCCTATGCGGAGCATGTGATCGGGCCGGAGGACCAGAAGTCCGAAGCCTATCGCCGCCTGCAGCCGTTCGGCCAGGTGCCGGCCTACCAGGAAGGCGACCTGGTGTTGTTCGAGTCGGCCGCGATCGTGCACCACGTGGCCCAGCGGTGCGAGGCGTTGATGCCCGCCGATCCCGCCGTTCGCGCGCGCGTCACCACGTGGATGTTCGCGGCGATGAACACGGTCGAGCCGCACATCCTGAATCTCGTGGCGATCGATCTGTTCCACGCGCAGGAGGACTGGGCAAAGGCGCGCAGACCTGCTGCGCTCGAAGCGGTGCAGAAGCGTCTGCAGGATCTTGCAACCGCGCTGGGTGAGCGGAGCTATCTCGAGGATCGCTTCACGGCGGCGGATCTGCTGATGACGACCGTGCTGCGATTCCTGCGTCACACGGACATCGTTGCGCGGATCCCCGTGCTCGAAAACTATCGGCTGCGTTGCGAAGCGCGTCCCGCATTTCAACGCGCACTCGCAGATCAGATGGCGGTGTTCGCGCGCAACGCTGCGTAGCGGAGCGGAGTTAGTTGCGGACCCAGTGGCCGGGTTCGACGCGCCAACCCGTTCTGGGATGACACGCTGCTTATGTCCTGCTCCTCACGAGAGCAGCACAATCGCATTTACATATCGGGCAGACATGCGTGTCTTGCGACGTGCGTCACGCGTGACGCTGACGCACGTCCTGTCGCCGCATAGCGACCTTCGGTACAAATGTCACCGGTTCAAACAAGTCACAAGAATCGGAACGACTCCTATGGCGATGACTTCTCGACGCGGGCTCCGGATCGCCGGAACCGGTGGCCTCGGCACATTACTTATTCTCGCGGCGCTGATCTTTTTGAACCGTGAGCCCGCGACGCCGGCCGCACCGAAGCAGGCCGCGGTGGACTGGCCGATCACGCCCGAGCAGTCGCCGCCGAAGGCGCCGGCCCAGCAGCCGCAGCCGGTGAAGGTCGCGAAGGGCGAACGCCAGGCCTACATCGTGCAGGCTGCGAGCATCGATCTCGCGCGCCGCGCAGTGGAGAAGGCCGGCGGCCGCGTGACGGGCGAGCTCGGAATCATTCGCGCCGTCGGTGCGTCGCTCGACGAGCTCGAGCTCGCAGCGTTATACGAGAACCCCGTCGACGGCTTGCACGTGTACGACGACGCGGCCGTGAGCGCGAGCGCTACGAGCGCTCTGCCCGAGACGTACTATCCGCAGGAAGTCGCTGCGACCAATCTGCACAGGGGCGGACTCACCGGTCGCGGCGTGACCGTCGCCGTGCTCGACTCCGGCCTGTGGCGCGTGAGAGGTCCGTTGCAAAAGACCTCGTACGGCAAGGACCCGCGCGTGCTCGCGCAGTATGACGCGATCACCGCGCGCGCCAACCCGACCAACTACGACGACGCATTCGGTCACGGCACGCACATCTCGTCGATCATCGCGAACGCGGCGGTCGCGAGCACCGGCCGTTACCAGGGCGTCGCGCCCGGCGTGAATCTCGTTTCCGTGAAGGCGCTGGACGACAACGGCGCCGGCCGCTACTTCGACGTGATCCGCGGCATTCAGTGGATCGTGTCGAACAAATCGCGCTACGACATCCGCGTGCTGAACATGTCGCTGAGCTCGCCGGTGCGCTCGCACTACTGGGAAGATCCGCTCAACCAGGCGGTCATGGCCGCGTGGGCCTCGGGCATCGTCGTCGTCGTCTCCGCGGGCAACGACGGTCCGTCGCCGATGTCGGTCGGCGTGCCGGGCAACAACCCGTACGTCATCACCGTCGGCGCGGTCACGGACAGCTATCGTCCGATGGAGCCGGATCAGTATCGCCTCGCGTCGTTCTCGGCCGCCGGTCCGACGTACGAAGGCTTCGTCAAGCCGGAAGTCGTGGCGATGGGCGGACACGTTCGCGCCTACGCGCCGGACAACGGTACGCTCGCGCGCAACTATCCGCAGTGGGTCGACAGCCGCTTCAACGACTTCACGATGTCCGGCACTTCGCAGGCCGCGGCAGTCACCAGCGGCGTCGTGGCGCTGATGCTCGACGTCAATCCGAACCTGACGCCCGACCAAGTGAAGTGCCGCTTGATGGACAGCGCGCGGCCCGCGGTGAAGCCCGACGGCACGCTCGCGTATTCGGTGTTCCAGCAGGGCGCTGGCCTCGTCAACGCTCAGGATGCCGCGTACAGCAACGCGAACGGCTGCGCCAACGTCGGCCTCAACGTGCTGATGGATCTCTCCGGCATCAAGCACTTCGGCGGCCGCGCGAACCAGGATGCCGACGGCAACTTCTACATCATGGCCGTGCAGGGCTCTGCGCAGAAAACCTCGCTGCTCGGCGGCCTGCTGAGTGGCCTGGGCGGCCTGGTCGGCGGGCTCGGCCAGACGTTGAGCAGCGTGCCGCTGCTCGGCAACCTGCTGATCGGCGTCGGCACGCTGCTCGACGGTGAGACCTGGGACGGCAGCCCGCCGGGCGCCACCGGCTACGCCTGGAGCAACGGCTATGCGTGGAGCAACGGCTATGCCTGGAGCAACGGCTACGCCTGGAGCAATGGCTACGCGTGGAGCAACGGCTACGCCTGGAGCAACAACTCCGCGGTGAGCACCGGCAACGTCGAGGCCGTGAACCAGGAGTAGAACCACTCCATGCGAAGGCGCGCGCACAATTTCTTCCGCGCCTTCGTGGCGTGTACGACGCTGACTGTGATCGGCGCGGCGCAAGCGGCCGCGCCCGTTCCGGACGCCCGGCCGATTTACTTCGAACACCTGTCGATGCGCGACGGTCTCTCGCAGAGCACCGTCATGAGCATCCTGCAGGACTCGCAGGGCTATCTGTGGCTCGCGACGGAGAGCGGCCTCGACCGCTACGACGGCTACTCCATTCGCGCCTACCGCCGCGACCGCGGCAACGAGCACGGGCTCGCGAGCGATTTCATCTGGACGATTGCGGAAGACGCGCGCGGCGACCTGTGGCTCGCGACGAGCGGCGGCGGCGTCGCTCGCTGGGATCGACGCACCGACACGTTCCAGCAGTTCCGGCATGACCCCGCCAGGCCCGACTCCCTGTCGAGCGATGCGGTGCGCACGCTGCTCATCGACGCGCGCGGCAAGATCTGGGTCGGAACGGAGCAGGGGCTCGACGTGCTCGATCCCGACACCGGCCGTGCCCGACATTTCCATCACGACGCCGGCGACCCGCGCTCGCTCGCGGCCGATGCCGTGTATGCGCTGTATGCGGACCACGCCGGCAGAATGTGGGTCGGCACAGATGCGGGCCTGAGCCGCCACGACGCCGCCACCGACGACTTCGTCAACTACGGCACCGGCTCGAACGGCTCGGCCTTCAGCGACGTGCGCATCCGCGTCATTCGCGAGGACCACGCCGGCGCGCTGTGGATCGGCACGCTCGGCGGCGGCCTCAACCGCCTCGATCCCGACACCGGCCGCGTCACAGCTTTCCGCCACGATCCGGCCGTGCCGGGCTCGCTCAGCAACGATCGCGTGCAGGCCGTGCTCGAGGACGACGCTAATCGACTCTGGGTCGCGACGCGCGACGGGCTGAATCTGTTCGATCGCGCTTCCGGAAAGTTCGTGCGCTACAGCCGCGACGAGGACAACCCGCAGAGCCTGCGCAACGCCAACGTCATGGCGCTCTACCAGGATCGCGGCGGAGTGATGTGGGTCGGCACGCGCGACGGCGGCGCCAGTCACTGGAATCCGAACAGCTGGCTGCTCGGCCACTATCGCACCGCTGCGTTTGCCGGCGCGACCGCCTACGCATTTGCGGAAGACGGCGCGGGCACGGTGTGGGTCGGAACTTCAGCCGGCCTCGTCGAGATCGATACGCGCACGGGCCGCGAGCGTCATTACGGGAAAGACGGCAAGGACCTTGCGCTCGGTGACGAGCGCGTCATGTCGCTGCTGTTCGATCGTCGTAGCGCGCTGTGGATCGGCACGATGACCGGCGGACTGCAGCGCTTCGATCCGGCGCGACGCACGGTGCGCAACTATCAGAACGTGGAAGGCGATAACAGCACGCTGCCGGCGAATGGCGTGATGGCACTCCACGAGGACCGCCAGGGCGATCTGTGGGTCGGCACGTTCGGCGGCGGCCTCGCGCGCATCGCACACGACAGCGGCGCTGTGACCCGCTATCCGTTCGGGAGCGCCGACGCGCTGAGCGATCCGCGCGCCAGTGCGATCGCCGAGGACACGCGCGGCAATCTCTGGATCGGCACGCCCGGCGGCGGTCTGAACCTGCTCGATCGCAAGAGCGGCCGTTTCTATCACTTCCGCCGCAACGATCGCGATCCGAACAGTCTCAGCGACGATGCTATCTATGCGCTGCACGTCGACCGGCACGGGGATCTCTGGATCGGCACGGCCGGCGGCGGCCTCGACCGCATGATCGGCAGCTCCGACGCGCCGGACGCGGTGCGCTTCGAGAACCAGTCAGGCATCGCCGGGATGACGCGGCAGGTCGTATACGGCATCGAATCCGACGTCGACGGCCGCCTGTGGCTCAGCACGAACAACGGTTTGACTCGTTTCGACCCGCGCGCGCGCACGAGCAAGACCTTCCACGAAGCACACGGTCTGCAGGGCGAAGACTTCGGCTTCGGCGCTCACTATCGTGGCCGCGACGGCACGCTGTACTTCGGCGGAAGCAATGGGTTCAACGCCTTCGCACCGAACGCGGTGACCAAGGAAGCGCCGGCGCCGCGCGTGGTACTGACTTCCGTCGCCAAGCTCAACCAGCCGCTGCCGCAACAGGACTTGCCGGGACCGAAGAAGCCGCTCGACCTCGCGTACGGCGACAAGCTGCTGACGTTCGAGTTCTCGGCGCTGGATTTCACCTCGCCCGACAACAATCGCTACATGTACCAGCTCGAAGGCTTCGACGCGGGCTGGACCGATGCCGGCGCGGTGCGTCGCGCTACCTACACGAACCTGGACGCGGGCAAGTACACCTTCAAAGTGCGCGCGGCGAACGCCGACGGCGCGTGGAGTCCGGACGGCCTCACGATTCCGGTGCACGTAGCCGCGGCGCCGTGGAACACGACGCTGGCGCGTGCGCTGTACGTCGCGGTCGCATTACTGCTGCTCGCGTACATCTGGCGCATGCAGCGGATGAAGCGCGAACGTGCGCTTCGCTACAGTCGCGAGCTCGAGCACACCGTGCGGGTGCGTACGCATGAGCTCGAAGAGCGCAACCAACAGTTGCAGGTGCTCACTCGTGCGAAGAGCGACTTCGTCGCTCGCATGAGTCACGAGCTGCGTACGCCGATGAACGGCGTGCTCGGCATGACCGCGCTGCTGCTCGATACGCGGCTCGATGCCGCGCAACGACGCTTCTCCGAAGCCATTCATCGTTCCGCCGACTCGCTGCTCGCGATCGTCGACGACGTGCTCGACTTCTCGAAGATCGAGGCGGGCCGCCTGCAGCTGGATCCGGTCGACTGTGACCTGGTCGAGCTGGTCGAGCAGACGGCGGAAATGCTCGCGGCGCGTGCCGCGACGAAGGGCATCGCTCTGCTGTGCGATTCGCCCGCCCAGCCGTTGCCGCGCGTTCGCGTCGACGTCGTGCGTCTGCGCCAGGTGCTCGTCAATCTCGGCGGCAATGCCGTGAAGTTCACGGACCGTGGCCAGGTGACCCTGCGCGTGGTGCCTCTCAGCGGAGCCCACGGCTCGCTCGCGGTTCGTCTCGAAGTGGCCGACACCGGCGTCGGCATCGAGCCGGCGAACCAGGCGAAGATTTTCGAAGAGTTCACGCAGGAAGATGCGTCCACGACCCGCCGCTTCGGCGGCACCGGGCTCGGCCTGTCGATCGCACGCCAGCTGGTCGAGCTGATGGGCGGCAAGCTCGGTGTCGTGAGCGCTCCGGGTGCAGGCTCGACCTTCTCGTTCGAGCTGTCCTTGGCGCTGACCGAGCCGTCGGCGACGCTGCCGCCGCTGTCGAGTCTCGATCCCTTGCGTGCGCTCGTGGTGGATGGCAATGACGTCGCGCGCGGCATCATCGTGAAGGCCTTGCGTGACTGGGGCGCACGTCCCATCGGCGTCGCGTCGATGGCGGAGGCGCTCGAGGAACTGCGCGCAACGGCGTACGACGCGATCATCGTGGACGACTCGCTCGCCGATGATGGCGCGCTGCTCTTGCGCGCTGCGCTCGCCGAACGCGCCGTGCGACCGCGCACCATTCGCCTCGCCAGTTTCGTCAGCCTGGCGCGCGCGAAGGTTGCCGATGGCTTGCACTTCGATGCAGAGCTGAGCAAGCCGCTGCGCCTGTTGCAGCTGTATCGCACGTTGAGCAGTCGCACGGACGATGCGGGCGAGCTGGCGGCGGCAGCGAGTCTCTCGGCTACCCACAACGCGCCGCGCCTGCGCGGACGCGTGCTCGTCGTCGAGGACCAGGCTCTGAATCGCGAGGTGGCAGAGGGCATGCTCACCGCGCTGGGCGTGCAGGTAGCGACTGCCGCTGATGGCAGCGAGGCGCTCGACATGCTCGCCGCGGGGTCGTTCGACGTCGTCCTGATGGACTGCCAGATGCCTGTCATGGACGGCTTCTCGGCCACTGCCGAATTGCGACGACGCGAGGGTGCGGGCAACCGCAAGCCCGTTATCGCGCTGACGGCGAATGCCACGAGCGAAGGTCGCGACGCGTGTCTCGCCGCCGGCATGGATGACTACCTCGCGAAGCCATTCACTCGAGCAGCCTTGCATACCGTGCTGGCGCGCTGGCTTCCCGCTGAGACTGCGGCCGCAGCGCCAGCACCCGTCGAAGCGCCTTTGCCTGCAGCAGGCGATGTGCTCGACCGCACGACGTTGAATGCACTGCGCGCGTTGCCGCGCAAAGGGACCAAGGACATGCTCAGTCACATCGTCGAGCGCTATCTCGCGGATTCGCGCGATCTGGTGGCCTCGATCGAGCGCGCCATCGAACGCGGCGAAGCCGCCGAGCTGGCGCGTGCTGCCCATGCCTGGCGCTCCTACAACGGCAACGTCGGCGCTCACGGCCTCGCGAATCTGTGTCGTGAGCTGGAGGAGCGCGCCCGCAGCGGCAAGATCGCCGCGGCTCGCGAGCTGTTGAGCGAGTTGCGCGCGCTTCATGCTCGCGTGCGCGAGGAATTGCAGTTCGAGATGCGGAGATCGGCATGAGTGATCACACGATCCGCGTGCTGATCGCCGATGATGACGCGCTGTTGCGCGACATCGCATCTGCGACACTGGAAAACGCCGGCTTCGACGTCGAGGCGGTCGCCACCGGCAACGCTGCCGTCGCGGCGTGCGCCACGCGTCTTCCGGATATCGCGCTGCTCGACGTGGAGATGCCGAACGGCAACGGCTACCAGGCATGCG
>DATEML010000236.1:0-10968 GCA_035275585.1 Steroidobacteraceae bacterium | reverse complement strand
GCTCACGCTGCGACAACGTCAGCGGCTCGCGGAACGCATGCGCGCCGGCAGCAAGGAGCACATCGCCTCGATGGACATGGCAGCGCCTGAAATCATGGACGTCAACCAGGATGAGGTCCGCCGCACGTTCGCCCGCTTCGGGGTCGACTGCATCATTCACGGTCACACGCATCGGCCGGCCGTGCACGAGATGCAGATCGACGGGCACGAGGCCGTGCGCATCGTGCTCGGCGATTGGTACGAGCAGGGCAGCGTGCTGAGGTGGAATCCGCAGGGGTTCGATCTCGCAAGATTGTCAGGCTAAAGCCTGACTCCTGCTAGCCAGGCAAGCCGGAGTGGAAGCGGAGCTGCTTGTCCGGCGACGTCGCGAGATCCGCTTCGATTTCCGCAAGGTGCGCTAAACGCGCGCGCCAGTCACTCTCACCCGCGCGGTGTTCCGCGAGACGCAGGTAGACCGATTGATGGCGCGCTTCGGACGCAGCGAGGCCGCCGTAAAACTCACCCAGAGGCTCCTGCAACCGCGGCGCAAGCCCGACGAAGCGCTCGCACGAACGTGCTTCGATCAGCGCACCACATAGCAACAGATCGATCAGACGTCCGGGCTCCGAGCGTCGGGTCGCCGCGCGCAAACCGTCGGCGTAGCGGGCCGGCTTCAGGCGCACGAACGGCACGTCGAGCTGCTGCATCATCTTCTGCACCTGCTCGAAGTGACGCAGCTCCTCGCGCGCGAGACGCGACAGGCGATCGGCGAGTTGCAGATCGTCGGCGTACGTGAAGATCAGGCTGAGCGCCGTCGACGCCGCCTTCTTCTCGCAATTCGCATGATCGACCAGTAGCTCGCGCCAGCGCTCGCATGCCACTTCGAACCAGCGCTTGGGCGTCGGCGCCAGCAGGATGTCGCTCAACGCAGTTCCTCGATCTTCGCCAGCAGCGCGCTCGCCGAGGCGAAGCGATGCACCGGGTCCTTCGCCAGCAGCTTGTTCAGCAGCGACTGGTACTTGCGCCATTCCTCGGGCAGCAGCGGAATCGGTGCGTTGGCGTGCATGTAGATCACGGCCATCGGCGTCTGGGCGATGTAGGGCTTCTGACGCGTCAGCATCTCATAGAAGATCACGCCGAGGCTGTACAGGTCGCCGCGCTCGTCGAGCTCCGAGCCATGCCCCTGCTCCGGGCTCATGTAGTACGGCGTGCCGAAGATCTCGCCCGTCGCAGTGATCTCGGGCGCATCGATGTGCACGTGCTTCGCCAGGCCGAAGTCGATCAGCGCGACCGTGCCGTCGGCGCGCAGCATGATGTTTCCGGGCTTCAGGTCCCGATGCAGCACGCCGACCGCGTGCACGACCTCCAACGCTGCCGCCATCTGCGCGAGGTATGCGAGCGCTTCGCTGCCGTCGAGACCGCTGGCAATCCGCGAGCGCAGGTCGCCGCGCGCGAAGTACTCCATCGCCAGGTAAGCATGGTCGTCGGCGATGCCGAGGTCGAAGATGCGCACCACGTTCGGGTGGCGTACTTTCGAGATCAGCTCGTATTCCTGCATGAAGCGTGTGAACTGCGTGTGCTCGTCGCCCGCGCTCGGCGAGTCGCGCAGCACCTTCAGGACGACCATTTCGCCGGCGCGCTCGCTCTCCGCCAGGTATACGCTCGAGGTGCCGCCGATTGCGAGCTCGCGCACGAAACGGTGGCCGCGAATCGTCACCGGGCCGAACTGCGACAGCCGCTCCGCTTCCGGTCCCGTCCGTAGCAGCGCGAGCTGCTGGCGCCGCTGTGCCACGGCCTTGCGCAGCACGTCCGCCATGCGGCGATGATCGATGCGCTCGCGCATGAGGCAGTCGACGGCGCCGCGCTTCACGGCACGCGCCGCGAGCCCTGGGTCGTCCCCGCGCGCGAGATACAGAATCGGCGGGAAACCATTGCGATGAAGCAGGTTGTCGAGCCACTTCTCGCCCTGCCCGCGCTCGATCCGGTCATCGAGCACCACGGCGTCGTAGCCGAGGGCGCTGAACCCGGAATGCAGGCGGCCCGATTGCAACGGCGCGTGGATGCGGCACTCGGCCGCAGGCCAGATGATCGACACGTGTTGCTCGACCGCGCGACCGAGCTCCGTGTGATCGGTGACGATCAGCAGGCGCGGCGCGATCGAGCTGTTCGTGGTTTCGGTCACACGGCGCGGATCGCCTTCAGTGAGCCGCGGTGCAGCTGCTTGCGACGGGTTTTCGCCTCGTCGGAGCGCTCTTCCTGCAGCCGCGCCAGGTAGGCCGGCGTGACGTCGCCAGTGACGTAGCGGCCGGAGAAGCAGGAATCGTCGAACTCCTGGATCTGCGAGTCGTGGTGCAGACACGCGCGCACCAGGTCATCGAGATCCTGGTAGATCAGGCGGTCGGCGCCGATCAGCTTCGCGACTTCTTCATCGCTGCGGTCGGCAGCCACCAGCTCCGACGTCGCCGGCATGTCGATGCCGTAGACGTTCGGGTATCGCACCGGCGGCGCGGCGGAAGCGAAGTAGACGCGGCGTGCGCCGGCTTCGCGCGCCAGGTCGATGATCTGCGCAGAGGTCGTGCCGCGCACGATCGAATCGTCGATCAGCAGCACGTTCTTGCCGCGGAACTCCAGGTCGATGACGTTCAGTTTCGAGCGCACCGACTTCGCGCGCTGCTCCTGCCCCGGCATGATGAAGGTGCGGCCGATGTAGCGGTTCTTGACGAAGCCTTCGCGATACTTGACGCCGAGGAGCTGCGCGACCTGCACGGCCGCGGTGCGGCTGGTGTCGGGAATCGGGATCACGGCGTCGATGTCGTGGTCGGGCCAGATGCGGCGGATCTTCTCCGCCAGCAGGTCGCCCATGCGCAGCCGGGCCTTGTGCACCGAAATGTTGTCGATGATCGCGTCGGGCCGCGCGAAGTAGACGTATTCGAAGATGCACGGCGTGTGGCGCGCCACCGGCACGCACTGCTGCGAATAGAAACGGCCGTGCTCGTCGATGAACACCGCCTCGCCCGGGCCGACGTCGCGCATCAGCTCGAAGCCGAGCTGGTCGAGCGCGACGCTCTCCGAAGCGAGCATGTACTCGTTGCCCTGCGGAGTCTCGCGGCGGCCGATCACCAGCGGCCGGATGCCGTGCGGATCGCGGAAGCCGAGCAGGCCGTGACCGACGATCATCGATACGACAGCGAAGCCGCCGCGGGCGCGGCGATAGACCGAAGTGACCGCGGCGAAGATGTCCGAGGCCGAAGCGCGCGGCGTGCCGGCGCGCGACAGCTCGCTCGCGAGCACGTTGAGCAGCACTTCCGAATCGGAGCTGGTGTTGAGATGGCGCAGGTCCTCGCGGATCAGCACTTCCGCGAGCTCGGCGGCGTTCGTCAGGTTGCCGTTGTGCCCGAGGCAGATGCCGTACGGCGAGTTGACGAAGAACGGTTGCGCCTCGGAGGAGGCGTCGCAGCCGGCGGTCGGATAACGGCAGTGGCCGATGCCGATGTTGCCCTTCAGGCGCAGCATGTGGCGCTGTTGAAAGACGTCGCGCACGAGGCCGTTCTGCTTGCGCATGAACAGCTCACCGTCATCGCAGGTCATGATGCCTGCGGCGTCCTGACCGCGGTGCTGCAGCACCGTCAGCGCGTCATAGATCTGTTGATTGACCGGCGAGTGCCCGACTATGCCGACGATTCCGCACATTCTCTCAAGCTCCCGACGGCGTCGACTTCACGTCGACGACGGCTTTCATACCGGTTTCCGCGAAGTTCTGGATCCAGCTGGCCAGCTCGCTCGCGTACGGCAGCATCTGCGACCGCTTCCACCAATCGACCCGGTTGAGCTCCACGAACTCCCCGAGCATCACGAAAACCGCAATGACGACGGCGCCGCGCACCGTGCCGAAAACCAGCCCGAGTATCCGGTCGACCAGCACGCTCAGCGCTGAATGACGCAGAAAGTAACCGAGAATGCCCGAGATCAGCCAACCGATCACCAGCACGCCCAGCAGGATCGCGACGCGCGCGGTCCACAGGCTCACCGGCGGCCTGCCGACCATGCCGCCCAGATACGGCTCCAGTGCGGGCGCGTAGCGCCACGCGAACCACAGGCCGCCGAGCCAGGCGAGCAAACCGACTGCTTCGCGCACGAACCCGCGAAGCGCACCCAGCAGCATCGACGCGAGCAGCACGCCGACGATCAGGTAGTCAGCTGCATTCATATAGGCCGGACGACACCACCGTGACGTTGCGAGAGGCAACTTTGGGCGCGCGGATTCTACCAGCGCGCATCAATTGGTTACCAATTCGGCCATCACGGATGCGACACGACCTTCGCGCCGGGCGACTTGAGATCCCGCAGCGCCGCTTCGGCGCTCGCACGGTCCTTCATCGGGCCGATGCGCACGCGGTAGAGCGTCGCGCCGCCCGACTTCACCGGCATCACGAATGCGCTCTGTCCCTGGTCGCGCAACTGCTTCACCAGCCGGCCTGCATTCTCTTCCTTCGAGAAGGTTCCGATCTGCACCGCCCACTGGCCCGATGTGGGGGCTTCGCCGCCGGAACCAAGAGGACGCTGTGCCGCGCGCGCCGGCGACGTGGCGGTCGGTTGTTCGACGACGGGCTGCGGCGGGGGTTGCGACGTCGCCTGCGACTGTGTCTGCGGCTGCGGGGTTACGGCGGCGGACTGTTGCGGCACTTCAGGCTTTGCCTGATCGCTCGGCGCGGGTTGCGCTGCATCCGCCTCTGCCGCCAGAGGTTCCTCCGGCGGCGGCGCGCGATTCTCGACGACGGCCTGAGGCGGCTGCTCGCTCGGCGAGTGGCTCAGATCGATCGTGTAGGTCTTGATCGGCGAGTCGCTGCGAGACTGCGCGCCGGGCTCCGCGCGCGATGCGCGATCCGGGCCGGACAGCATCTCCGGGATCAGGATGACCGCAGCGGCCATCAAGACGGCCGCACCGACCAGACGTTCTTTGACTAGGCGCTCCACGGACGCGAAGTATAAGGCTCAGGCGCTCGAACGACGCGACGCGAGCATCGCGAGTGCCCCGGCGACGGTCAGAAACGAGCCGAACACGACCACGCGATCGCCCGCCTGCGCCCGCGCCTCGGCCGCCCCGCAACCGGCGACGACATCGGCCGCGACTGCCTCCACCTTGACGCCGACTGCCTGCACGCGCGCGGCAAGCGCCTCTGGTGTCAGCGCGCGGCCGCCGTGCAACCCGACGATCACCCAGGCGTCGAAGGAGTTTTGCAGCTCGGTCACGATTCCCTCGACGTCCTTGTCGCCCAGCACACCGCACACCGCGATCGTGCGCCCGCGAGTCTCGCGCGCCGCGAGTTGCGCGGCCAGCGTGCGTGCTGCCGCCGGGTTGTGTGCGACATCCAGGATCCATTCGATCGGGCGCGGACGGGTCCGGCGAACGACCTGAAAGCGTCCCGGCAACGTCACCGTGTGCAGACCGCGCTCGATGGCCGCTCGAGAGACGCGTAGCCGCGACTCCAGCGCTTCGAGCGCCGCGAGCACCGCTGCCGCGTTGTCGTACTGAATCTCGCCATGCAGCGCCGGTGCGGGTAAGTCGCGCTGCTCGCTGCTACGCCCGCGCCAGTTCCAGCGCTCACCAGACTTTGCCCAGTCGAAGTCACGGCCGAGCTGCTGCAAATCGGCGCCGATCTGCCGGGCGTGCTCACCGATCGACGCCGGCATCGCGCGCGCACCAAAGATGGCCGGATGCCCCGCGCGAAAGATTCCTGCCTTCTCGCGCCCGATGCTTTCACGGTCGCGGCCCAGCCAGTCGCAGTGGTCGAGATCGATCGAGGTGACGAGCGCGACGTCGGCGTCGACGACGTTGACCGCGTCGAGCCGCCCGCCCATGCCCACTTCGAGCACGACTGCATCGGGCTGGGCGTCGGCAAATACCAGCAATGCCGCCGCGGCGTTGAACTCGAAGAACGTCAGCGTATCGTCGCCGCGGGCCGCGTCGATGCGCTCGAACGCCGCCATCAAGGTCTCGTCGGAAACGTCGACGCCGCCGACGGCGATGCGCTCGTTATAGCGAAGCAGGTGCGGAGAAGTGAACGTGCCGACGCGATAGCCGGCCTCGGCGAGGATGCGCGCCGTCAGGGCTACGCATGAACCTTTGCCGTTGGTGCCGGCGACGGTGATCACCGGGCACGCGGGACGCTGCCAGTTCAGGCGATCGAGCGTGCGCTGCAGCCGTTCCAGCCCGAGATCGATCGCATTGGGATGCAGCGTCTCCTGCCACGCGAGCCAATCGGCAAGACGGCGGAACCGCGGGCTCCGCTCGCTGGGCCGGACCATGCATCAGCCCGCCGCGACGGCAGGCTTGTGCATGAACATCGTCAGCAGCCCGGCGATGCGATCGCGCATGTCGCGACGGTCGACGATCATGTCGAGCGCGCCGTGATCGAGCAGGAATTCGGCGCGCTGGAATCCTTCCGGCAGCGTCTCGCGCACCGTTTGCTGGATGATGCGCGCGCCCGTGAAGCCGATCAGCGCCTTCGGCTCGCCGATGTTGACGTCGCCGAGCATCGCGAGGCTCGCCGACACGCCGCCGGTCGTCGGATCGGTCAACACGGAAATGTAGGGCAGGCGTGCTGAGCTCAGGCGTGCGAGCGCGGAGCTGGTCTTCGCCATCTGCATCAATGACAGCAGCGCCTCCTGCATGCGCGCGCCGCCGCTCGCCGAGAAGCACACCAGCGGCTTGCGATGCTCGATGCAGTGCTCGACGCCGCGTACGAAGCGCTCGCCCACGACCGAACCCATCGAACCGCCGAGGAACGCGAACTCGAACGCGCCGGCGACGATCGGCAGGCCGTGCAACGTGCCGGCCATCACGACCAGCGCGTCCTTCTCCTGCGTGCTCTTCTGGGCCTGCAACAGGCGATCGCGATACTTCTTCGTGTCGCGGAACTTTAGCGGGTCCTCCGGCTCGATCCCCTCGCCGAGCTCCTCCGTGGTGTCCGGATCGAAGAAGTATTCGAGTCGCTCGCGCGCGCCGATGCGCATGTGATTGCCGCACTTCGGGCACACGTGCAGGTTGCGGTCCAGCTCGGCGCGATACAGCACCGCGTCGCACGCGGCACACTTCATCCACAGGCCTTCCGGCACCGAGCGCGTCCGGCGCTCAGTCTTGATCCGCGAAGGCATGATTTTTTCGAACCAGGTCATCGGTGCAGCGAGTCCTTGGCCACTGGGGTAAGAATCATGGGGCTAGCCTGGGCCGAAGCCAAGTGCCCCGCCGCCGTCCCAGCCGGGCTCGCTGGGCAATGCGAGGCTCGGCGTGTAACGGATGCCGGCCAGGTACAGTCCACCGGGCACCGCCGTGACCCCGCCCTGGGTGCGATCGCGAGCAGCCAGGACCTCGGCAGCCCAGTCGGTCGGGCGCTCGCCGGAGCCGATAGCGATGAGCACGCCGGCGATGTTGCGCACCATGTGATGCAGGAAGGCGTTCGCACGCACGGTCAACACGATGCGCTCGCCGGTGCGCTCGACCGTGATCTCGTGCATGTTGCGCATCGCCGTGCGCGCCTGGCACTCGGCGGCTCTGAACGAGGAAAAGTCGTGCTCGCCCAGCAGATGCGCTGCGGCCGTGCGCATGCGGTTCTCGTCGAGCGGATCGCGAATCCAGCAGACGCGGTCCGCAGCGAGTGCCGGGCGCGCGGTGCGATTCAGGATGACGTAGCGATAGGTGCGGGCAAGTGCGCTGTAGCGGGCGTGGAAAGCGTCAGGCACCTCGCGAGCCCAGAGTGCGCTGACTTGTGCGGGCAGGTTCGTCGTCGCGCCGAGCACCCAGCCGCGCTCGGCCCGGACTGCTTGCGTGTCGAAATGAACGACCTGCATCGCCGCGTGCACGCCCGCATCGGTGCGGCCGGCGGCAATCACTGCGACGGGATGATCGGCGACGATCGACAGCGCCGCTTCGACGACCGACTGGATCCCCAGTGCGTGCGCCTGCGACTGCCAGCCGCAGAACGCACTGCCGTCGTACTCGAGGCCGAGCGCAATTCGGGTTATCTGATCGACTCCATCAAGCGCTGCGCTTCCTGCTTCTGGCTGGCGTTGCCCTCGGACAGTACCTCTTCGAGGATGCTGCGGGCGCCGTCCGGATCGCCCATGTCCATGTAAGCGCGCGCCAGGTCGAGCTTGGTGCCGACTTCGCTCATCGTCACCGGCTCGAGCTCCGACAGCCCGACGTCGCCACCCGCGATCGTGCGGCGATGGGTTGCGTCGCTATCGTCGCCCGACAGCGGTTCGCCGACGTCGAGATCGACGCGCGGTACTTCGGCCGTGCGATCGGCGAACACGTCGCTCGAGAAGGTGTCGGCTTCCCGATCGCCGCCGCGCACCTGTTTCACCGTCTCCGGGCCGGTGCCCGCGCCCGACAGGTGATCCAGATCCACGTCCAGGTCCTTCGGCATCGAGGGACGCTTCATCTCCGCGGTCGATTCGTTTTCCGGACGCGGCTGCTCGACGGTGTCGCCGCCGGCCAGGTCGACCTGATCGATGTAGATCGTGCCGGTGGTCTCGATGTCGAACTTTTCCCGCGGCGCCTTCATCGTCCGGTCGAAGTTACCGATGGACGGCGCGAGCTGCGTCATCTCGTCGTCGCGCAGCGGCGCGGGGGCTTCCGCCGTCGAGTCCTTCTCCAGCGAAGTCGTGTCTTCCAGCGAGCCGGACGCCTCGAGCGAATCGACGTCGAGGCCGAGATCGTCCAGCGACAGCTCGGCGGTCTGCTCGGCCTTCGATCCCGGGATCTTTTCGCGGATCGTCCGCTCGCGCATGGTCTGCGAGGCGCGATCGATCTGCGGCGTCTCGATAGTCGGCGTCTCCTGGGTGCGCGACAGCGGATCCATCTCGCGCGTCGGCTCTTCGTCCGCGCCGCGCTTCGGCTCGTCGAGCAGGAAATCCAGGTCCGAGGACGCGCCGGTCTGCACCGGACCCTTGCGCTCGCCGCTGGTGAAATCCAGGTCGAGGCCCGCGGGCTTGTCGGCGTCGGGCTCGGCGAACAGATCGACGTCGACGCGGTTTTCGCCGCCTTCCAGGTTGACGTCCACCAGATCGACGTGCGCCGCACCGGCTTCGCCCTTGAACATGACGTCGTCGGGCGCGATCTGCTTGCCCATGATGAGCACTTTGTCCCACTCGCCGGGCGCGGCCTGGGAGCGGGTGCCGTGCAGCTCACGAGCCGTGTCGAGGAACAGATCCTTGTTGCCCCACACGAAGTAGATTTCGAGCAGCTTCAGCTTCAGATCGCGACGGGCCGGCTCGCGGCTGATCGCGATCTTCACCAGATCGGCGGCCTGATCGTACAGGCCGTATGCCATATGGAAGTCGGCTTCGGCGAGTGCGTCCTGCTGATCGAAACGCACCTGCGTCTCGCTGCTCATCGTCTCGTCGGCGCGCGACGGCGCGGCCGCTGCAGGCGCGGCGGCAACGGGCTCGAGGCGCGGCTTCGGCGGCTCGGGGCGCCGCGACGTCGGCGCAGGCGCCGGCTGCTCGAACTCGCCCGTGCTGTCCTCCGAGTCCTCGACCACAAATGAATCGCGATCGCGCGCCTTGGTCACCGGCGACATGGCCGGAGCGGCGCGCGTCGGGTGCGGCTCGAAATCCAACCCGGCCATCGCGTCGGCGGCGACAGAAGCTTCCTCGCGGCGGCGGCGGATGAAGAGCAACAGGAACGCGACAATGACCAGCGCGCCTGCTACGACGAATGCCCACCAGTACTGGCCGATGCGATCGAGCAACGACGGCGTCGGCTGCTGCGGTGCCTGGACCGGCGGCGAAACCGGCTTTGGCGCGGCAGCCTGTTCAGCCGGCGGCGTCTCGGCAGATGTTTCGGGTTGCGGCGCCGGCTCTTGCGAAGTTGCCTCCGGCTGCGGTGCGGGCTCGACCGGTGTTTCGGTCGCGCTCTGCTGTGTCTCGGCGAGGCCCTGGCTCGGCAGTGCCACGCGATTGTCGCCGGGTGTCGGACCAGAGGTCGTCGGAGGAGTCGACGGCGCCTTGGCGACCTGCTCTGCCGGCGCCGGCGCGGCGGGCGAAGGCGCAGCCGGCGTCTCCGCCGGTGTGACCAGCCGCAACCGATTCGCTTCTTCCTGCGCGGCCTGCGATGGCTGCGCCCCGCTCCATTCGGCAACCTGGCGCGTGACTTCCGCGGTCGCCTCCGATGTCGAAATCGCTTCGATGTCCGACAGCTCCGGGATGCGCAGCACGCTACCGGCGCGCAGCCGATTGATGTTGCCGTTGAACGCCGCCGGGTTCGCGCGGAACAGCGCGATCATCGTGCGGTTGATTTCGCGACGCGATCCGCCCGGCGTGACGCGACTGGAGATTCGCCACAGCGTGTCGTTGCGCTCGACGGTGTACTCACCAGCGACGGGCGTGGGCGCCGGACCCGCTACTGGCTCTTGCGTGGCTTGGGACGGCGTCGGAACCGGAGTCGGCTGCGACGGCCGCGGCGCAGGCGGCGGCTCCTGAGCGACCGGCCGCTCGATCCGGCCGCCGCTCGGCGCTCCGGCCTGCGGCGTCGTGACCGGCGCTTGAGCTTCGGGTTGCGTCGGCATGAACACCGGCGGGTCGAGCAATACCGTGTACTCGCGCAACAAACGGCCGCGCGCCCAGCTCGCTTCGACGAGCAGCGTTACGAAGGGCTCGGTGACCGAGCGATTGGACCTGATCTTGATCGCGGCGCTGCCGTCGCGGCCGCGCTGCACCGAGAACTCGAAGCTCGACAGGAACATCGGCCGGTCGAGGCCGTAACGCTGGTACATGTCCGGGCCGGCCAGGCCGACCTTCAGGCCCGCCAGCTCGTCGGCGGTCGGTGAAATCAGCTCGATCTCGGCGTCGAACGGCTGGTTGAGGGCGGAGTGCGGACGGATTTCACCCAGACCCAGCGCGTACAGCGTCGTGGGGGACAGCAGTGCGCCCATCAACAGCAGGCGCGGCAAGTGTCTTCTCATCAGCTCTCCCGGGTCTCGTCCCGAT
>DATEML010000235.1:0-2239 GCA_035275585.1 Steroidobacteraceae bacterium | reverse complement strand
GCGATCGTCGCGGTGACGCCTTGCGGCAGGGTCACGGGCTGTTTGGCTACTCGAGACATGGCTACTCCACCATCACGACACGATGCACAGCACTTCGCCGCCGTGACCGGCAGCGCGCGCCTGGCGATCGCTCATCACGCCCTGCGACGTCGATACGATCGCGATGCCGAGCCCGCCGAGCACGGCCGGCAGCTCGTCCTTGCCCTTGTAGACGCGCAGGCCGGGACGGCTGACGCGCTCCAGGCGGTCGATGACCGGCCGGCCCTGGAAGTACTTCAGCTGCACGGCCAGCATCGGCTTGCCGTCGAGCTGAGTCGGGGCGAAATCTTCGATATAGCCTTCGTCCTTCAGCACCTTCGCAATCGCGAGCTTCACCTTGGAAGCCGGCACGTTGACTTCGGTCTTGCCCGAAGACTGGCCGTTGCGAATGCGGGTCAGGAGGTCGGCGATCGGATCCGTCATGCTCATTTGGTGCTCCAGTGGTTCCAGCTATTACCAGCTGGCCTTGCGGAGGCCCGGAACATCGCCGCGCATGGTTGCTTCGCGCAGCTTGGTGCGGCCCAGACCGAATTTGCGGTAGTTGCCACGCGAGCGGCCGGTGATTGCGCAGCGGTTGCGCTGGCGACTCTTGCTCGAGTCGCGCGGCAGCGCCTGCAGTCCGGCCACCGCGGCCTCGCGCTCCGCCGGCGTGCTCGTCGGCTTGCGGATGATTTCCTTCAGCCGCGCGCGCTTGGCAGCGTAGCGCTTCACCAGCTTGGTGCGCTTCGTCTCGCGATTGACCATCGATGTCTTGGCCATAGGGTGTCGCTCTACTTACGGAACGGGAAACTGAAGGCTTCGAGCAGCGCGCGTCCTGCTTTGTCGTCGCGCGCCGTCGTCGTGATAGTGATGTCCATGCCGCGGATCGCATCGATCTGGTCGTAGGCGATCTCCGGGAAAATGATCTGTTCCTTGACGCCGAAGTTGTAGTTGCCGCGGCCGTCGAACGAGCGCGCGCTCACGCCGCGGAAGTCGCGGATGCGCGGCATCGCGATCGAGACCAGGCGATCGAGGAACTCGTACATCCGTCCGCCGCGCAGCGTGACCTTGGCGCCGATCGCCAGCCCGTCGCGTACCTTGAAGGTCGCCACCGACTTGCGCGCGCGCGTGACCAGCGGCTTCTGGCCGGTGATCTTGGTGAGATCGGCCACCGCGTTGTCCATGATCTTCTTGTCCGCGACCGCCTCGCCGACGCCCATGTTGACCGTGATCTTGGAGATGCGCGGCACCTCCATCACGTTCTTGAGGGCGAGCGTCTGCTGCAGCTCCGCCACGATCTTGTCGCGGTAGAGCACGTGCAGGCGCGCCGGCGGCGCAGGAACCTTCGGCTCTTTCGCCTTCGGCGCCTTGTCGGCCTTCGCAGCCTTGTCGGCTTTGGCCGCAGCCTTCTCGGCCTTCTCTGCCTTGGCAGCGGCCTTGTCGGCTTTGTCGGCCTTCTCGGGCTTCGCGGGCTTGGTGTCTTCTGTATTCGCCATACTCAATTACCTCAAGCGTCCACGACTTCCTTGTTGGACTTGAAGAAGCGCACCTTGCGGCCGTCGGCGAGCGTGCGGAAGCCGACGCGGTCGCCCTTCTTCGTCACCGGGTTCCACAGCATCACGTTCGAGAGGTCGACCGCAGCCTCCTTCTCGACGATGCCGCCCTGCACCTGACGCTGCGGGTTCGGCTTCGTGTGCCGCTTCACCATGTTCACGCCCTCGACCACGACGTGGTCTTCGAGCACCTTGACGACCGTGCCGCGGCGGCCCTTGTCGCGACCGGCGATCACGAGAACTTCGTCACCCTTGCGAATCTTGTTCATCACAACACCTCGGGCGCGAGCGAGATGATCTTCATGAACTGCGCCGTGCGCAGCTCGCGCGTCACCGGTCCGAAGATGCGCGTGCCGATCGGCTCGAGCTTGTTCGTCAGCAGCACCGCGGCGTTGCCGTCGAAGCGGATCAGCGAGCCGTCCGGGCGGCGCACGCCGAACTTGGTGCGCACTACGACCGCGTCGTAGACCTCGCCCTTCTTGACCTTGCCGCGCGGGATCGCGTCGCGGATGCTCACCTTGATCACGTCGCCGACCGTCGCGTAGCGCCGCTTCGAGCCGCCGAGCACCTTGATGCACATCAGGCTCCGCGCGCCGCTGTTGTCGGCGGCATTCAGCATCGTGCGCATCTGGATCATGGCGTTGCCTCCGCGGCATGGTCCGCCACTT
>DATEML010000234.1:0-17930 GCA_035275585.1 Steroidobacteraceae bacterium | reverse complement strand
GGTCAGCGCCGCAGCCAAGAAGGCGCTCGGCTCGCTGCCGCCGCCGTGAAGTAGCGCGGCCGGAACAGCGGGCTGGCACTGTCAGCCCGCTGTCAGGTGCAAAGACCCAGGGAATTTGGTGCCGGAGAAGAGATTCGAACTCCCGACCCGCGCATTACGAATGCGCTGCTCTACCAGCTGAGCTACCCCGGCGAGGGGGCGGAAGTATACGGGAGCGACCGGCGTGCGGCTAGGCGGCGCCGGCGCGCTTTTTCCTGAGCCGGATCACGACCTCGACCTCTGCTTCCATCCCTTCCGGCAGCGCCGGAAAGCGGCTGAAAGCGATGTCGTTCGGGTCGATGTCGCGCAGCTCGCCGGTTTCCAGGTCGTGGAAATGATGATGGGGCGTGCGCGTCGAATCGTAGACCGAGCGCTCCGGATCGAGATGGATCTGACGCACCAGGCCGCGCTGCGCCAGCACTTTGAGCGTGTTGTACACCGTCGCTTTCGAGACGCGCTCGCCGCCGCGCCGCACGGCCGCGAGAATCTGCTCGGCCGTCATGTGCGTCGGCACGCTCATCAACAGCTCGGCGATGCGAATGCGCTGCTCGGTCGGTTTCAGGCCGTGCGCCTGCAGCTGCCCAATGATTTCCTGACGTGAGATGTGCTCGCGGGGCAGTGCCCGTACGGATTGCTGGGAGCTCACGATTTCGCCTCGTGCGATGCGATGGGACGAGCATAGCGCGGCCACCGGCCGGACGCGAGAATCGGCGCAAAAGGCGTAAAAAAGCCCGACTAGGGCGCCGCTTGCAGGCTTTAGGGTGGAACCCTCGATCCAGGCCCGGGCAAAAGGATGTGCAAATCGGCCGGCACCACCCTCATCCAACTGCTGACGACGCTCGCCGTCGTCGCGGTCCTCGCGACGCTCGCAGCGCCGGGCATGAGCGCGCTCCGGCTCGATGCGCGCAGGACAACCGCGGTCAACGGCCTGCTGCTCGGGCTGTTCCTGGCGAGGTCCGAAGCGATCAAGCGCGGTGAGATCGTCAGCGTGTGCCCGTCCAGCGATGGGCGGGGCTGCGACAACCGCGCGGCGGACTGGAGCGTCGGCTGGATCGTGTTCGTGAATTCCGACCGCGACGATCCGCCGATGCGCGAGGCGACGGAGGAGCTCATCTTCACCTCTGGCCCCTCGCCGGGCGGATCGATCACTTCGAACCGCCGCGGGTACTCGTTCCGGCCGGCCACGCAGGCAGTCGTCAACGGCACGATCGTCTTTTGCGACGTGCGCGGCTCGGCGCACGCACGAGCGATCATCATCAGCCACACGGGCCGCCCGCGTGTCGCACAGCGCGACACGGACGACAAGCCTTTACGCTGCCCGTCGGGATAGCGATGATCGCCGCTCATGGTCGTCTGCACTGCCATCCGTCGCCCGCGCGGCTTCACGATCGTCGAGATGCTCGCCGCGCTGCTGGTCATGGCGGTGGGGATCATCGGCATCGCAGCCCTGTATTCCGATCAGGTGCAAACCAACCCCGAGGCCCAGCTGCATCGCGAAGCAGCGCAGCTGGCCGAACAGATCGCGGAACGCATCCGCAACACCAAGGAAGGTCACGCAGGGTTCGCGACGACCATCGGTGTGTTGTGCGATCAGCAATCCAAGCTCAAGCTGCCGCAGGATATCGCCGCGCGCGAGGCGGCGTGTTGGGAGGATGAAGTCGAGCGCAAGCTGCCGAGCGGACTGGGCACGATCACGCGCGACACGCTCACGACGCCGCCGACATATGTGATCGCGGTGAGCTGGTCGGAGCCGGACGCCGGCACCGCCTCGTACGTGATCAGAGTAGCGCCGTAGGAGTCAGGCTCAGCCTGACTCCGAACGAACCGGAATGCGCAACTCGCGCGGCAGACTGAAAACCACGTTTTCCTGCTGGCCGATCACGTCGACGGGCGCCGCGCCGCCCCACTCGCGGATCCGCGCGACTACGCGCTCGACCAAAACCTCTGGCGCCGACGCGCCGGCGGTCACGCCGACGACGCGCTTGCCCTCGAACCACTCGCGCTGCAAGTCCTCGGGCCCGTCCACGAGATAGCCGGGGATGCCGGCTTTCTCGGCGATCTCGCGCAGGCGATTCGAGTTCGAGCTGCTCGGCGACCCGACGACGAGGATGATGTCGCAGCGCTCGACCAATTGCTTCACCGCGTCCTGGCGGTTCTGCGTCGCGTAGCAGATGTCTTCCTTGCGCGGACTGGCCAGCGTCGGGAACCGCTCGCGCAACGCATCGACGATCCGCTGCGTATCGTCGACAGAGAGCGTGGTCTGCGTGACGAACGCGAGCCGCGCCGGATCGCCGACCTGCAGCCGCTGCACGTCCTCGGGCGTCTCTACGAGCAGGATGCGCCCGCCGAACGCGGTGTCGAACTGTCCCATCGTGCCTTCGACTTCGGGGTGCCCGGCGTGCCCGATCAGGATCACCTCGCGACCTTCGCGGGCGTAGCGCGCGACTTCCATGTGCACCTTGGTCACGAGCGGACAAGTCGCGTCGAAGACCTTGAGCGCGCGGCGACGCGCTTCATCCTGTACTGCGCGCGAAACGCCGTGCGCACTGAAGATCACCGTTGCATCGTCGGGCACTTCGTCGAGCTCTTCGACGAAGACGGCGCCCAGCGCGCGCAGACGCTCCACGACGTAGCGGTTGTGCACGACTTCGTGACGCACGTAGATCGGCGCGCCGAACAGCTCGATCGCCCGCTCGACGATATCGATCGCGCGGTCGACACCGGCACAGAACCCGCGAGGATTGGCGAGCAGGATCTGCATGCCTTTACTCCGTCCTAGCGCGCCGCTCGCCGGAGGCCGCTTCCTTGCCGTGCCCGCGCTCGAGGAATGCATCGAGCAACAGGCAGCCGGCGCCGATCGAGATCGCCGTATCGGCGATGTTGAACGCGGGAAAATCCCAGGCCCGCCAGTTGAAGTAGATGAAATCGACGACGTAGCCGTGCATCACGCGATCGATGACGTTGCCGAGCGCGCCGCCCAGCACCAGCGACAGGCCGATCGCGAGCAGCGTCTGGTCGGCGCGGATCCGGCGCAGCCACAGCATGAGCACGACGCTCACGAGCAGCGCGAGCCCGATGAAGAACCAGCGCTGCCAGCCGGACGCCTGGGCGAAGATGCTGAACGCGGCGCCGGTGTTCTCCAGGTAGACGATGTGGAGAAACGGCAGCAGCGCGATCATGTCCTGCGCCTTCACGGTGCCGATGACGAGCGCCTTCGTCGTCTGGTCCAACAGCACGACGAAGAACGACAGCCACAGCCAGTTGCTGGCTCCGTGCGTCGGAGTGAACCAGACCTTCGAAAGCGGATTACTGCCCATTGGCACCTGCGATTCTCAGATTCTCAGATGTAGCGTCGTTGCTCGCCCGGCCCGTCGACGTTCGTGACGCAGCGGCCGCACAACTCCGGATGCTTGGGGTAGCTGCCCACGTCCTCGCGTTTGTGCCAGCAGCGCACGCACTTCTTCGCGGCCGACGGACGCGCAACGATCCAGGCGAAGTCCTCGTTCCCCTCTTCCGCCGCAGTCGCCTCGGGCGGACGGCTGTCCGCCCGGTGGACTCGCGCCGCGGAAGTGATGAATGCAAACCGCAGCTCCTCGCCGAAGGGTTGCAGGACCTGCAATACATGGGGAGCGCAGTAGACATCGACCTCCGCGTCGAGCGGCGCGCCGATCGCGTTCGCGTTGCGCAGCTTCTCGAGCTCGCGCATCACGCCGCTGCGGACGCGCAACACCGCATCCCAGTCGGTCTGTGGACGCTGCGCCGCGCCTCGCGGCAAAGCGACCCACGTATTGAGGAACACCGACTCATTGCGCGCACCCGGCATGAACCGCCAGATCTCCTCCGCGGTGAAGGACAGCAGCGGCGCAAGCCAGCGCACCATTGCCTCGACGATCCAGAACATCGCGGTCTGAGCCGAGCGCCGCGCGTGACCCTTCGCTGGCGTCGTGTAGAGCCGATCCTTGAGCACGTCGACGTAGAAGCTGCCGAGATCGACGCTGCAGAAGTTGTGCACCTTCTGGTAGATCAGGTGGAACTGGTAGTTGCGATACGCAGCAACGACCTCCTCCTGCAGCTGCTCGGTGCGCCACAGCGCCCAGCGATCGAGCGCGACGAGCTCGTCCGGCGCCACCTGGTCGCTCGCCGGATCGAAACCGGCGAGATTGCCGAGCAGGAAGCGCACGGTGTTGCGCATGCGCCGATACGACTCGCCGACGCGCTTCAGGATCTCGTCCGACAGGCTCATCTCGTTCGCGTAGTCGGTCCCGGCGATCCAAAGGCGCAGCACGTCCGCGCCGAGCGTGCCGATGACCTTCTGCGGCAGGATGACGTTGCCGAGCGACTTCGACATCTTCCGGCCCTTCTCGTCGATCGTGAACCCGTGCGTCAGCACGGCGCGATACGGTGCACGCTCGTGCAACGCGACCGAGGTCAGCAGCGCGCTGTGAAACCAGCCGCGGTGCTGATCGGAGCCTTCCAGATACAGGTCCGCCGGCATCGTGACCTCGGGCCAGTGCTTCGACACGCACTGATGCGACACGCCCGAGTCGAACCACACGTCGAGAATGTCGTTGACCTTCTCGTAGTCGTTCGCCTCGGGCCCGAGCAGCGCCACGGGATCCAGCTCGTACCAGGCGTCGATGCCGCCCTTCTCGACGTGCTCGGCGACGGCGTCGAGCAGTTCCGCGGAGCGCGGGTGCGGCTCGCCGGTGACGCGATGCGTGAACAATGCGAGCGGTACGCCCCACACGCGCTGACGCGAAATGCACCAGTCGGGACGGTCGGCGATCATGTTGCCGATGCGGCTCTCGCCCCACGCCGGCATCCACTTCACCTTGCCGATCTCGCGCAGCGCGCCCTTGCGCAAGCCCGCCTGCTCCATGCTGATGAACCATTGCGCGGTCGCGCGGAAGATGACCGGTGTCTTGTGGCGCCAGCAATGCGGATAGCTGTGCTTGAGAGTTTCCTCATGCAACAGTGCGCCGCGCTCCTGCAGCACCGCGATCACGTGCTTGTTCGCCTCGAACACGTGCTCGCCTTCGAACAGGAGCGTGCCCGCAACGAAGCGACCGTCGCTGCCGACCGGGTTGTCGATCGGCAGCTTGTACTTCAATCCGACTTCGTAGTCCTCGTGACCGTGACCGGGCGCGGTGTGCACGAGACCCGTGCCCGCGTCGAGCGTCACGTGCTCGCCGAGCACGACGGGAACGGTGCGCTCGTAGAACGGATGCGCGAGTTGCAGGCCCTCGAGCGCGGAGCCGGCGACTTCGCCGACACGCTTGAACTCGTTGACCCCGGCGCGCTGGAGCACGGCGGCCACGAGATCCTTCGCGAGCACCAACAGCTCCGAGCCGGTATCGATCAGCTCATAGCGAACTTCGGGACCGGCGGACACGGCCTGGTTCGCGGGCAACGTCCACGGAGTCGTGGTCCAGATCACGACGCTCGCCGGCGCACGCGCCGACGCGACGCCGAACCGCTTTGCGAGATCCGCGACGTCTTTCACGGGGAAACGCACGTCGATCGCGGGCGAGATCCGGTCCTCGTACTCGACCTCTGCCTCGGCGAGGGCCGAACGGCAATCGAGGCACCAGTGCACCGGCTTCAGGCCCTTGTAGACGTGCCCGTTGCGCAGGATCTGCGCGAACGCGCGCAGCTGCTCCGCTTCGTAGAAGGGCTGCATCGTCATGTAGGGGCGGTCCCAGTCGCCCATCACGCCGAGCCGCTTGAAATCCACGCGCTGCGCTTCGACCTGCGATTGGGCGTACTCGCGGCACGCCTGGCGGAAGTCGCGCGGTGGCATCGCCTTCACGACCTTGCTGCCGCGCGCCTTCTCGATCTGATGCTCGATCGGCAGACCGTGGCAGTCCCAACCGGGCACGTAAGGCGCGTCGTAGCCGTCAAACGAGCGCGACTTCACCACGACGTCCTTGAGCACCTTGTTGATGGCGTGGCCGAGATGGATCGTCCCGTTCGCGTACGGCGGACCGTCATGGAGAATGAACGTCGGCCGGCCGCGCGCCGTCTCGCGCAGCTTCGCGTAGATGTCCTGTTCCTCCCAGAACTTCTGTACGTCTGGCTCGCGACGCGCGAGATCGGCCTTCATCGGGAAGGCAGTGTCCGGCAGGTTGAGGGTGTGCTTGTAATCCGTGGCCATACTTAACGACTCAAGATCTCGCGTGCTCGCTCTGCATCCTTCTTCATCTGCTCCACCAGCTGATCCATGTCCGGGAACCACAACTCGTCGCGCAACCGCGCGATGAAATCGACGTGCAGGTATTGACGGTACAGGTCGCCGTCGAAGTCGAACACGTGCGCTTCGAGCAGCAGCTCCTTACCGTTTACCGCCGGCCGCGTACCGAGACTGGCAACTCCGGGCGCGTTCTGCAAACCGCACCCCGACACACGGATCGCGAACACGCCCGCGAGCGGCGTTGCGCGCCGCCGCGGCCGCAAGTTCGCGGTCGGAAACCCGAGCTTGCGGCCGAGCTTCGCGCCTTCCACGACCTTGCCCGTCATCCGGTACGGTCGCCCGAGCAGGCCGGCGGCCCGCGCCATGTCGCCCGCATCCAGCGCCGCGCGGATCAGCGAACTGCTGACGCGCTCGCCATCGATCTCGAACGGCGGCACTTCGGTGACTGCGAAGCCCGCCGCGGGTCCCGCCGCGCGCAGCGTCTGGACGTTGCCAGCGAGGTTGCGCGCGAACTTGAAGTCGTGCCCGACGATCACATGCCGCGCGCCGAGCGCGCTCACCAGCACGTCGCCGATGAATTCGTCGGCGCCCATCGAGCGCAGCGCCGCGTCGAACCGCAGGCATACGAAGCGCTCCACGCCATACTGCCGCAACGCCTCGTACTTCTCGCGAAATCGCGTCAGGCGCGCCGGCGGCGCTGCCTTCGCAAAGAACTCGCGCGGCGTCGGCTCGAAGGACAGCAGCGTCGCCGGCAGCCGCTGCGCGGCCGCGATCGACCGCAGCACCCGGATCATCTCCTGGTGACCGCGGTGGATACCGTCGAAGGCGCCGATCGTGAGCACGCAACCGCGAGCCGCCCGATCCACGTTGTGCAAGCCCCGAACGAGCTCCATCGTGGCTCGCGCTCCCAATCGTTCACCGGAAGGGTTCCATTATAGGGGCGAACCGCCGGAAATCAGGCCTGTAGGTCGCGCTTTAGCCCGAGTCGTCCTGTCGGGCTGAAGCCGGAGCTACGGCGGGCGGTTGCAGCCGGAACTGCCCGGCCCGCACGCCGAGCAGCCACAGGACGCCGAAGTAGACGACGATGCCGGCGACGATCAGACCGCTCAGCCGCAGGACGCGAACGAGAGTGCCGGTGCTCAGCCAGAACGCGAGATCGCCGCCGAGCCAGGCCAGCAGGGACGCCATGACGGCGCTCGCGATGACGATACGAGCGAGCAGGCCGCGCATCACGTGGCCCGGATGCACGATGCCCCTGCGGGCCAGACCGACATAGAGCAGACCTGCGTTGAGCATGGCCCCGACGCCGTTCGTCAGCGCGAGCAGTGTGTGCGCGCCAGCCGACTTGAGGTGGCCCGTCAGCCACAGCACAGCGAGTACGACAGCGTTCAGCGCCATCGTCAGCCCGAGCGAGCGCACGGCGACGCGCACCGGCGCCTTCGTGTCCTGGCGTGCGTAGTAGCCCGTTGCGAGCACCTTGATGAGACTCCAGCCGAGCAGCGCGAGCGAGAACGCCATCAGCGCGCGCTGGGTCATGTCGACGTCGAATCCCGTGAACCTGCCGCGGTGGTAGATCACGACGGTCAGCGGCCCGGCCAGCGCGAGCATCGCCACCGACGCCGGAATCACGATCAGGCAGACCAGGCGTAGCGCCCAGGCGAGCGTCTCGGAGAACTCCTCCGGCGTCTGCCGCGCGTGATGGGCCGACAGGCTGGGCAGGATCACCGTTGCAAGCGCGATGCTGAAAACGCCGAGCGGGAACTCGACCAGGCGATCGGCGAAGAACAGCCAGGTCATGCTGCCGTCCGCGAGGAGCGAGGCGATCGCCGTGCTGAGCATGATGCTCAACTGTCCCATCGACGAGCCAATGATCGCCGGCCCCATCAGCAGCGCGATGCGTCGCACGGCCTCGTGCTGCAGGTTCCAGCGCGGCCAGCCCACCAGGCGCAGCCGCAGCAGCGCCGGCACCTGTATCGCGACCTGGCATATGCCGCCGACGAACACGCCGAGGGCGAGCGCGATCACCGGCTGCTCGAAATACGGGGAAATCCAGGCCGCGAACACGATCATCACGACGTTCAGCACGACCGACGCGAACGCGGGCAGCGCGAACTTCTGGTAGCTGTTCAGCACGCCGCCGGCGAGCGCCGTGAGCGACACGAACAGCAGATACGGGAACGTCCAGCGCAGCGCCTCGACCGCCAGCTCGTACTGGCCAGCCTGCTTCGCGGTGAAGCCCGGCGCGCACAACAACACGATGACCGGGGCCACGATGACGCCGATGATCGAGACGAGCGCGAGAATGCCGCCGAGCGTGCCAGCGACCGAGTCGACCAGCTCGCGCACCTCGTCGGTGCTGCGCTGAGCTCGATATTCGGCCACGACCGGCACGAATGCCTGCGAGAACGCGCCCTCGGCGAACAGGCGGCGCAGCAGGTTCGGGATCTGGTTCGCGAGAACGTAGACCTCGAGCATGACCGCGGGAATGATGGCGGCAAACACCATTTCGCGAGCCAACCCGGTGATCCGGGACAGCAGCGTGGTGACTCCGACGACGGCGGTGCTGCGGAAGAAACCGCGGTTCATGGTCGGCCGCGTCGCAGGCCTGGGGGCTTCATGGGGCCGCCATGGTACCGAGCCGAGCCGGACCCGGAAGGGCAGATTCTGTCTTTCCCCTTGCCTCGGACGGGCTGCATCGGCAGAATTCGCGCTCTTTTTTGGAGTCCCTCCGCCCGTGGCCAATATCAAGTCAGCCGAGAAGCGCGCCCGTCAGACCGTGAAGCGCCGTGCCCGCAACGTGGCGGCCCGGTCCAAGCTGCGCACTGCGATCAAGAGCGTCGTCAATGCCGTCAATGAGGGCAGCAAGGAGGAAGCGGCTGCGAAGCTGAAGGAAGCCGGCCCGATCATCGACGCGGCCGTGACCAAGGGCGTCATCCACCGCAACAAGGCGTCGCGCCACAAGAGCCACCTGAACGCCCGCATCAAGGAAATGTCGGCCGGCTGAAACCTGGCCGCCGACCGTCGTAGGTCGGGCTTCAGCCCGACTCCGACTCCGCTTCCCTTTCCCGAATCCCCAACTCCTCCAGCCGCTTCATGATGTCGCGGCACAGCGCATCCGTGCCCTGCCGGGCCAGCCCTGAGATCCGATAGACCGGCCCTTTCCAGCGCAGCCGGCGCACGATGTCTTTGCAGAGCCGCTCCGCCTCATCCGGCGGCAGCAGGTCCAGCTTGTTCAGCACCAGCCAGCGCTCTTTCTTGGCGAGATCTGCGCTGAACTTCTTCAACTCTGCAATGATCGAGCGTGCATCGTGCACGGGGTCAGCGTCCGGGTCGGGAGGCGCAATGTCGATCAAATGCAAGAGCACCCGCGTGCGCTGCAAATGCTTGAGGAATCGGATGCCGAGCCCTGCGCCCTCGGCCGCGCCTTCGATGAGGCCGGGAATATCGGCCATCACGAAACTGCGATGCGTGCCGACTGCGACGACGCCGAGGTTCGGGTGCAACGTCGTGAACGGATAGTCGGCAACCTTCGGCTTCGCCGCCGAAACGGCGCGGATCAGGGTCGATTTGCCCGCATTCGGCAGTCCGAGCAACCCAACGTCGGCCATTACCTTGAGCTCGAGGCGAAGCTGGCGCTTCTCGCCCGGCAGACCCGGCATCGCCTTGCGCGGCGTGCGGTTCGTGCTGCTCTTGAACTTGGTATTGCCCCAGCCGCCCTTGCCGCCCTTGGCGACCAGCAGGCGCTGACCGAAGCCGATGACGTCACCCAGTTGCTCTTCTGTATCGATATCGACGATAACGGTACCGATCGGGACGGCAACTTCGAGGTCTGTGCCGCCCGCACCAGTGCAGTCCTGGCTGCTGCCGGGCGTACCGTTCTGCGCGCGGAACGTTCGGTGATAGCGGAAATCCGCCAGCGTATTGATGCCCTCGGTGCCGACGAGATAGATATCGGCGCCTTTGCCGCCGTCGCCACCATCCGGTCCCCCGAACGGCACGAACTTCTCGCGGCGAAAGCTCACCGCGCCCCGGCCGCCGTGGCCGGCCTGGACTGCAATGACTGCTTCGTCGACGAATCTCATGGGTGATGTTCAAGCATAAAAAAAGCCCCGGACGGACCGGGGCTCTTTATGCCATGGAGAATGGCCCTAACCTTACTCGGCGGCCGCAACGACGCTCACAAACGTGTGCTGCTCGACGCCCTTTTTCCGATACTGCACGCGACCCGTGACCTTGGCAAACAAGGTGTAGTCGGTGCCGGTGCCGACGTTGTCGCCGGCCCGATAAACCGTGCCGCGCTGGCGCACGAGGATATTTCCGGCCAGCACCTGCTCGCCGCCGAACTTCTTGATGCCGAGCCGTTTCGACTCGGATTCGCGGCCGTTCTTGGTACTGCCGCCAGCCTTTTTGTGTGCCATGACGCGTTCTCGCCCTAGTCGTTAAAACTGCTGCCGCCGGCCTCAGCCGACGATGCTCGTGACCTTCACTTCGGTATAGGGCTGGCGGTGCGTGCCCTGCCGCAGGTAGTGCTTGCGGCGGCGGAATTTGACGATGCGCACCTTGTCGCCCTTGCCGTGGCTCTGCACCGTCGCGACCACCTTGCCGCCGCTCAGGAACGGCGAGCCGATCTTGACGCTGTCGCCCTGGCCGACCAGCAGGACCTTGTCGAACTCGACGTTCGCGCCGGCTTCCGCGGTGAGCTTTTCCACGCGAAGGACCGAGCCTTCGCTGACGCGATACTGCTTGCCACCCGTTGAAATTACGGCGTACATGACCTGCTAGAACTCCGGACGGACCGGGGGAACCCCGGCCTGAAAAGGGCGTGAAGTGTACGGACAGCGGGGGTCACTGGCAACTGCCCACCGCACGAGCCCGCCGGAACCCGGCCCTATCGCTATTTTTCGCAGGTTTCAGGGACTTCGCGCCATTCAGCGCAGTCAGCCGGTTCATGGGCCGCGGAAGGAGGTTACCGGGCAGCGCGCCCCGTCCATCGGCTACCATTTCCTGTCTGCCCGGCTAACCGTTTTCCGTATGAGTTTCGCTTCCGTCAAAAACCTGGTCGACGATGACCTGCGAGAGGTCGACCGCGTCATTCGCACGCGCCTCGCGAGCGACGTCGTGCTGATCAATCAGATCGCCGACTACATTGTAGGCAGCGGGGGAAAACGCCTACGCCCGCTGGTCGTGCTCGTTGCCAGCCGCGCTTGCGGCAGCAGCGATCGGCGGCACGCCGAGGCCGCAGCGATCATCGAGTTCATTCACACCGCCACGCTCCTGCACGACGACGTCGTGGACGCTTCCACGCTGCGCCGCGGCCGCGAAACAGCGAACGAGGTCTGGGGCAACGAGGCGAGCGTGCTGGTCGGCGACTTCGTGTACTCGCGCGCGTTCGAGATGATGGTGTCGCTCGGCAGCATGCGCGTGATGGATGTGATGGCGGGCGCGACCAACAAGATCGCCGAGGGCGAGGTCCTGCAGCTGCTCAATGCAAACGATCCGGACACGACGCAGGAGCGCTACTTCGAGGTGATCTACCGAAAAACGGCGAAGTTGTTCGAATCCGGCGCGCAGATCGCCGCGATCCTGGCGGGCGCGCCAGCGGCGATCGAAGGCGCGATGGTGCGCTATGGCCGCCATCTCGGCACTGCGTTCCAGCTGATCGACGACGTGCTGGACTACCACTCGGACAGCGAACAGCTCGGCAAAAACCTCGGCGACGACCTGGCCGAGGGCAAGCCGACGCTGCCTCTTATATATGCACTGCGGGTCGGCAACGACGACCAGCGTCGTGTCATCCGGCGGAGCATCGAACAGGGCAGCACGACCGACCTGGCGGCCGTTACGGCTGCAATTGAATCGACGGGGGGCCTTGCGTACACTGCGCGGCTCGCGCGGCAGGAGGCCGCCCTTGCCGTCGAGGCCCTCGCCGAACTGCCCGAGTCGGCGTACAAGCAAGCCTTGCGCGAACTCGCAGATTTCGCCGTCGAACGCAACTACTGAGCGTTTCGCACGCGCGATGGATTCGGGGTGTAGCTCAGCCTGGTAGAGCGCTACGTTCGGGACGTATAGGTCGCAGGTTCAAATCCTGTCACCCCGACCAATCTGTTGCGGTCTATTCCGGTCACATAGGTGACTCAAAGTCCTTTCAGGGATTGCCAGAAATGGCGCCGAGCGCACGCTCAGGCGATCTTTGCTTCACGATATGCGGATTCGCTGCAGTCGAGACCTGCGCTATACAGGTCTTGTCCACAGACGTGCGACTTCGCCACGTCCTGGTCTCCAGTGGAGGCACGCATGAGATACGAGTTCACGGTCGAGCAGGCGCCCACTTACCTGCACGTCAAGGGTTCCGGGGACCACACTGCGGACAACATGCAGCGATTCCTGCGTGACGCGTATCAGGCTGCGCTCGAGAACGATCGCGACCGTCTCCTGATGGAGCTCGACTTCGCAGGACCAAGCCTGAATCTCGGCAGCATCTACAAGGTGATCTCGGAGCGCAGCAGCGACGGATCACTACTCGGCTACATCGCCTGCGTAGACATGAATCCCGAACACTCTCATGAGCAGGCAGAGTTCGCCGAGCTGGCAGCCAACACGATGGGGGTGAGGGTTCGGTTCTTCCCAAGTCTCGCTGAAGCCCGGCGCAGCCTCGAGCTGGGGAGTCCGATGCTGGAGCGGAGCCCGCACCTGCGCTCAACAAGGTAGGCCGAGGCACTGCCAAACGCCGACCGACTACTTCACCCGAACTCGCAACGGGAGCGCAGGGACAGCGCAAATCCCCTCACCCCGACCAATCTGTTGCAGTCCGTTGCGCTCTAGCGCATTTCGTCGCAGCCAGCGTTGCAGTCAGTAGCAATTGGTTACGCCTTGTCGCTCACCTCACGCATGGGCGGCGCTGGTTGCTTATCGCAATCTGACGCCTTCAGTCGCTACCGCTTCACCCCGACTATGCATTTTCCGAGAGTTTTCTTCGCGCGGGCCTGTTACGGTTCCAGAAAGAATTGCCGCACGGTTCCAAAAACGGTTCCAGTTTCGTCGAGCGCACGGAGGCCATACCCGTGAAGTTCGATGATGTCATCGCCACGCTGGCATCGAATCCTGATCTGCTGCGATCTCGTCGGGGTATTCTCCGCCGCGCTCGCCGACGCGTATGACCAAGTCATCCGCCTCGCCAGCAAGGATGTCATGCAACGGCTGCGCGAGGTCCTCGGGAGGCTCGCGGACAAGTTGGGCGATGCGCGCGGCGAGCTCGTCGAGATCGGTGCGTAGCTCACGCAGGAAGTGCTTGCCCAGATGGTCGTCGCACGGCGCGAAAGAGTTTCCACCGCGCTCAATTTACTTCGTCAGCATGGCGTAGTGCAGTACTCGTCATGCGGGCGCCTGATTGTAGACGTGAGCGCACTCAAGCACTGAGTCCGTGTCGCGTGCAACACAGGTGTCACCACGCATGCTCTGCGCAATCCGGATCAAATTGATCGTTCAGGTTCAGTCGTTGGCGACTGCGGTGCTTGAGTGGAGCACTTGGGCACTTTAGTCGCCGTGATGCTCCGACATGCTCCTCGATCGAAGTAGAGAGCTGATGGAGATCTGCGGAATGCTTGAATGATTGAGCGTGGCGAAATCCGAATTGCCTCGCGGAGTGCGCCGAGGTCACGCCGCAAGAAGTAAACGGAATCACTCCGGCGCTTGGCCGCTGTCCGTTCCGTGCGGCGATCCCGGCGCAATGGCGCCCTCACAGCGCCTTCAGTTCGATGCCGCACAGATCGCCATGGCGTTATCCGTCAGTCTGTCAGACGTCGCGGCCCTGCGCCGCGCCGCGAGCCACGCCGTCGGAACATGGCGACACTTCGCGCGTTTTTCGGTGTCCGCTTGCAATCTCCGCGTTTGGCTTTCTCCACACAGTGGCACAACGCTCGCAGCCCGAGCAAACGGGTTAGCAGGGCGAATCGGCCGAGTTGCAATATGGCCATGACTACGACTCACGTAACTGATCGGCGGCGATCCAGAAGCGCCCGAGCTTTTCCGCAACGACGAGCGGGCGATGCTCACCCAGGCACCGATATCGGCGATCTGAGCCGCATCGTCGAGCGCGACCTCCAGGAGTTGAAGACGAATCTCGCGCAGCATCTCGCGCAGCATTGTTGCGACGCGACGCACGACGAAGAGTGGGAGGGCGCCTGGACGCGACTGGAGAGCGCCTGGGAAACGGTGAGATCCGAGCTCGTCGACGATTCAGTAGCAAATCCTCCGACCGAGGTCATCTCATCGCAGCGCACTCTTGCCGCGGGCGTACCTCCACTTGAGGAAGAGTCATCGGCGACTTCGCCGACGGCGCAATTCATCGATCGCCTGCCCCGCATGGTCCGAAATCTCGCCCGCAGCCTTTCCTCCGCCGGCGCTGCTCATGCCCGCGAAGGGAAAATCTGGCTGACTGCCAGCGCTCGAGCGCAAGCCAAGAATTGGGAGCGTGCCAGGCATCGATTGGGAAGCGCGCGAAATGCCTTGGGCGTCGGGTTTCGCGATCTCATGGATGCCTCGCACAAGTTTGCGTCGGCGAGCGCTGTGCGCCTGCGCCGGCAGCTACGGGAAGCGGGCCGGCGAAAACGAGTACGAGTCCTGACGGATTTGACGTTACCGCCGAGCGCCGCTCGCCAGCGCGTCGCAATCGTCGATCGAAGCGGAATGCCAGGGCGCGATATTCTTGGCACGAGCAACGATGCTCGCGGAAGCAGCCGGTCGAGCTTCGATAGGAGCGCCCGTGAAACTGCCACGCACCAGTGTCTCCCGGGCCGAGCTGCCTCGGAGAGCAAAGTTGCTCCGCTCGCAAAGGTTTCCAGCACGCTGAGGCTGCCGACGCAAGGATCTTCGGCGACGGTGGCGGCTGGCCCGTTCATAGTTCAGCCGCTGCCCTGGCTCGCGGGAGCATTGGCGCCGGTCGTGTCCTCGCGCGCAATTCAGGTTCACCATAGCGTTCATTATGCGACCTGCATCGCATTGGCGAACCAGCTCTCACGCGAGCGTCCGGAATTGGGGCACAAGAGCGCCTTGGACATCGTTTGTTGGGCACGCGAGCATGCGCGTGACACTGCGCTGTTCACAGCGACCTCAGAGGCCTGGAACCATGCCCTGCTCTGGCAAAGTCTCACACCTTCCAGGAAGCGACCAGAGGGCGAGTTATGCCGTGCAATCGATCAGGCGTTTGGCAACTACTCCAATCTGGCCGGCGCGTTGGCAACGGCCGGTGCAGCGCACGTGGGCAGCGGATGGCTGTGGCTTGTAGTTAACCATCGTAATCAGGTCAAGATTCTAACGACGTCAGGCACAGATTCCCCGGAGTACCGGGGCACCACATGCTTGCTGGCGATCGATCTGTGGGAGCACGCGTACTACTTCGACCATCACAACCGCCGTCGCGAGTATCTCGATGCTCTCATTGATCGCCGGCTCGACTGGGATTTCGCCGCAGCCCGTTATCGTCTTGCATTTGAGCAGAGTGCGAATGCGCGGCGCGAGTCCAGACGACGGGCACCTCACCGAACGTCGCACTAGCGAACGAGAGCAGGATTCAGCGGATCTGAGCGCCGGGCCGTCGCAATAGCTTGCAAGCTGCGGCACCTCGCGATAAAGAACCGCGAGACGCTGGCGGTCGACAGCTTCAGCGGGGAGAAACGTGCGGCCGACTGTAGCAACTGCCCCGACAAATCCCTTCACCCCGACCACAATACGGGTTCACTGCTTGAGAAACGCCTTCACCGGCGCACCGCCGTTTCTGCCGACAGCCGGTACTTCCATCATGATGTCCGCCGCCGTACCGTCACTAGCGACGGCGGGAACGCCGTGGACCATCCGATGTCCGTTCGGCACGAAGAGTTGCGGGTTATCGAACGGCGCCCTGCGATACAGCACTCGTTCATCGGTGAGCCCCTTGAGGAACGCGACCAGATCATCGAGCTCCTGCGTCGTCAGGTTCAATTTGCCGATCTCGAAGTCGATGAACTGCGCATTGTGCTCGCGGAAGTCGCCGCCTCGATTATAGAAGTTCACCACCTGGAGCAGCGTCCCCTGCCCGCCGTTGTGGAAGTACGGCGCAGTCAGCTCGATGTTACGCAGCAGGGGTGTCTTGAAGGATCTCGTTGAGGTTCGCTCGCCGATGGCGATGGCGGGATTGGCGATGTTGAACATCGGCTGCGTCAGCAGTTCGGCGCTGGGAATCTGCGCTGGAGGCGTGGTCAGGATATCGATCAGTGCGCCGGGGTTGCCGAACGGGTCGGCAGTGCCGAGGCCGGAGTCCTCTTCGAACGGACGCACGCTCAGGTTGTAATAGCTCTGGTCGTAGGCCACGACTTCGCAGTTGCCATTGAACATGCGCTCCACCAGTTCGCCAGGCTGCTTGACGCCGTCGACCACGGCTCCCGTCAGGATCCTGTTGGAGTTGTCGGAGGTCTCCGCACCGGAATGGCATCCGGCGCAGGCGGCATCGCCCGTGAAGACGGCGAGTCCGCGAATCTGCTGAGCCGTCAGCGCACGGCTGTCGCCTTCGAAGTAGCGATCCACCGGCGAATCGTCGGAGATCAAGGTCATCTCATAGAGCTGCACCGCGAGGCCGAAGAACAGCGAGAAGTTGTATTCCTTCATCGTGTACTCGTTCGGGAGCAGCCGACGGTTCGGTCGGTTCGCAATGATCGTGGACCCGTCCGGCTGCCGGATGGCGATCTTGTTCGAGCGCCACCAGGTCTTCTGGAACGCTTCCTCGATCATTTCGCCATAGGTGCCTTCGAGACCTCTGGCATCGTGATCATCGTCGTTGCGGTAGTCGGCGAGCACGCTGTCGTGCTTATGGACTTTTTGCTTCGCGAGCGGGCGCGCCGAAACCAGACGTTTGCCGACGTCATAGAACGTGCGTCCCAGCGATCCCATCTCCCGATCGCTGAGCGGTGGACCGACGGCCTGCGACGCCAGCGCCGCGTGATCGATCCTGACCTTCACGAGGCTCAGCGAATCGCCGCTGGCCTGCAGCACCCGCGCATTCTGGTCGCGGACGCCAAACACGCTGACGCCGTTGAAAATGGTTTCCGCTCGACCGTCCCAGAATGCGTCGCGATTGAACGCAGCGTTGATCACGGTCGGAGTATTGCGTGGCTCCGCGCGTCGGGTGTTGAGGCCATTGATGTTGAAGACCTCGTCGGGAACCGGGACAGTGACGTCCTTGTCCGCGCCGGGCACGGCTCGCACGAACCGGCTCAACTTCACGCCCTGTGAAGAGATGACGTCGTCGTTGTCGCGAAGGACTTGCGAGTTCCGCGAAGTAGGATCCGCCAACAGATGCAATGGGAAGTCCGCTGCGCTCAACTGGTGGTTGATCCCCACGTTGACCGTCAGATCGGGATTGTTTGCCCCGCCCGGATTGGCCTGGTTGATGGAACGAGGATCGGCGCCGGCGCGGAAGTGGCACGAAGCGCAGGCCTGGATACCGTCGCTGCCCACCTGCATGTCCCAGAACAGCGCCTTGCCCAGCGCGATGGCAGCGCGCCGATCTCTTACGTAAGTGTCGAGCTCAGGAATGCGCTTGGGACGCAGGGCTTTCAGCGTTCCCGGACCCGGATTGGTATCCGGGAACAGTTCCGATGCGCCTGCGCACGTTCCCTCGCGGGGGCTCTCCTCCTCCGCGCTCACAGGCAAGCTGGCAAAGCCTGGTGCC
>DATEML010000233.1:0-18674 GCA_035275585.1 Steroidobacteraceae bacterium | reverse complement strand
AAGCTGAAAGAGCTGACGATGGACGACGAGTGAGCGTCAGGCTTTAGCCTGACTCTTTCAAGGATTTCTCTTCCAGCGGCGGGTGTGCGGACGACGTCCCGATCAACTCCGCCACCGATTGCATCTTGTGCTTCGCCAGGTAGGCTGCAACCCCTTCGTTGATCTTCTTGCACACGAGCGGATCGTAGAACAGCGCCGTGCCGACGCCGACAGTCGTCGCGCCGGCGATCAGAAATTCCAACGCGTCGTTCGCCGAAGCGATGCCGCCCTGACCGATGATCGGTACGTTGTGCCGCCGCGCCACTTCGTACACCTGGTGCACCTTCAGCAGCGCGATCGGCTTGATCGCCGGTCCCGACAAACCGCCCTGGATGTTGCCGATGACCGGCCGCCGCGTCTGGACGTCGATTGCCATGCCCGTCACCGTGTTGATCACGGCGAGCGCATCCGCGCCGGCCTCGATGCAATAGCGCGCGTTCTCGCGGATGTCCGTCTGGTTCGGCGAAAGCTTGACGATCAGCGGCTTCTTCGTCGCCGCGCGGCACGCGGCAGTGACGCGGCCCGACATCTGCGGGTAGTTGCCGAACTGCACGCCGCCTTCCTTGATGTTCGGGCAGGAGATGTTGACCTCGATGGCATCGATCGGCGAATCGTCGAAGCGCCGCGTCACCTCGATGTAGTCCTCGATCGTCGAGCCGCAAACGTTGGCGATGAAGCGCGTCTCGCTGAAATCGAGCGCCGGCAGGATCTGCGTGATGACGTGGTCGACGCCGGGATTCTGCAACCCGATCGCGTTGAGCATGCCCATCGGCGTCTCGTACACGCGATGCGGCGCGTTGCCGAGCCGCGGCTCGCGCGTCGTGCCCTTCAGCACGATCGCGCCGGCGTCGCGGTTCGTGAAGCCCTCGACGCGCGTGTATTCCTCGCCGAAGCCGACGCAACCCGACAGCAGCACGATCGGCGAGTCGAGCTCGAGGCCGCAGAAATCGATGGATAGAGCGGACATAGAAGCGGACAGCGACTAAGCGGAGGGCGGATAGTTTACGCTTGCCGGCGATGTTTCACGTCATCCTGTACCAGCCCGAGATTCCTCCGAACACCGGCAACGTCATCCGCATGTGCGCCAACACCGGCGCGCGGCTGCACCTGATCGCGCCGCTCGGTTTCGACATCGACGAGAAGGCGGTGCGCCGCGCGGGCATGGACTACGCAGAGCTGGCCGACGTGCGGGTCTGGCAGAGCCTGGCGGAATGTCTGGAGGCGATCGGCAAGCCGCGCTGGTTTGCGGTTTCGACGCGCGGTGTCACGCAATACGACAGCGTGCAGTTCGTGGACGGAGATGCGTTCGTGTTCGGGCCCGAGACGCGGGGTCTGCCGCAAGCAGTGCTCGAGGAATGTCCGCCGGCGCGGCGCCTGCGAATTCCCATGCGGCCGGGAAATCGCAGCCTGAATCTGTCGAACGCTGCGGCTGTCGTCGTCTACGAAGCGTGGCGCCAACGGGGATTTTCAGCCTGACTCCTCCGACTCCGGCTTCAGCGTCCTGCTCATCAGCTCCTTGACCGCGTCCTTCGGCAGCGCGCCCTCGTATACGACGCGGTACACCTGCTCGCAGATCGGCATCTCCACTGAGAGTCGCGCAGCGACTTCGCGAACGGCGCGCGCGGCTTTTACGCCCTCGACGACCTGGCCGATCGTGTTCTGCGCCGCTGCTGCCGTCGTGCCAGCGGCCAACGCGAGACCGAAGCGCCGGTTGCGTGACTGGTTGTCCGTGCACGTCAGCACCAGATCCCCGAGACCCGCGAGGCCCATGAACGTGTCCTTGCGCGCGCCGAGCGCGACGCCGAGCCGCGTCATTTCCACGAGCCCGCGAGTGATGAGCGCGATGCGCGTATTGGCGCCGAAGCCGAGTCCGTCGGAGATGCCGGCGCCGATCGCGAGCACGTTCTTGATCGCTCCGCCGGTTTCGACGCCGATCATGTCGGCCGATGTGTAGGCGCGGAAGTTCAGGCCCGACAGGCGCTGCGCGAGGTCGCTGGCGAACGTCGCATCGCTCGCCGCTACGGTCATCGCAGTCGGCAGTCCGGCGCCGACTTCCTTCGCGAACGTCGGGCCCGACACGACTGCTGTCGGCACACGCTCGCCGAGCACCTGGCGCACGACTTCGTGCGGCAGCAATCCCGTCGCGAGCTCGAACCCCTTGGTCGCCCAGCTGACGCGCGCTCCGGCGCCGAGATGCGGCGCGACTTCCTGCAACAGCGAACGCAACGCGTGACTCGGCACCGCGATGAGCAGATCGCGCGCGGAACGCACGGCTGTAGCGAGATCGGTTTCGACACGCAGGGTGTCGGGGAACTCTGCTTGAGGCAGATAGCGCTCGTTGCTGCGTTGACGCGCGAGCGTGGCAGTGTGCGCGCTATCGCGACCCCACAGCACCGCGGGGCGCGACAAGCGAGCAAGCTGGATTGCGAGTGCGGTGCCCCAGGAGCCGGCGCCCAGCACGACACAGGTGGAGTCACGTGAGTCACGAGGGTCACGTGAGTCACGGGGCTCAGGCGTCACCCTCGTCACTCTCGTGACTCCCGTCACTTTCTCTTCAGTTCACCGACGCCGCGGGCGATTGCGGCTGCTGCTGCGAGCGCGCCGCGGCCTGAGTGAACAGCGCCTCGAAGTTCACGGGCGGCAGCAGGAACGGCGGGAAGCCGCCCTTCGTGAGCAGATCCGAAACCACTTCGCGTGCATACGGCAGCAGGTAGTTCGGACAGAAAATGCCGAGCAGCCGCTGCATGTCCTGCGCGGGCACGTTGCGAATACCGAACGCGCCGGCCTGTTGCAGCTCGACCAGCCACACGGTCTTGTCTGCGGCCTTCGCTTCCACGCGCACCGTCAGCACGACTTCTTTCATGTCGCCGCCGAGGTCGCTGACCGACGTGTTGAGATTGAGATTGATCGTCGGATTGGGCGCATTGGCCGCGATGCGCGGACCTGCCGGCGCTTCGAACGACGCGTCCTTGACGTACACCGCCTGCGGCGCGAACTGCGGCGCATTCGGGTCGACGTTCTGGTCGTTGGGTACCGGAGCTTCGTCAACCATGATTGCAGATCCTCTTCGTGTGGTCTTCGCGGGCCGTTCAGGGAGCCAGGCCCAGCAGCTTGTTCAGTTCGCCGGAACGGTCGAGGGCGGCGAGCTCATCATAACCCCCGACATGCAGCTCACCGATAAAGATTTGCGGCACGGTGCGCTGGCCACCGGTCCGTTGCAGCATGACCGGTCGCTGGGCCGGCTCGTCGTCGAGCTTGATGTCGCGTACCGCCACGCCCTTGCGTTCGAACAGGTTGCGCGCCCGCTGGCAATACCCGCACCAATTGGTCGAGTACATGACGACCTCAGTCGCGCTCATGCCTGCTTGCCGTCCTTGCGGGCCGTGCCCTTCACCAGTGGCAGATTCTCCTGGCGCCAGCTCTGTAGTCCGCCGCGCAGCGTGACCACCTTGCTGAAGCCGGCGCCGCGCAACGTGCGCGCCGCCGCGCCGGAGGCCGCACCGCTCTCGCAATAGACGATGACCGGCTTTTCCTTGTATTTCTTCAGTGTCTCGGCCTTGGCGGCGAGCTCGGCTGCCGGCAGGTTGCGGGCATCGATGATGTGCCCGGCCTCGTATTCCTGGCTGTCGCGCACGTCGAGCAGCAGCGCACCGGAGTTGGCGAGCCGCACGGCGTCGGCGGGTCCGACGGCATTGCTGCCCTTGGCGCGCTGCCGGAACTCGATCACGAGCGCGAGAACGGCGAGAATCGCCGCAGCCGCGACCAGGAACGGGTGATGAACAACGTATTCGAAAAATCGATTCATTGCGTACAGCGCGCGGACTTGTCGCCGGCTATGCGCCGACGGCCCCCTCAAAAGGTCGCGAAGTATAACAGCCGCTCCGTTTCAGACATCCCGTGCGGATTGCGGCAGAGATCGTGATCGCCACCGCTCCCGGACGCGTGTCGGTCATTTCCGCGGCGGCTTATGTACTGTTGCTGTGGTCGACGGCTTTTCAAGCCGGCGCGGCCGGCGTCGACACCAAGGAAGCCGAGCTGCGTCAGGTGCGCACGCGCATCGAGGCGATCCGCAAGCAGATCCATGCCGATGCGGAGCGGCGCGACGCCCTGACCGGCCAGCTGAAGCAGGCGGACCTGCAGATCCAGTCCGCGCGCGAGCGGCTGGCCGAGGTCCGCGGCCGGCGCATCGAGTCCGAGCAGAAGCTCGCCGGGCTCAGGAACGAGCAGGCGCAGACCCAGCGCGCCGTGGTCGACGAGCGCGACGAGCTCGGCACAGAGCTCAAGATCGCCTACATGAACGGGCGGCAGGAACAGCTCAAATTGCTGCTCAACCAGCGCGACCCGGCGGCGCTCGGCCGCATGATGGCCTACTACGGCTACTTCGGCCGCGCCCGCGCGGAGCGCATCACTTCGATCACCGAGCACCTCGCGCACCTGGAATTACTCGGCGAAAGCATCGCGACGGAGACGGCGCGGCTGCGCGAGCTCGAGGAGGAAAACCAACGTGACGTGCGGGCACTGGCCGGGGCGCGTGAGCGACGCGCGCAGACGCTCGCTGAAGTGCAAGCGAAGTTGCGCACGCGTAACGATCAGCTCGCGAAGCTGCAGGCGGATGCGCAGGCGCTGGAGAAGCTGGTGGAGCAGCTGCGGCGTGCGATCGAGGAATTTCCCGAGCTGGCCGAGCAGCCGTTCCAGCGTGTAAAGGGCAAGCTGCCGTGGCCCGTCAAGGGCAGCCTGCTGGCGAAGTACGGGCAGCTGCGGGCCGGCGGGCCGCTGAAATGGCAGGGAGTGGTCATCGCCGCCGACCGCGGCGCCCAGGTCCGTGCGCCCTACTACGGCCGAGTGGTCTACGCCGACTGGCTGCCGGGGCTGGGGCTGCTGATCGTGCTCGATCACGGCGGCGGCTACATGAGTCTGTACGGCCACAACGAGCAGGTCTATCGTCGGGTCGGGGATCGGGTGGCGCCCGGAGACCTGCTGGCGGCGGTCGGCGAGGCCGCCGGGCTCGGCCGGCCGGGGCTGTACCTGGAGATCCGTAAGGGTAAGCAGACGCTCGATCCACAGGATTGGCTGGGCAAGCCCTAGGAGGGGTGACGCGGGTCACGCCATGACCCCGTGACCGGGTAAAACTGCGGCCAGCATCAAGGAACGCAGCGCGGGCACGCCGGATGATGCATTCCACGGTTGCGAGAAACCCCTATAGAGCAGGTCGGAACCCTTGACCGCAGGCACGATCCTCGACGACGAAGACACGATAGAAGCGCAAGCTCTGTCGACGTCGCTCGATCCCTATGGCCAGTTGGTCAAGATGCTGATGCCGCGGGCGAGCTGCGTCGCGATCTACGATCGCACCAGCACGCCGCTGTGGCTCTCCGACGGCTGCGACGGACCGGACCTGACTCATCTCATGGAAGAGGCGCTCACTGCTGCGAACAACGACAACGCCGACCCGGAAGAGCGCGACGGCTTCGCGCGTTCGTGGAGCCGCGATACCGCCTACGTGTTCATCCTGCGCGATGGCGCAACGCTGCTGGGTGCGCTCGGCGTGTCGTGCCAGGACAGCAGCGGCGGCGCGCGGCCGTTCTCGCTCATGCAGGGACTGCTGCGGCCGGCACTGCAAGTTCTCGGTCGCGAGCTGGCGAGCCAGTACAACGTCGGGTTCATGCGTCCGCCGCCAGCGCCGGAGCGCGATACGGATCTCGAGTTGCTGCTCGATGCCAGCGTCCCGGAGGAGCTCGGCAGCGACGATCTCGATCAGCTCGTGCGCAGCTGCGTGACGCACCTGCAGTGCACTGCAGGCGCGCTGCTAGTGCCGGACAAGAAGCTGGCCATCATTCACCTGGCGAAGACGTTGAGCGCTGCAGAGCGCGAGCTGCTCGACAAGACGCAGCGCAATGTTCTTGCGTGGGTGCAGGTCCAGCGCCGCACGCTGATACTCAACAGGCTGCCGCCCAACAACCCGATGGGGAGCTTGCAATACAAGATGCTCGCGTGCCCGGTTCGCCGCGGCGCGCAGCACGTCGTTGGCCTGCTGATGCTGCTGAAGCCGCTCGCGGCCAGCGACTTCGACACGCGCCAGGTGCGCGTGGTCGAGATGATGACGCGTCACATCGCCTACGTGCTGCAGACTGCCTACGATCCCAGCACCGGGTTGCTGACGCGGCCGGCGCTGGAACAGCGCGCTCTCGCGCTGCTTGCTGCCGATAACGGCGCCGGCGAGCACTGCATCGCATATGCCGACGTCGATCGGCTGCACGTGATCAACGAGAACCACGGCATGCACGTCGGCGACGCGGCGATCGTGCGCATCGCCGAGGCGATCTGCAACGCACTGCCGGACAACGTTTCCGCCGCGCACATCTCCGGCGACCGCTTCGCGCTGTTCTTCGCCAACGAAAGCATCGAGGCCGCGCGCACGTTTCTCGGCAGCCTGTGCGAGACGATCAGCGCGGTCAGCTTCAGTCACGAGAGCGCGCAGATCGCGTTGTCGGCGAGCTTCGGCCTGGCGGCGATCGCCAGCACGAAGTTTCCGCTCTCGCACGGGCTGGCCGCCGCCGAGGCGGCCTGCAAGGCTGCGAAGGATCGCGGCCGCGGCCGCGTCGAGCTGTATCAGGAAGCCGATCGCAGCATCGTGCGCCGCTACGAAGACGTCGCGATCATAGGCAACCTGCGCGAGGCGATCGCCAACGACCGCTTCCGCATGGATGCACAGCCGATCGTCGAGCTCGCTCATACGGGCGGCGCACGGCGCTTCGAGCTGCTGCTGCGGATGATCGACGCATCCGGCGAAATCGTCGCACCGGACAAATTCCTCACGGCGGCCGAGCGCTACCAGCTCGCGACCGACATCGATCGCTGGGTCGTGCAGTACGCGCTCGAGATCCTGTCCTCGGCCGCGCCGCGGCTGGCGAGCATGGACGCGCACTTTGCGATCAACATTTCCGGCCAGTCGCTCGGCGACGAGCAATTCCCGACGTATCTCGAACAGAAGCTGCGCGAGTATGGGTTGCCCGCCGGCATGTTGTCGTTCGAGATCACCGAGACCGCGGCAGTCGCGAACATCGTGCGCGCCGAGATGCTCATCCGCCGGCTGCAGGACCTGGGCCACGCGATCGCGCTCGACGACTTCGGCCGCGGGCTGTCGTCGCTCACGTACCTGAAGTCGCTGCCCGTGTCGCATCTGAAGATCGATGGCGGACTGGTCCGCGACCTCGCCGGCAACGCACGCTCGCGCGCGATGGTGACGGCGATCGTGCAGTTGTCGCAGGCGATGAAGCTCGAAACGACCGCCGAGTGCGTCGAGAGCGAATCGATCCTCACCGCGGTCGGGCAGCTCGGCGTGACCTACGGGCAGGGCTTCGCGATCGGCCGGCCGCGACCGCTCGAGATCGTGTTGCAGGAGCTGCTGCGCTCCGGTCCCGCGCCGCGCAGCGGCTCGACGCGGCCTTCGCGCATCGGTCTTTAGTACGAGCCACACATGACACAGTCAGGGATTTGCTGAAGCTTCCGTCGCATTGGCCGACCAGCGTCCGTGTACTATGATTTCTTAGCCCCCTTCCAATTCCAGAACTCCTCAGCACACGAACTTCAGCAATGGCGCGCACGCTGTTCCGTATCGGCACTCCTGTCCGCTTCGCGCTGGTCCTGACGGTGGGCATCGTCGCCGGCTTCGGCTTGTCCATCGGCCGCACGGTGCAAGCGGAACGCGAACTCCCGCCGCCCGAGCCTGCTGCACAGCGTGACGCCGATGCGAACGCGCCGGTGCCGTGGCAGGACGCGCGGCTGCTCGCCGAAGTGCTGGAGCACGTGCGTCGCGAATACGTCGAGCGCATCTCCGATCAGGAGCTCATCGAAGCCGCGATCCGCGGTCTGATGGCGGACCTGGATCCGCACTCCGCCTATCTCGATGCCGAGCAGTTCGACGAGATCCGCATCAGCACCACCGGCGAGTACTCGGGCGTGGGCATCGAAGTCGCGCTCGAGAACGGCGTCGTGAAAGTCGTGAATCCGATCGAGGACACGCCCGCCTACAAGGCCGGCGTGCAGGCGGGCGATCGCATCATCGCCGTCGACGACGTGCCCGTCGACGTGCAGAACCTCAACGACACGATCGACCGCATGCGCGGCCGCGTCGGCACGCCGGTGAAGATCACGATCGCGCGCGGTCCCGATCCGAAGCCGATGGAGTTCACGCTGGCGCGCGCGAGCGTGCAGGTGCACAGCGTCAGCCAGGAGCTGCTCGAGCCCGGCTTCGGCTACGTGAAGATCTCGCACTTCAGCGAGACCACCACGCCGGATCTGGAGTCGGCGATTGCGAAGCTGAAGAAGGCGAGCGGCGGCGCGCTGCGCGGTCTCGTGCTCGACCTGCGCAACAATCCCGGCGGCGTGCTCGAAGCGGCGGTCGGAGTGTCGGACGTTTTTCTCGACGGCGGTCTGATCGTAACGGCGAACGGCCGCGCGGAGGACGCACGCTTCTCGATGGAAGCGCGGCCCGGCGACGACCTCGACGGCGCGCCGCTCGTCCTGCTCGTCAACGGCGGCTCGGCGTCGGCGTCGGAGATCGTCGCCGGCGCGTTGCAGGATCATCATCGCGCACAGCTCGTCGGCAGTCAGACGTACGGCAAGGGCTCCGTGCAGACGGTCATGCCGTTGTCCGACGGGCACGCCATCAAGTTGACCACTTCGCGCTACTTCACGCCGTCCGGCGTGTCGATCAACAAGCGCGGCATCAAGCCTGACGTAGCAGTCGAGGATCAGAAGGGCGGAGACGATCGCGCACTGCACGTCGCATTGGATCTGCTCAAGGCTCCGGGCACGATCCGTCAAAGCAGCGCCAACTGAGCACGCATGCGAGCCGAGCAGCCGGCCAGCGACAATCGAGATTTCGCGGCGGGAGTGCTGCTCTGGCTGCATCTGCTGATATTGACAGCGGGCGCGCTGCAGTTCGCCTTCGTTCCCGAGCGCGTGCTGCAACCCTTGCTTGCAGTTGTGGCGCTCGCCTTGCTCACGCTGAGCATGCTCGTCACGCGCTCGATCCCGGCATTGCAACGGCAGATCGCGCGTCAGCACTGGATCGATGTGGCGTCATCGACGCTCTCAGTCGCGTTGCTATGCGCAGCGACCGGCGCGTCACGTAGCTCGCTGTTACCGCTGTTCTCAATCCCGCTCGCCGGCATCGCGGTCGCGTTTGGCAGCTGGTGGCTGGTAGTCCTGCTTGCTGTCGTCGTCGGTGCGCTCGGGCTCGTGCTGGGCGCGCTGACGCCGCAGACCTACATCGGCGATCCGCAGTTCCTGGGGCTGCTCCTGAACATGTTCGCGCCCGGCACCGCGGTGGCGCTGGTGGTCGCTGCGCTGATCGGTCGGATGCACAGTGCCGTGCAGCGCATCAGCGATCTGTCGTCGACCGACTCCCTCACCGGGCTGCTCAATCTGCGTGCGTTCGAGGAAGTGCTGCAGCAGGAGCATCGCAAGTCAGAGCGCTTCAGCCGGCCGTACACGCTGGCCGTGATCGATGTCGACAATCTCGCACAGGTGAACGAGATGCTCGGTCACGAGGCCGGCAGCCAGGTACTCGGCACCGTGGCAAATGCCATCACGCGGTCGATTCGTGGATCGGACGTCGCAGCGCGCCTCGGCGGCGACGAGTTCATCGTGCTGATGGTGGAAGCGGATGCCGAGACCGGCGCGGCGATCGCGCAGCGGATCCGCAATAACGTTTACGCCGGCACCGTGTCAGTGGCGAACCGACTGATCCGCGCCAACGTCAACGTCGGCATCGCGAACTTTCCGGACGATCACCTGTACCCGAAAGAGCTGATGATCCTCGCCGACCAGCGCATGCAGCAGGACCGCCTGCTGCGCCGCCCGCCTGCAGCTTAGATTGCCGGCGACTTGATCAGCGCCCATACCGCCCAGATCAGGATCCCGAGCAGCATCAGCAGGTTCGGAATCGCCGTCAGCGCGAAGCCGATCGAGCGGCTCTTCGGGTCGCGGACATAGGTGTTTGCGTACACGCCGCGGCCGACGATGAAGACCGCGCCGAGCACCGCCGCCCACAGCGGGCTGATGTAGCTCGCGAAAATCCACAGCGCCGGCAGGAATACCAGCAGTTGCTCCAGCGTGTTCATCTGCACGCGGAAGTGGCGCTCGAACATGTCGTTGCCGGTGATCGCCGGCGCCGCAACGTTGTATTTCGCGCGCGCCGCGCCCACCTGCCATCCGAACCAGAAGAACTGCAGCAGCGCCACGACGGTTACGATTGCAACGTAAGGCATATTGATTCTCCGCTGAGGGGACCCGATCTTGTTATTGAGGACTGTCGGACTGAGACTTGGCTGCATCGAAGACTAGCGGAACTGCGGAGGCGAGACCATGACTGGATTTCTGCTGCGCGTGGCGATCGTCGCCCTGGGACTGTGGCTCGCCACGTATGTGCTGCCGGGGCTGCATTTCGACAGCCCGGGTTACTTGCTGGCGGCCGCGCTGCTGCTCGGCATCGTCAATGCGATCGTCCGTCCGGTCGCCGTGGTCCTGACCCTGCCGCTGACATTGCTGTCGCTCGGGCTGTTCCTGCTCGTGGTGAACGCCGCGATGCTGGGGCTGGTCGCGCTGCTGTTGTCGGGCTTTCAGATCAGCGGCTTCTGGACCGCGGTCGGCGGCGCGCTGATCGTCAGCATCACGGGCTGGCTGGCCTCGGGCCTGATCGGCAACAACGGCAAGGTCGAAGTGATGCGCAGCCGCTAGCCGCCCTTGCACACTCGACGTGCGCCGGCGACTGCCGTCCGATAGAGCAGAACGCCCAGCACCGCGAACACGAGCAGGCCGGCCCATTCGCCGAAGCGGAAGCTCTCCGGTAGCGCCATGACATCGGGGTTGTTGAACTTCCACACGAAGAACGCCACCGCGATGCCCATCAGCGCCTCACCGGTGATCAGGCCGGACGAAAACAACACGCCGTCCTGGTGCATGCGCTCGTGATCGTTGGGGTCGGCCGGCTTGCCGGCGCTGCGCTCGACGAAATGCGCGAGCAGACCGCCGAGAAAAATCGGCATCGTGACGTCGAGCGGCAGATAGATGCCGACGGCTGCCGCGAGCACCGGCACCCGGAAGCTCGAGCCGCGCTTCTTCTGCATGCTGTCGATCGCGATGATGATTGCGCCGACGATTGCGCCGATCCACACCATCGTCCAGGGCAGCTCGCCGCCGAACATCGCACGCGAGACGGCTGCCATCAGCGTTGCCTGCGGTGCGGCCAGGGGATTCGGATGCTCAGGCGTCGGATCGCCGATGCCGCGCGTCTCGTTGAGCAGGTTGAGCACCGGACCGACTACGACCGCGCACGAGATCGCGCCGATCGCGAGCATCACCTGCTGCCGCCACGGAGTGGCGCCGATCAGGTAGCCGCACTTCAGATCCTGCAGGTTGTCGCCGGCGACGGCAGCTGCGCAGCACACCACGGCGCCGATCATGATCGCCGCGACCGGGCCGAGCTTCGAGCCGCTCCCGAGCAGCACGATCAACATCAGCGAGGCGAACAGGATCGTCGCGATCGTGATGCCGGAGACGGGATTGTTCGACGAGCCGACGAGGCCCGCCAGGTAAGCGGACACCGAGGAGAACAGGAAGCCGGCGATGATCATGACGATCGTCATCGGGATGGAAACGAGTACGCTGTTCACGATCGCCTGGTACAGCACCGCCAGGGGCAGCGTGAACACGACCAGTCCCAACAGGACCGCCTTCATCGGCAGATCCTTTTCGGTCTCTGCGACGATTGCCGTGCTGCCAGCGCGCGCCGCAGCCAGTCCGCTGCGCACACCCGAGAGCAACGAACCACGTAGCGAGAACAACGTCCAGACGCCGCCGACGAGCATTGCGCCGACACCCAGATAGCGGATCTGCGTGGCCCAGACGGTCCGCGCGATGACTTCGGCGTCGCCGTTCGCGACCGTGTCCATGAAATAGCTCGTATAGATCGGAATCGCGATGTCCCATGACAGCACGCCGCCGGCGACGATCACGATCGAGATGTTCAGGCCTACGATGTAGCCCACGCCGAGCAGCGCCGGCGACAGATTCGTGCCGACATACGCGAAGGCCTTGCCGATCGAGCCCGCAGTGGCCGCGACATCGGGCAGCATTTTCATGCCGCTCTCGGCAAGCACTTTGCCGAAGCCGCCAAGCAAAGCGGATATTGCGAGGATCTTGATGCCGCGGCCGGGATTCTCGCCCGCCTTGAGCACTTCGGCTGCTGCCTTGCCTTCCGGGAACGCCAGGTTCTGTTCGACGATCAGCGCGCGCCGCAGCGGCACCGAGAACAGCACGCCGAGCACGCCGCCGAGTCCGGCGATCGCCAGCACCCATGAGTACTTGAAGCTGTCCCAGTAGCCGATGATGACCAGCGCCGGCAGCGTGAAGATCACGCCTGCGGAGATCGATGCGCCAGCGGACGCTCCGGTCTGCACGATGTTGTTCTCGAGGATGTGTCCGCCGCCGAGCAGTCGCAGCACTGCCATCGAGACCACTGCAGCCGGGATTGCGGTCGCGACGGTCAGTCCGGCGAACAACCCGAGATAGGTGTTCGCCGCGGCGAGCACCATGGCGAGGATGATCGAGAGAACGATCGCGCGCGCGGACAGTTGCGGCGCGGTCCGGGCATTGGTGGTGTTCATGTGCTAATCCCAGCCGCAGGTCTGGCCTTTGTTCTTGTCCGCAAGCCACTGCTGGAGCGGGGCGAAGTAATCGAGGATCGCCGAAGCATCCATCTGGCGCGTGCCGGTCAGCTTCTCGAGCGTGTCCTGCCACGGCTGGCTTTGGCCGAGCGCGAGCATCTCACGGAAGCGCTTGCCGGCTTCGGCATTGCCATACACCGAGCACTCGTGCAGCGGCCCCTTGAACCCGGCCGCGTCGCACAGCGCCTTGTGGAATTGGAACTGCAGGATGAACGACAGGAAGTAGCGCGTGTACGGCGTGTTCGCGGGAATGTGGTATTTCGCGCCCGGATCGAAGTCCTCTTCGCTGCGCGCCACCGGCGGAGCGACGCCCTGATACTGCTCGCGCAGCTGCCACCACGCCGCGTTGTAATTCTCCGGCTTCACCTCGCCGGCGAACACTTTCCAGCGCCACTCGTCGATCATCTTGCCGAATGGCAGGAACGCGACCTTGTCGAGCGCGAGCTTCATCTGCTGGTTGATGGTTGCCTCGGGGCTGGCCTTCACGGCAGCGGTCAGGCCGATCTGGTGCAGGTACGCCGGCGTCATCGACAGGTTCACTGTGTCGCCGATCGCTTCGTGGAAGCCGTCGTGCGCGCCGCTCTGGAAGATGTAGGGCTGCTGCGCGTACGACTGGTAATAGAAGACGTGACCGAGCTCGTGGTACACGGTCATGAGGTCATCCTGCGTCGGCTGGATGCACATCTTGATGCGCACGTCGCCCTTCGTATCCATCTGCCACGCGCTGGCGTGACACTGCACGTCGCGATCGCGCGGCTTGGTCAGCAGCGAGCGCTCCCAGAAAGTATCCGGCAGTTTCTGGAAACCGAGCGACAGGTAGAAGTCCTCTGCCGACCGCGTGATCTTCACGGCATCGTACTTCTGCTTTTTCAGCGCGCCGGTCACGTCGAGGTCACTCACGCCGGGATACGGCTCGACCAGCGGATAGATCTCGCCCCACTGTTGCGCCCACATGTTGCCGAGCAGCTGCGCGGGAATCGGCTTGCCGTCGGGTACGCGCTCCGCGCCGTAGGTTTTCTCCAGCCGGCCACGCACGTAGCAGTGCAGCGAGTCGTACAGAGGCTTGACCTGACCCCACAGCCGCGCGGCTTCCTTGGTGAAGTCGTCGGGCGGCATGTCGTAACCCGCGCGCCACATCGCGCCGAGATCCGCGAAGCCCAGCTCGCGCGCGCCTTCATTCGCGAGATCGACGAAGCGCACGTATTCCTTGCGCAGCGGGCGCGCAGTCGAATGCCAGCCGGTCCAGGCTTCGGTCAGCTCGTCATAGTTGCGGCTGTTGGCGAGCACATCGGTGAGCTGCGTCTGGTCCTTGCACGATTCCGGGCCTTTCGGACAGTACTTCGCGGCGCCGTACATGCCTTCCATCTTCGAGGTGATGCCTGCGAGCTCGGCGCGCTTCGCCGGATCCTTCGGCGCCGGCGCCGAGAGACCGAGCTTCAGCAGCATCAGCGCACGCGCCGTCGGCGGGCTGAGCTGCTGTCCCTCGTATGCCTTCGCGGCCTCGATCGCCGTGGTGTAGTACTCGAGCGTGCGCTCGGTCGCCTTGGCGTTGAGGAACTCGGTGTCGGGGATGATGTAGGTGGCATAGGCCCAGCCGGCGGCGCCGGATTCGTGGCCGAGCTCGTCGAGCTCGCGGTTCAGGCGCTCGACGAACTGATCGGCGGATTCCTTCGGCGCTGCGGTGGACTTCGATGTGTCGCGGCTGCAGCCGCTGGCAATTGCGATGACAGCCGCGATCGCGGCGGCGAGCCGTACGGAACTACGCATCAACTTCACCCCTGATTCCTGTCGGTCGGGCCTGAGCCCGACACATCATTTCACGCCGGGCATCATCTTCTTGATGAACGGCGTCAGCACGAGCAGCACGGCGCCTGCGATCACGCCCCACCAGAACAGATAGAGGAACTGGCCCGGCATGCTCGGCAGATTGTTCGGATCGAACTCGCCGGAGAACTGACCCGCGAGGTTGTTACCGATCGCGGTCGCGAGGAACCACAGACCCATCACCTGCCCGACGAAGCGCGCCGGCGCCAGTTTCGTCATCGAGCTCAGGCCGACCGGGCTCAGGCACAGCTCGCCGAAGGTGTGGAACAGGTATGTGAGTATCAGCCAGGTCGGCAGCACCTTCTCGCCTGCCACGACGTAGTGCGCCGCCAGGTACATCACGAAGAAGCCCACGCCCATCAGCATCAGGCCGAGCGCGAACTTGAACGGCGCCGACGGATCGAGGTTGCGCTTGCCGAGCATCACCCAGATCGCGGCGAACACCGGCGCGAAGACGATGATGAAAACCGGGTTCACGCCCTGCAGTACGCCGGCCGGCATTTCCCAGCCGAAGATCACGCGATCGGTGTGGCGGTCGGCGAACAGGTTGAGCGATGCACCGGTCTGCTCGAAGCCCGCCCAGAACATGGCGCATGCGGCGAACAGCGCGATCATTGCCACGACGCGCTTGCGCTCGTTGAGATCGAGACCGGCAAAGAACGCCAGGTAAGCAAAATAGCCGGCGGCCAGCGCGATCATCGTCCAGTTGGCGACGACCGAGATGCGCACCGGATTGAGGTCGAGCGAGCCGGACAGCGCCAGCGCCGCGACCAGCACGACGACGATCATGAAACCGACGATCGGCCACCAGGTCGCCGGCTTGCCGAGCGGCACGACGCCGGAAGTGCCGAGATGATGCTTCGTGACCTGGAATTGCACGAGGCCGAACAGCATGCAGACTGCTGGCAGCGCGAAGCCCGCGCTCCAGCCGAACGCCGCGGCGGTGACCGGCACGAAGAACGAGCCGAGGAACGCCCCGAGGTTGATGCCCATGTAGAAAATCGAGAAGCCGGCGTCGCGGCGCGAGCCGCCCTCGGGATAGAGCTGCGCGACGATGGCGCTGATGTTCGGCTTGAGCAGGCCGACGCCGAGGACGATCACCAGCAGCCCGATGAAGAACAGCCGCGTGTTGCCGGCGGCGAGCGAGCCGTTGCCGAGCATGATCAGCACGCCGCCCCAGAAGACCGCGCGTTGCTGGCCGATCAACCGATCTGCGATCCAGCCGCCCAGCGGCGCCAGCAGGTAGGTCGCGGCAATGTACAGTCCGTAGACGGCGCTGGCGGTCCGGTCGTCGATGCCGAGGCCGCCGTCCGCGATTGCGCCCGCCATGAACAGGATCAGGATCGCCCGCATTCCGTAGTAGCTGAACCGCTCCCACATCTCCGTCATGAACAGCGTCGCCAGGCCGCGTGGCTGGCCGAAGAGTTGCGGTCCATGCGTGGAATCGCGCTCGATGTTCTGATTCATGTTGCTGGGCCCATCCTGCAGTTCGTTGGCGCACCCGCCTGGGCGGGCGCGCTGGTTGCCTGTTGTTAGTGACAGGGATGTTGCAAAGGTGCGCCAGTCTCACCGAAGAGCGCGCGCCGGGGCAAGAAGCCGCGCTGGTCAATATGTATACAGTTGAACCCGTTCAGCTTGCGGGTCAGCTGCTGGCGCTCTGTTCTTCCGCGCGCTGCTGCGCCAGTTTTTCCCGGAGCAGGATCCGCGACATGACTATGCCGATCTCGTACAGGAGCCACATCGGGATGGCCATGGCCGTTTGCGACAGTGCATCGGGTGGCGTGAGGAACGCCGCGATTACGAAGATTCCCAGGACTACGTAGCCGCGATTCTTGGTCATGGTCTCGATACGCACCATCCCGGTGGCGGCGAGCAGCACGGTCGCGACGGGTGTCTCGAATGCCACGCCGAACGCAAAGAACAGCAACAGGACCAGATCGAGGTAGTTCGTGATGTCCGGTGCCACCTGCACGCCGACGGGCGCGGTCGTCGTCAGGAAGGCGAACATCAGCGGAAACACTACGAAGTAGGCGAACGCGACGCCGCAGTAGAACAGCAGGATGCTCGAGATTACGAGCGGGATCGCGAAGCGCTTCTCGCGCTTGTAGAGGCCGGGCGCCACGAACGCCCAGACCTGGTAAAGCACGTACGGCATCGCGATGAAAATCGCGACGAACAGCGACAGCTTGAGCGGCGCCATGAACGGCGAGATCAGGCTGGTCGAGATCATCGTGGTGCCGGCCGGCAGCTTGTTGATGAGCGGCGTGGCGATGATCGTGAACAGGTCGTTGGCGAACCAGGCGCAGGGAGCGAAGACGATCGCCACCGCGATCACGGCCTTCAGCAGGCGCTGGCGCAGCTCGACCAGATGCGAGATCAGCGTCCCTTCCGCCAGCGACTCGCGCTCTTCGTCGCTCATGGCGCGGACTTCGGCAGCGGAACGTCGGCGGCGACGGCAGCATCCGCGGCTGCGTCCTCGACGGACTCAGCGCCCGCGCCGGCCGGCTCGATGCCGGACACCGTCGCATCGAGATCGAGCTCCGGGCCGGATGTCGCAGGTGCTGCTTCAGGCGAGCTGGGCGGAGGCGGAGACGCAGGTTGTGCGGGCCGGGAGCGGGTCATCTCTTCCATCGTGACTTCGTGCTCGAGCTGCGTGCGCAGCTGGCGCGCCATCGCGCGCGCGCGCCCGGTCCAGCGGCCGACCTTTTCGGCGAGCCCTGGCAGTTTCTCGGGGCCCAGCACCAGCAGTGCGATGCCCAGGATGAGGAGGATCTCGGTGAAGCCGACTTCGAACATCGGGCCTGGAAGGAAATCGGTCGGATGAAACTACGCGGGTGAGCCGCGCAGCCTCAGACGTTGGACTTGGTGCCGGTCTTGGAGGGCGTGGAATCGAAATCCGCATCCTTCTGGTCAGGCGCGTTGAGCTGGCGACTCTCCTTGTCGTCACCCTCCTCCATCGCCTTCTTGAATCCCTTGACCGCACCGCCGAGATCGGAGCCGATGGTCTTCAGACGCTTCGCGCCAAAGATCAGCAGCGCGATCGCCAGGATGATCAGCAGTTCTTTGAACCCGATACCCATCGCTCTCTCCTGCAAATAAGCCGCCGGATGATACGCCCAAAAGGCCGCCAGCGGCGGTTACGAAACCCTCACGCACCCGCAACTGCGACGGTCGTCACCCTACAGCGCCGACCTGCAGCCAGAAGGTCACTGGACCGTCGTTGGTGAGCGTCACTTGCATGTGCGCGCCGAACTCTCCGGTTTCGACAACGCGATGGCGCTCGCGTGCCCGTGCCAGCAGATATTCGAACAATCTTTTTCCTTCCTGCGGCTCCGCCGCCGGGCTGAAGCCCGGCCGCGTGCCCTTGCGCGTGTCCGCGGCCAGCGTGAATTGCGAGACCAGCAGGAGGCCGCCGCCGGTGTCCTGCAGACTGCGATTCATGCGTCCTTGCGCGTCGGGAAACACGCGATAGGTCAACAGGCGGTCCAGCAGTCGGTCGGCCTGTTGCTCGGTATCGCCGCGCTCGACGGCAACGAGCACCAGCAGCCCGGCTTCGATAGAGCCCACGATCTGGGCTTCGACGCGAACGTCTGCGTGCGTGACGCGCTGCAGCAGGGCAATCATGGTGAAGAGCATAGCCGCCCAAAGTGTGGCGGCGCAGGTCTGAGTTGAGTCATCCCACTCATGCTGCCGTCGTCGGCCGTTATTGAACTGACGGCTCCACTTCTGCTCACATTTTAAGCTGTTATGAGATTCACATAAGAAAACGAGGATAGGAGGGATCTTTATGCACAAATAGGTCTGAAATGCGGTTTGAGTGGAGAATAGTAACTATCAGACACCTGCTGCTGCTGAAAAGTGGAATGTATCGCGTCCGAGGCCCCCTGCATTATGTCGCGATCGTGAGCTGTCATAGAGCTGTCCCGCGCAACCCCTAGGGTCGTAAAAGAAACTTCCCGGCGCTGTCACATACGCGTCATCGCCAGTCGCGACGCTTGCGCGCCATGAGCCCGACGCCCGCCAAGCCGACGTTCCGGTTTCGCACCGTGTTCATCTCGGACGTGCACCTGGGGTTTCGCG
>DATEML010000232.1:0-5112 GCA_035275585.1 Steroidobacteraceae bacterium | reverse complement strand
CGGATAGCGGCTGATGCGCACCGACTCCTCGCCCTCGCTGATCTCGATCTCGGCAATGCCGGATTCCTCCAACAGCTCGATGAGTTTCTTGACCTTGCGAATATCCATACGAGTCCTCTTGTTCTTTTCCTTTACTTGCGGGCGGGGGCGAGATGGTGCGCGGCGGCGCGCAGCGCCAGCTCGTAACCGATCGCGCCGAGCCCGGTGATCGTGCCCACTGCGATGTCCGAGAAGTAGGAGTGATGACGGAAGCTTTCGCGCGCGTGCACGTTGCTCAGATGTACTTCGATGAACGGAATCTTCACCGCCAGCAGTGCGTCGCGCAGCGCGATGCTCGTATGCGTGAGCGCGGCCGGGTTGAAGATGATGAAAGCGACGTGCGTCGTCGGCGCCTCGTGAATCCGCGTCAGCAGTTCGGCCTCGGCGTTGCTCTGGAACGCCGACAGGTGATGGCCCGCTTCGGACGCGAGCTGACTGAGCCGCGCGACGACCTGCTCCAGCGTGACGGCGCCATAGATCCCCGGCTCGCGAGTGCCGAGCAGATTGAGATTCGGGCCGTTGAGGAGCAAAAGGTGGGCCATGAGCCTGTACTAATTATTAGGCTGCCAGGGACAACTTCAACGCAGATGGCGGCGAATTTAACCAGATTACCGGCGATTTGGCGATTATTTGCGGCGAAGTGGCCGACGTGTACGTGATTTCCTGCCGGCAATACGCAACATCGTGTCCATTCGCCGCAGCCAGGCTGCGCACTGCGGCGCGCTCCGTGGCGAAGCGTCGCCGATCTGCCCGAGGCGAGAAGAGGCCGGAAAGTAGCCTGAGAGGGTGCGCCGGAGAGGCGCTGGAGCGTCAGCCGTCCGCCGGGGCGGGCTCGAGGGCCGCGAGTTGTTTGGCTGCAACGACGCGGGCGGCGGCCGGGGTCAGCTCGCCCTGGTTGACCTGGCGAACCGCGCCGAGCAGCACGTCTGCCTGCTCTTTCTTGATCTCGCCGAGGTGGAACAGCACGACGCGGCCCTGGTTGTCCGTGAAAACCGTGAACGGGAATCCGATCGAGCCCTGGCCGAACTTGTTCACGGCATCGAGACCGTCCTGCTCGCCGGTCAGGATCGGATAGTCGATCCCCATCTCGTGCGCGTACTTGACCACGTCCTCGCGGATGTCGACGGCGACGCCGACGACCTGGAAGCCTTCGCTGCCGTGCTGCTGCTGCAACTCGCGCAGCAGCGGGATCTCGCGCCGGCACGGCGCGCACCAGGTCGCCCAGAAATTGACGATCATCGACTTGCCGGGCCAGCTGCGGATCGAGCGCGGCTTGCCTTCGAGGTCACCGAGCGTGAAGTCGGGCAGCGTGGCGGGAATGGCGTCCGATTGTTCGGCCGCCGGCGCCGGCTGCTCCGCGATCGGGTGCGCCGTGACCGGGCCTTCGGTGACTTCCATGACGACGTGCGGCTGAACGGCGTAACGGTAGATGAGGAACCCGGCAATCGCCGCAACTGCGGCGACCGCAACGTAGACGCTGGTCTTCATATCAACTCGCGAAAGCGGCCTTCACATGCTCGGCGAAACGGGGCGCCGGCGCGAATCCTACCAGCCTGAAATTTTTCCGCTCGACTCCGTCGCTGCCGAAGAAGGCGATGGTCGGCGGGCCGAAGATCTCGAAGCGGTTCAGCAGCGCCCGGTCCTCGTCATCGTTCTGGGTGACATCGGCCTGGAGCAGCACCGCGCCTGCGAGCAATGCCTGCACCTGCGGATCCGCGAATGTGTACTTCTCCATCTCTTTGCACGACACGCACCAGTCGGCGTAGAAGTCGAGCATCACGGGCTTACCCGCGGCGCTCGCCTGCGCCACCTCGCGCTCGAGGTCGGCGACCGACTTGATGCGGCGGAAATCGATGCGGGCATCGACGCGATTCGCAGCGTTCCCCGCACTGCTCGAGACGCTCAGGTTCCCCAACGGCTGCAGCGGATCGTGACCTCCGGAGGCAGCGCCAATGAGCAGCACCACGCCATACAGCAGCACGAGCAATCCGACGGCGCGCACCGGCGAAGCGATCGGGGAGCCGTCACGACCCTTCAGCGAGAACACCCAGAAGCCGCTGATCACCGCGAGCGCCGACCACAACATCATCGACAGCGCGTCCGGCAGCAACGGTTGGGCGAGGTAGATTGCGACGCCGAGGAACAGCACGCCGAACATCTGCTTCACCGTATCCATCCAGGGTCCGACCTTCGGCAGCAGCTGTCCGGCCGACGCGCCGACGATCAACAGCGGTACGCCCATGCCCACGCCGGTGGCGTAGAGCGCAGCAGCGCCGCGCAGCACCTGTCGCGACTGACTGATCACTGACAGCGCCGCGATGATCGCGGGCGCGACGCACGCAGTGACCACGAGGGCGGACAGCGCACCCATGACGAACGTACCGATGAACGTCCCCGACTTCTGCTGGTTACTGACGCTGGTCAACCGCGTCTGCAGGGAGCTCGGCATCTGCAGCGTGTAGACGCCGAACATCGCCAGCGCCAGCGCGATGAACAGCAGCACCATGAACCCGATGATCCATGGCGACTGGAAGAACGCCTGCGGTGTCTGCCGGAACGCGAGGACGAAGATCGCGCCCGCCGCTGCGTAAGTGAGCGCCATGCCTTGCGCGTACGTGAGCGCCAGCGAGAAGCTGCGTGCGCGGGTGACGTTTGCACCCTGGCCGACGATGATGCCCGAGAGAATCGGAATCATCGGCAACACGCACGGCGTGAGCGACAGCAGCAGCCCGGCGCCGAAGAACAGCAATAGCGCGTAGGGCAGATTGTCTCCCTGCAGCGCCGCCGCCAGGCGATCTTGCTCTGCGACCTTCGCCGCACCGCCGCTGGATGACTTCTCGGGCGCCGCGGTTGCAGGAAGGCTCGTCGTCGTGTTCGTCGGCGGCAACTCGACGGTCACTTCCTTCGTGATCGGGTTGTAACAGAGGCCGCCTTCGGCGCAGCCCTGATAGGTCACTTTCAGCTGCAGCGGTTGTGCTGCGCTGCTGGCGGCGCGTGCGACAGGCAGCGTCGCTTCGAGCACTTCGTAGTAGACCTCGGTGTCGCCGAAGTACTCGTCATGCTTTGGCTTGCCCTGCGGCAGCACCGGTTTGCCGATCTGCACATTCGGCGTGGTGCTCTCGACGCTGATGCGGTCCTTGTAGAGGTAGTAGCCGTCGGCGATCACCCAGGTGAGCGGTACCGAATCGGCCTGCGGCAGGCCGGCGCCGAAGCGGAACGCCGCGTCGGGCGGCAGGAACTCGCTCTGGCCGGCCGTAGGGGCCTTCTTGAACAGCGCGCCGAGTCCGCCGCTCGACGGGTTGCCGGCCGCGGGGAGCTTGACCTCGGTCTTCCACTTCTGCGGCGGATAGCACAGGCCGGCGTCCGCGCAGCCCTGCAGGCGCAGCTCGACGTTGAGCACGGGCGGTCGGGCTCCGCTGATCACGATCGGCACCGGCACTTCGACCTTGCCGCGATAGACCTCCTGCGTGCCGAAGTATTCGTCGGTGTGATCTTCGCCTTTCGGCCAGGACGGCTCGCCGAGCTGCGCGTCCGCGGTCGCGGAGACGACGCCCATCTTCTTCTTGTAGAGGTAGTAGCCCTGCTCGATGTCCCAGGCGACGACGAGGCGGTTGCCCTCGACGCGCGTGGTGTAGCGATAGGCCCGCTCGGGCGACAGGAAGTCGTCCTTGGCGTGTGCAAACCCGGCAAGTCCGAGGCACACGACCAGCAGCGCAGCCAGTCTTTCGATCATCTTCATTCGCTCTTTCCTGCGACGCCCTTTCGGACCCAGTCGAGATAGCGTTCGTTCCCGCCGACGACCTGGATCGCCAGCAATTCCGGCAGCTCGTACGGGTGCAGCGCGTTCAGCCGTGTCCGCAGCTCGTCGAGCCGTCCCCTTGTAGTCTTTATGATTAACAGAATCTCGGCCTCCTCCTGCAGACGCGTGTCCCAGAAGTAAGTCGAGGCCACCCCGCCGATACGGTTCACACACGTCGCCAGATGCTCCTGGACGAGCGCTGTGGCCACGGCCTGCGCCGAAGCCTCGTCGGGGCAGGTCGTCAGGGCGAGAATCACCTGATCGCTCATAGGCTTAAAGATACGTGGCGGCGCGTGTCACGCGAAACACCTTGAAATTCAACGTTGCGTGCCTATTATTAGCACCCGCTTGGGGTGAGTGCTAAAGGCCCTGTGATCAGTGCAAGGGTCGAACAACGGCCCGGCGCCTCGGCATTTACCGCAGATCCAACACGAAATCGATCTTCCATCGAGGTTTGACCTATGGCTGAGAAACTGAAGATTCGTCCGTTGCACGACCGCGTGATCATCAAGCGTCTCGAAGACGAGCGCACGTCCCCCGGCGGCATCGTGATTCCCGATTCCGCGACCGAGAAGCCGATCAAGGGCAAGGTCATCGCGGTGGGCAAAGGCAAGATCCTAGAGAACGGCGAAGTGCGCCCGCTGGACGTGAAGGTCGGCGACCACATCCTGTTCGGCAAGTACAGCGGCACCGAAGTGAAGGTCGACGGCGATGAGCTTCTCGTCATGCGCGAAGAAGACGTGATGGCCGTCATCGAGAAGTAATTCGTAAAGAGGTTCGACTCAAATGGCAGCTAAAGAAGTACGTTTCAGTGATGACGCCCGCGCGCGGATGCTCAAAGGCGTCAACATTCTGGCGAACGCCGTCAAGGCGACGCTCGGCCCGAAGGGCCGCAACGCAGTGCTCGAGAAGAGCTTCGGCGCCCCCACCGTCACCAAAGACGGCGTGTCGGTCGCGAAGGAAATCGAGCTCAAGGACAAGTTCGAGAACATGGGCGCGCAGATGGTGAAGGAAGTCGCTTCCAACACCTCTGACGAGGCCGGCGACGGCACCACCACCGCCACCGTGCTCGCCCAGGCGATCGTGCGCGAAGGCCTCAAGGCCGTCGCCGCCGGCGCCAACCCGATGGACCTGAAGCGCGGCATCGACGCCGCCGTCAGCACCGCGGTCGACGAGCTCAAGCGCCTGTCGAAGCCGTGCAAGGACCAGAAGGCGATCGCGCAGGTCGGCACGATCTCCGCGAACTCCGACGAGTCGATCGGCAAGACGATCGC
>DATEML010000231.1:0-46563 GCA_035275585.1 Steroidobacteraceae bacterium | reverse complement strand
GCAACCGCGCGCCTGCACACGCAGACGTCACTGGGAGCAGTGACGAGCGAGCACTACGTCGGCAGTCACTGGCTCGGGACTTTCGCTCTCTACGGCGCGTCGATGCACGCGGCCACGGCGAGTCCATGAGCTCGCCGCACTCAGTGCCGACGCTGCCTGGCGACGACCAGCACCAACAGTCCCAGGCTCGCAACGCCTGCGCATAGCCTGTCGACGTCAGATGCGTCGCGCACTTTTCTGACGACTTCCCAGCTCGACGTCTTGAACCCCGTCCGCGCTTCGGCCGCAAGGATCATGTGAGCGCGAAGGTCCGGACTGAACGTCAGTATGAGCAGCTGAAAGCTGCAGAGCAGGCTGCCCAGGACGATGCGCCAATGCCCCGCGGCTATCCAGGCAAGAAAAACCACCGCCAGGATCAGGTGGCCGACAACCAGCACTTTGATCATCGCGCCTCCGCTTGTAACCGTTTCTTCGAACGCGACAAGGGGCGGATCGGGTTGCGCTGTCTATTCGTCGTTCTCCGGCCGCCCAACGCCGCGGGTGAGACAAAACACGACCGCGGCGATTGGCAGTGCCAGCCAGAGCAGTCCTCGCTGCCGCGCGAGCAGGCTGAAATCGACGTGGCCGCTCCAAACGCCGAGCGCAATGAACGGCACGATGGTTATTCCGACGAATGCAACCGCGATCTGTGTGAGCGCCGCCAGCTGCAACACCCACGCTCTTGGTGACCGCAGCAGTGGCGCAGACCTCGACAGCAGCAAAGCAGCGCCGGCAGTGACGATCGCACTGACGATGCAGATCGCCCTGTACGCGACCGCTCGTATTTCCGCCGTATCCGTGGGACTCAAGTAGATGAGGCAGAGCCACGCAACGACGACAACGACGGCCGCACCCGCAGTCTGCACGATCACGCGGTTGACGTATCGTGAATGATCGACCATCTATTGATCCTTCGCGCTGTTCCGCGCGAGCCGCATCTCCAGATGCCGCCGCACGTCCGGCCACTCCGCGACCAGAATGCTATAGATGACCGAGTCGCGCGCGGTGCCGTCGCGACGCGCCCAGTGATGGCGAATCACGCCATCCTTCTTCGCACCGAGCGCTTCGATCGCACGCTGCGACCGGAAGTTGAAGTTGTCGGTGCGCAGACCCACCACCTTGCAGCCCAACTTGTCGAACGCGTGCCCGAGCAGCAGCAGTTTGCAGCTCGTGTTGATATGCGTGCGCCAGCAGCTCTTGCTGTACCAGGTCCAGCCGATCTCGACGCGATCCACCACCGCGACGATGTCGTGATAACGCGTCGAGCCGACGACCTTGCCGCTCGCGAGATCTCTCACCACCCAGGGCAGCATGTGGCCCGCGCGTTGTCCCTTGAGCCCATCCTCGACGTACTTGGCCATGCCGCCCGGGTCGGGCACGCTCGTGTACCAGAGCCTCCACAACTCGCCGTCGGCGGCTGCGGCTTCGAGCGCGGGCGCATGCTCAGGCGTCATCGGTTCGAGTCTGACACCCTCGCGTTCGAGGGTAACCGGTTCGGGGTGGATCACGGCGCATGCCTGCGAGCTGCTACGGGGCGACAACAGTAGCAACGCAGGCAATCGGTCAACAAGGATCAGTTGCTGAGCTCGATCTGCGGCACACTGCCCGCCGCCCGCGCCCGCTCGTAGATCATTTCGGCGGCCGCGAGATCCTGGATCGAGAGGCCGGTCGAGTCGAACACCCAAAGCTCATCCGCATGGGCGCGTCCGGCGAGCTGACCTGCAGCGAGCTCTGCGAGCTCACCGCGCACGTTCGCGGCCTGCATCGCGCCCGCCTCGATCGCGTGGTGCAAATCGCCCATCGTCGACGCCTGTGCCCGCGAATCGACGATCACGCGGCTCGCCTTCAGCAGGTCCGGTGCGAGCTCGTGCTTCGAAGGATTATCGGCGCCGACCCCGGCGACGAACGTTCCGGGACCGATGTCGGCCAGCCGAAGCAGTGGGCGCGTCGAAGTCGTAACCGTGACGACGATGTCTGCACTGCGGACTGCCGTTCGTGCATCGCCCGCTCGTTGCACTTGCAAACCCAGCTCGCGCACGCGCTCGGCGAACGCATCGGCCGCATCTTCACGCGGGTCGTAGAACGCGACGGACTCGATCGGTGCGACATCGAGCAGCGCTTCGACGTGATACCGCGCCTGCACGCCACAGCCGATCATGGCGAGTGTCCGAGAGCCTGGCTTCGCGAGGTACTTCGCGGCCAGCGCAGTCGCAGCGGCGGTGCGGCGCGCCGTGATCTCGATCGAATCCATCAACGCCAGGACGCAACCGCACTCGGCATCGAGCAGCGCGACGAAGCCTTGAATCGTCGGCAGCTTCCGCTGCGCGACGTTCTCGGGAAAATTGCCATTGACCTTGATGGCCGCGAGCGCATGCGACCCGCCGCGCTGCGCGGACTTGATGTGAAACATGCCGCCGACCCCCGGCACGTGGCCGACATGCGGCACTTCGAAGCGACCGTGCGCCAGGTCGGCGAACGCGGTTTGCATCGCGGCCAGATAGTCTCGCGTCGTGGCCAGCTTGGCGATCGCACTGCGCGCCAGCAGCAGCACCGGGGGAGCTTTCATGCCCGCCTCCATCGTTCTTTAATGTGGCCATGCTATCTGGACGTCTTCATCTGCGAGCTGCGAGTTGTCATGCTTGACCTTGACCTTGGGACAAGCGCTAGAGTGCCGCCGTGACTACGTCCTCCTCCCGGCTGCTTTCGATCGGTGAGTTCGCCGCTGCGACTCAGCTCTCGCAGAAGGCCTTGCGCATCTACGACGAGCAGCGACTGCTGCCGCCGGCGCGCATCGATACGATGACCGGCTATCGTTACTACAGCAGTGACCAGGTGCCGCTCGGGCGACTGGTGAGAACGCTTCGCGAAATGAACCTCTCCCTCACCGACATCGCCGCCGTCGTCGCGGCGAAGGACGACAGCGGCGCTGAAGCGGCACTCGCTCAGCTGGCGCAGGAGATCGAGCATCGCTACGCGCGCGAGAAGCGCGCATACCACGCCGCCCTCATCCTCTTGCGCAAACCGCCGCGGGCAGATGCACCAGAAATCATCGAGCGCTCGCGCCCCGACACGACGGTCGCGGTGCGACCGTTCGTCGCGAACCGCTACGACTTCGTCGAGAAGTTTCGTGCGGAAGCACGCGCGCTGAGCGAGCTGCTGGCGCCGGCGGGACTCGCAGCCGCAAACGAACCCTCGTGCTCTCTCATCGATCCGCTCTCAGACGACGAGGGTCGGCTCGAGGTCGTCATTCCAGTGAGCACACCGGCGCGCATCCCTCGAGGCATCACGCTGCGACAGTTGCCCGCCGCGTCCTGTGCAGCGATCGCAGCCCGCGTTCGTCACGCACATGCCGCGGAGCTGGCAGGCGCAGTCGACGCGCTGTTCGATTGGTTCGACCGCCGTGGCTATCACGCCGTCGAGGCGCCACTCGTGTCCATCGGCACTGACGCCACCGGCTTGCACACAGAAGTCGTCTGGGCTTTCGAGCAGGCAACGCCTGCGAGGTAGTTATGCCCTCCTCCCTGTCTCCCGCTGCGATCTTCGCGCGACTCGGCCTGCCGGATTCTCCGGTCATCTTCGATGTGCGCGACGCAGCTGCCTACGCCGAGCAACCGCGACTCATTCCGAGTGCATTACGCGGCGATCCCGATCAGGTCGGTGAGTGGTCGCGGACGTTGCCGCGGACGCGCGCCCTCGTCGCGTACTGCGTCCACGGCGGCAAGACGAGCAGTTCTGTCGCCGATGCGCTGAACACGATGGGCTATCCCGCCTTCCTTCTGGAAGGCGGCCTGGAGGCCTGGATCGCGGCCGGCTATCCCACGGTGAAAGCGCGCGCCGATCTCAACGCTCCCGGCGCATCGCGCTGGGTGACCCGCGAGCGGCCTAAGATCGATCGCCTCGCCTGTCCATGGCTCGTGCGACGTTTCATCGATCCGCGGGCATCGTTCTTCTACACGCCTGCCCACCAGGTGCGCGCTGAGTCGCAGGCGCTGCACGCGGAGCCCTATGACATCGCTGACGTGACCTTCTCGCATCGCGGGCCGCGCTGCAGCTTCGATGCGTTCCTCGACGAGTTCGACCTGCACGATCCGGTGATCGACCAGATGGCGCAAATCGTGCGCGCGGCCGATACCGGTGAGCTCGGTCAAGCTCGCGAAGCGCCGGGGCTGCTGGCCATCTCACTCGGCCTGTCCGCCAACGTGCGCGACGACATCGTGCTGCTCGAACAGGCGATGCCGATCTACGATGCGCTGTACGCCTGGTGCAAGACCGCTCGCAACGAAACGCATTCGTGGCCGCAGAAGATCGCGACACAGTGAGCTCGGCCTCGCCGATTCCATTCCGCGAAGCGCTGCGGCTCTGGACCCGGATCGGCTGGCTCAGCTTCGGCGGACCGGCCGGGCAGATCGCCCTCATGCATCGCGAGCTGGTCGAGCGCCGCCGGTGGATCAGCGAGACGCGATTCCTGCACGCGCTGAACTACTGCATGCTCCTGCCGGGCCCGGAAGCGCAGCAGCTGGCGACGTACATCGGATGGCTCCTGCATCGTACGTGGGGCGGCATCGTCGCGGGCGGCTTGTTCGTGTTGCCCGGCGTGCTGGTCATGCTCGTTCTGAGCTGGCTCTACGTTCGCTACTCGGCGCTCGGCCCTGTCGCCGCGCTGTTCTTCGGACTGAAAGCCGCCGTGCTCGCGGTCGTCGTCGAGGCCGTGCTGCGCATCGGGCGGCGTGCTCTGCGCAATCGGTTCATGGTAGCGCTCGCCGCTGGCGCGTTTCTGGCGATCTATTTCTTCAAGGTGCCGTTTCCGTGGATCGTCCTGGGCGCGGCGCTCATCGGAGTCATCGCACGGCGCGCCGTGCCACGGTATTTCGAACCAGCGGCTTCATCGGATCCGCGCACGGCGAACGACTTTGTCGTCGATCGCATGCACGACACTGGGCAACTTGCACATGCGCGACCCAACGCACGACGTGCACTGACGCTGACGGTTGTCTGCCTGCTGATCTGGATCGCGCCGATCGCGCTCGTCGCTGCCTGGCTCGGCGTCGAACACGTGCTGACTCGCGAGGGGATTGTCTTCGGTCAGACTGCGGTCGTCACATTCGGGGGCGCTTATGCCGTACTCGCATACGTGGGCCAGCGCGCGGTCGAAGAGCTGCACTGGTTGCGTCCGGGCGAGATGATCGACGGGCTGGCGATGGCCGAGACCACACCCGGACCGCTGATCATGGTGCTGCAGTTCGTCGGCTTCGTTGCAGCCTATCGCTACGCGGCGCCGCTCGATCCGTGGCTTGCAGCAGTGCTCGGTGCGTGCCTGACGACGTGGGTGACGTTCGTGCCGAGCTTCGCGTTCATCTTCATCGGCGCACCGTACGTGGAGTCTCTGCGCCAGCATCACGGCCTGAATGCGGCACTGTCCTGCGTCACGGCTGCCGTCGTCGGCGTCATCCTCAATCTTTCAGTGTGGTTCGCGACGCACACGCTGTTCGGTCGCGTCGACGCGCGGACCTACGGCCCCGTGCACGTCGATGTACCCGTCTGGTCCACGCTCGAGCCGGTTGCGTTCATTCTCGCCGCCGGTTCGATGATCGCGATGCTGAGGTTCAAAGTCGGCATGGCCTGGACGCTCGCCGCAAGCGCAGCGCTCGGCATTGCGTTCAAGCTCGCCACAACACTGCAGCAATGAGGAATGGCACCCAGGCTGCGATGTAACCGCCGACGCCCCACGTGCGATCGACGATCGTCGGGTGCGGCTGCGAAAACTCTCTCGCAAGCATCCGCGCTGTCGCCTGGCGTATGAGAGAGCGCCATTTGAAGGGCGGATTCGCCATGACCTCGAGCGCCGCGCGCGCCACGCTGCGATAGTCCCCACGATTGACAACCGCTCGGGCAACCGCACGTCGCAGGCGGTATCCGAACCACTGCCGCGGCAGCAGGACGGCCCAGAAGATCGCCAGTGCAACGATGACGGAATCCTTCAGGACCACGGCCAGCGACAGCAGGCCCACGACACTGCCTGCGTGGATGACGAGCCTCCAGACACTCTCGGGCCGACTGAGCAGCTCCATTACCCTGCCGCCATCGAACGGCGTAACGGGCAGCAGATTGAGAGCGTTGATCAGCAGGAACGCCAAGGCTGCTGCACGCAGCAGCCCGATCGGTCCGATCGCCTGATCGATTGCCAGAAGCCCGACGGCCAACCACAGCCCAGGCACGGGGCCCGCGAGCAGCATCGCGATCTGACCGCGAACCGTCGCGGTCGAGCTGTTGCCAACGGTCATCGCGCCGAGCAGCGGCACGAAGAAGACGTGCACGTCGCGATAGCCGACCCATCGCATCGCCACGGCGTGGCCGGACTCGTGAAACGCAATCACGCCAAGGATCAGCAGTGCGACGATCGGATTCCAGAGCAGGCTCATTGCGACGAAGGAAGCCACGGCAGTCGCGGCGATCAGCATGATGAGCGACCACGGCGTCCCCGGCGCGCGCTGCGGCCTTTCGGCCACGCTGAGGACTGCTTCGAGCTCCGCTTCCAGTCGCAATGCTCGCGCCTCTTCCGTAGGTCGGACTTCAGCCCGACTGCCACTTGTCGGACCAAGGTTCGACCTACTTCCGCGACCGCGCGCGACCCGCAGCGAATAGTTCGTGAGCGCGAATGCACCGCGCAGAGTGAAGCGATCGAGCTGCGGGTCCGCAGTCGGCACGACCCAGCGCCGCTGCCGCCAGGCTTCGCGTAGCTGGCGCACTTGCGTCATCAGATATGCGAGTGCCTCTTCCAGGCTTGCGCCTGCCTTCGCTCGAACGTTGCCGCGCAGCGCGTCGACTTGCTCCGCGTGACGGCGTACGAGCTCGCTCACGGAAACGCCGGGATAGTCGTGAACCCTCAACGTACTCGGAGGCGCAAGCAGCTTCGCAAACTCAGAGGTGACGCTCTCGAGCGCCGCCCCATCCGGCAATTCAGTTGCCAGGCTCAGCACCGCCGACCGGCCGTCCTCCGGCGCGACGGACCGTCGCACGAACGCGTGGGCCGGGATGCTTGCGTTGACGAAGATGCTCAACGTCTGCGGAGCCGAGTGATGCGTGATCGGGGTGAAATAGTGGGCGAAACCGAGGTGCGTGAAACCGGCCGCCACGAGGTCGGCATCGAAGACCGACAGCACGCGCAGCTGCCCTGGCGTCAGCAGCTCGGAGCTCGTCGCCCAGGCCTTGATCTCCCGCAAAGCGCACGTGAGGTACTGCCGCGCGCCGAGCAGGTAGCGGAAGCCGATCAGCGCGACATAGGCGAACGCCAGCCAGGCCAGCAGTTTCGGGGTACTCATCATATATATGTAGACGGCCGCATTGGATTAGACTGCGCCGCATGTCTGCCGGAGAGCAGATCTATGGAGCGGTCGAGGCGGGCGGGACGAAGTTCCTGTGCGCCGTCGGGCACGGCGTCCACGACATTCTCGAGGAGCGCCGCATCGCGACCCGCGAGCCCGCGGAAACGCTCGCGGAAGTGCTGCAGTTCTTCCATGCCATGCAGCTCAAATATGGCCGGGTTCGCGGCTTCGGCATCGCTTCGTTCGGGCCGATTCAACTGGACCGGCGGGCGCCGGATTGGGGACGGATGCTGGCGACGCCGAAGCCGGGTTGGGCGAACGCCAACCTCGTCGCCACCCTGCAACCCGTCGCGGACTGCGCAATCGAGCTCGACACCGATGTGAACGCCGCTGCGCTGGCGGAGGCCGAGCTCGGCGCGGGACAGGGCTGCAGCAGTGTCGCATACGTCACTGTCGGCACGGGCATCGGCGCCGGCGTGGCAATCGACAACCACACGCTGCGCGGGCGTATGCATCCGGAGATGGGTCACATCCACGTGCGTCGCGACCCGCGCGACCTGACGTTCCCCGGCATCTGCCCGTTCCATGGCGACTGCCTCGAAGGCGTCGCGAGCGGCCTCGCGATCCAGCGTCGCTGGCAATCCGATCTCTGCGCCTTGCCCGAAGATCATGTCGCCTACAGCATCGTCGGCGGCTATCTCGGCCAGCTCGCGGCGACCATCGCATTGGTGACATCGGCGGAACGCATCGTCTTCAGCGGCGGCGTGCTGGAGAACGGCCTGCTGTTGCCGCACATTCGCAATGCGACACGCGACGCGCTCGCCGGCTATCTGCCTCCGCACGAGCCCGATGGTTGCGTCGAGAACTCGGTCTGCGTTTCCGCGCTCCATGGGCGCGCGGGCTTGCTCGGGGCGATGATCCTGGCGCGGCGTGCGGACGCTGCTGGCGTATGGACGAAATGATCACCGCTCAGGGCGAGTCACGGCGTCAGCTGTCGTCGCCTGAGGATCCGAAACGCTGCGGGAATCACCAATAACGACAACAGTGGCGCCGTAATCATCCCGCCGATCATCGGTGCCGCAATTCGCTGCATGACCTCTGAACCGGTGCCGTGGCTCCACATGATCGGCAGCAGGCCGGCGACGATGACACTTACGGTCATGGCCTTGGGCCGGATGCGCAGCACCGCCCCTTCGCGAATCGCCTCGTCGAGCACTTCCAGCGTTGCGGGCCTTCCGGCTGCGAGACGCGCTTCCCAGGCGTGCTTCAGATAGATGAGCATCACGACGCCAAACTCGGCGGCCACGCCCGCCAAGGCGATGAAACCCACTGCAGTGGCGATCGATACGTTGTGCCCAAGCAGGTAGATGTACCAAAAGCCGCCGATCAGCGCGAACGGCAGCGTTGCCATGATGATCAGCGCCTCATCGACACGACGGAATGTCAAGAACAACAGCACGAAAATCACGATCAAGGTGAACGGCACGACAACGCGCAACTTGGCCTGCGCGCGCTCGAGATACTCGAACTGACCGGACCAGGAGATCGAGTAGCCCGCCGGCAGAGCGACGCTGCGATCCACGACTTCCTTCATTTCGGAGACCGCCGACTGCAGATCGCGTCCGCGCAGGTCGACATAGACCCACCCGGACAAGCGCGCATTCTCGCTCCTGAGCATGGGCGGACCGCTCGTGATCTTGAGATCCGCAACAGTGCCGAGCGTGATCTGTGCCCCATTCTGCGTGACGATCGGCAGCTGCTCGAGATCCGACAACGAGTCGCGCAGCTCACGCGGATAGCGGACGCTGATCGGAAAGCGTTGCAGGCCCTCCACCGTTTCGCCAATCGTCTCCCCGCCGATCGCCGCGCTGATCACGCTCTGCACCTCTTCGATGTTGAGTCCGTAGCGCCCGGCCGCGTCGCGGTCGATGGTCACCTCGATGTATCGCCCACCGGTCAGACGTTCCGCGAGCGCTGAAGTAACGCCCGGCACGTGGCGAACCGCCTGCTCGACCTCCTGCGCCACGCGATCGATCACTGCCGGATCCGTGCCTGCGATTTTCACGCCGACCGGGCTCTTGATGCCCGTCGCCAGCATGTCGATGCGATTGCGAATCGGCGGGACCCACACGTTGGCGAGCCCGGGAATCTGCAACCTCTGGTCGAGCTCCTCGATGAGCTTCTCCATCGTCAAGCCCTTCCGCCACTGGTCGCGCGGCTTGAAGTGGACCGTGGTTTCGACCATCTCGAGCGGGGCCGGATCCGTTGCAGTCTCGGCGCGACCCATCTTGCCGAAGACTCGCGCGACTTCGGGCATGGTCATCAACTGTCGATCCATCTGTTGCAGCAGCTGCGACGCTTTTCCTGCCGACAGCCCAGGCAACGCCGAGGGCATGTGCAGCACATCGCCCTCGTCGAGCGGGGGCATGAACTCTCCGCCCAGCTGCACGATCGGGAAGGCAGTAATCGCCAGGAGCACCAGGCCAACCGCAAGCGTCGCCCAGGGCCGCTCCAGCACGCGCTCCAGCAGCGGTCGGTAGCCGCGCACGAGCCAGCGGTTGAGCGGATTCCTGTCCTCTGCCGGGATGCGGCCTCGAACGAAGTAACCCATGAGCACTGGCACGAGCGTCACCGCGAGACCGGCCGAAGCGGCCATTGCGTAGGTCTTCGTGAATGCGAGCGGCGCGAACAGGCGCCCCTCTTGGGCTTCCAGCGTGAAGATCGGGATGAACGACAGGGTGATGATCAGCAGGCTGAAGAACAGCGCAGGACCTACCTGTACGCTGGCGTCGCCGATCAAGCCCCAGTGTTCCGCCGACGTCGGCTCGCGATCGGGATGCTGCTCGCGCCATTGCTCCAGCTGCTTGTGAACGTTTTCGATCATGACGATCGCCGCATCCACCATCGCCCCGATCGCGATCGCGATGCCGCCGAGCGACATGATGTTCGCGTTGATGCCCTGGTAGTGCATCACGATGAAGGCCGCGAGTATGCCGAGCGGCAACGATACGATGGCAACCAGCGCCGAGCGCAGGTGAAACAGAAATACGAAACAGACCAGCGCGACGACGATGAACTCTTCGACCAGCTTGCCGGTGAGATTGCTGACGGACCGCTGGATGAGCTCCGAGCGGTCGTAGGTTTCGACGATTTCCACGCCCGGCGGCAGACCCGGCTTCAGCTCTGCCAGCTTGCGCTTGACGGCTTCGATCGTTGCCATCGCGTTCTTGCCGGAACGCATGACGACGATGCCGCCAGTGACCTCGCCTTCACCGTTGAGCTCGGCGATTCCGCGCCGCAGCTCCGGTCCAAGCTGCAGGTGCGCGACATCTGCAAGGCGCACGGGGACCCCGCTCGTGCCGGTGCGCAACGGAATCTTGCGAAAGTCATCCAACCCCTTCAGGTATCCGGTCGCGCGCACGACGTACTCGGCTTCGGCGAGCTCCAGCACCGACCCCCCCGCCTCCTGGTTGGCCCCGCGAATCGCTTCGATCACGTCGCGATGGGTGATGCCGTACGCCCGCAGACGATCCGGTCTGAGCACCACCTGGTACTGGCGCACCGCGCCGCCCAACGTGGCCACTTCGGCGACGTTCGGCACGGCCTTCAGCTCGTACTTGAGAAACCAATCCTGCAATGCTCGCAGCTGCGACAGGTCGTGTCGGCCGGTGCGGTCGACAATCGCGTATTCGTAGATCCAGCCGACGCCGGTCGCGTCGGGCCCGAGGGAGGGCTGCACGTTGCGCGGCAGACGGCCCTGTGCCTGATTCAGGTACTCCAAAACTCTAGAGCGTGCCCAGTAAAGGTCCGTCCCATCCTCGAACAGCACATAGACGAACGAATCGCCGAACAACGAATAGCCGCGCACCGTCTTCGCGCCCGGGACGGACATCATCGTCGTCGTGAGCGGATAGGTGATCTGGTCCTCGACGATGCGGGGCGCTTGTCCCGGATAGGGCGTGCGGATGATCACTTGCACATCCGAAAGGTCCGGTAGCGCATCGAGCGGCGTGCGTACCACGGCCCACACGCCCCAGGCCGTAACGAGTAACGTCGCAAGCAGCACCAGGAAGCGGTTCGCGAGCGACCAGCGGATCAGCGCCGCGATCATGGTTGCGGCTCCGACGTAGACAAGCGGGATACCGCGGACTTCAGGCTCGCTTCGGAGTCGATGAGAAATTGACCCGACAGGACGATCGCCTGCGCTGCTTCGAGCCCGGACAGAATCGCGGTCCTGCCCTCCACCTCCGCGCCGACCGTGACGTCCACGACGTCGAACCCACCGCCCTCGCGCGCGACGATCACGACGGTCCGCTCGCCCGTCGCAATGATCGCCTCGCTCGGCACGACGAGGGACTCCCGATCCGCCTTACCCTCGAACTCCAGCGACAGGAACATGCCGGGGGCCAGTTTGAATTCAGGGTTCTCGATGACGACCCGCACTGGCAGCGTGCGAGTCTGCGGATCGAGCTCCGGCAAGAGCGCTGCCACACGACCCTTGAACACCGCGCCAGGCCACGAAGTCGCATGTGCGCTGACGCTCGATCCCGTGGGGATCATCGAAACCTGCGCCTCGGGGACCTGCGCGTTCACCCACACCGTCTCGAGTCCGTTGATACGGAACAGAGCTGCGCCCGGCATGAATGCGGCGCCCTCGCGTACCGCGAGTTCCGTGACGACGCCGTCGATCGGTGCGGTCAGTGTCGTGCTCGCATTGGTCTTGCGCCGCGCGTCGAGTTCGCGAACGGTGCTGTCGGGAACGCCGAGCACGGTGAGCCGCTGGCGCGCAGCATCGCGGATGGCCTGGCCTCGACCGGACTCCGCATCCAGCAACGCCAGATATTCCTCCTGTGCTTCGAGCCAAGCTGGCGCGACGATATCGGCGAGCGGCTGACCGCGCCGCACACGCTGCAGTGGCGCCTTTGCATGCAGCCGGGTCACGTAGCCTTCGACACGTGCTTGCACGACCTCCAGCAGCGCTTCATCGAAGGCGACGCTGCCCACGGCGGACAGTCTTGGCTGCAAGATCGCCTTCTCGACAGTACCTATGCGGATGCCAAGGTTCTGGCTGACGGTCGGGCTGACTTTGACTGCCGCGCCACCGGCCTCATCCGCGTACACCGGCACGAGCTGCATATCCATGAAAGGAGATTTGCCGGGCTTGTCGAACCTTGCATTCGGCACCATGGGATCGTGCCAATAGAGCACCTTGCGCTCGCCCCGTTGTTCAACCGCATGCGCAGCGGCAGGCGCCGGCTCTGCGCGATGTCGCGCGAACCAGTAACCGGCGATGAGGCCGACGACCAGAATCGCCACGCTCGCGACGATGAGCTTCAGCTTCTCGTGATTCATGGCGGTCACCTACCTCTGACCTGCAGATGTTCGCGACCGAGGTAGCGCAGGAATGCCCACGCCTGGCCGCGCTCGTTCACGAGCCCGGCATGCTCGATCACGAACTCGATTTCCTGGCTGTACGCATCCAGTGCCAGACGCAGGTCACCCCGACCCGCTCGATACGAGGCGAGCGCTGCTCTGGAGCGCTCGCGTGCCAGCGGCAGCAGCTCTCGTTCGTACTGCTCGACCTGAGCACCGAGCTGTTCCCACTCCGTCAGCATCTGGTGGATCTCGGCGGTGTGCATGCGCAGCTCCGCCTCCCGCTCCGCCTCGATGCGCCGCAGCTCCGCATGCTTCGCACTGATCTGCGGGTCCTGTCGATTCTTCGTGAACAGCGGCAGACCGATCCGGAACTCGAGTGACACCATGTCCGAGAAGTCCGGTCCGCGCTTCGCGAATGCGAGCTCGGCGCTCCAGTCCGGACGACGTTGCGCTTTGGCCAGATCGACAGCGACACGTGCCGCCTCGATCTGCGATTGGAACGTGAGCAGTGAGCCGTGCTCGTGCACCGTCTCGAGCAGCGCCGCGGGCGCGGTGGGCAACTCATCGAGCGGCGGCATCGGCGCCAGCGGCCGATTCGCATCCGTATCGATCCAGCGCGCGAGCTCGAAGGACGCCTGACGCGCCTCACTTTGCATGCGTAGCAACCTCGATTGAAGCTGCGCTACAGCCGCTTCGGCCGCCAGAGCTTCGCTCGTCGAGCTCCGCCCGGCCGAGACTGCGGCACGCGCCGCGGCGGCTTGCAGCTCCACCTCGGGTTGCAGCGCCCGAAGGTCGTTCAATGAAGCCTCCGCAGTCGAGCGTCGAATCCACGCCTGCGCGACTTCTCGCGCGATCGCAAGACGAGATTCGAGCAGCTCGGCCTCGGCGACGTCCGCTTCGGCGCCCGCAAGCTGGCGTTGCAGCCGGCGCTTGGGCGCTGCCGGAAACTCCTGCATGACGCCGACTTTGCGCATCGTCATGAAGTCGCGCGTCGTCGAGTAGGCATCCGGCCCGTCGACGGGAAGGTTGTCCACACCCACTACGAGTTCCGGATCGGGCAGCCGTCCGGCACTCACCGTCAGCGCCTGCATCGCTTCGAGGTTCGCGCTGCTAGCGCCCACCTGCGGCGCAAGTTCGAGCGCGCGCTCAACAGCCGCTTCCAGCGACAGCGAATCGTCAGCGCGCACCGCCGATGACAGCGCGCCGAACAGTAGTAGCAACAATCGATGCCACGGCATCGGGATGCTCCTTGATCTCTTGCGTCATATCAGCAGCGATCAGGTCGAGCAGCGTGAGTACGCACGCTGACTGCAAGATCGATGCTTGAGAACCGGCGAAGCCGGTGATGCAAGGAGCGCGATTTACAGGCGCAGACGCCCGGTGAGGAGATAGGTCAGAGACGCGTCCGTACGCGACGCAGAGACAGCGGGGTCGTCAAGGAGGGTTGAATAGCGTGAATCCACGAGTACTGGTGCCAAGGCCCCAACGTGGACCGGATCGGCCGAGCGTCGCTCGAGCTGCACCCGCTGCAGTTCACGGCCCTGATCGGCAACGACCAGCTGCGATGGGGCAGCGGCGGTGAAACAGCAGATCGACGCATCGATGTCGAGCTGCTCGTAAACCTGCGTGCAGCCCGACGAGGTGCCGGACGGGCAGCAATCGCCCGCCGCCGCGGCGCTCGCACAGGCAAACGCGGGCGAGCCGGCTCCAAGGAAACCAGCGCAAACGATGAGCAGTGCGATGAAACGACGCATGTCAGTCCGGAGATTCGGCCATCCCGCAGCCATAAGTCAACTGCCGGATGGACGACGCCTTCACACTTTAGTCGGCGAAGAACAGCGCCAGCGCGCCACGCTCAGTGAGTGCATCGTCCGGGTTCCCGTCGAGCCGGCGCGGCCTACCGCGGGCTGCGGGCAGCAGCAATGGGTCTGCCGTGACGCGCTCCTTATGGAAATTCGCGCCATGCAACCAGAACTTTACCTGCCGCGGAACGGACACAAGCGTGTCCGTTTTGTTACCGCTCGTTGAGGCTGTAGCGACCCGGGCCCATGAGCGCGAGGGCGATGGGTACGATCAGATAGAGCGCCTGCAGCTCGAGGGCGTAGCCGCCGCTCTCGCTGAGCTGGAACAGCTGAGCGCGATGCGCCAGGAAGATCGCGAACATCATGTTGATCGAGATGATCAAACAGGCGATGCGCGAGTACCAGCCGATGATCACGAGCACCGCCGCTGCGACTTCGCCGACGAAAACGCCGTACGCGACGAAGCCGGGCAGTCCATTCGCGGTCACGAGCTGGGTGATGGGATCGATGCCGCCTCTGAGCTTCGCGACGCCGTGGAACAGGATCAAGATGCCGACGGCGAGTCGCAGGAGCAATCTGCCGAGGTCCGCGTTCGTTCTTGTCATGATCTTGGCTCCGAAGAGACCGGGACGCGCCGCGGATTATAGCGGGCGGCGGCGCGCTTGACCCTGCCCTTGGGGAAAGCCGCAAAGTCTCGGCATGGACATCGGGCCGGTGCTTTTGCGGTTGCTTCCAGTGCTGGTCGCGCTGGCGGTGGCAAGCCTCGTCGAGGTCTTCGTGCCGCTGCGCCGGCAGTCGCGTCGGTCGAACGGCCGGCTGACGACGAATCTCTGGCTGCTCGGCATCACGCTGACGCTCGCGATGGGGCTCAACTTCGCGCTGGCGCTGGGTGCTGCGTACGTTCGTCAAAGCGGCGGCGGGCTGCTGCAGCGGCTGGAACTCGGTGCTGCGGCGTCTTTCGGCGTGACCGTGCTCGCGCTCGATGCCGCCACTTATCTCGTGCACCGCCTGATGCACCAGATTCCCCTGCTGTGGCGCGTGCATCTCGTCCATCACATCGATACCGCCGTGGATGCGACGACTGCGTTTCGTCAGCACCCGATCGAGGGCGTCCTGCGTTTCAGCTTCCTCGCCGCTACCGCGTTCGCCCTGGGAGCGCCACCCGCCGCCATCGCTCTGTATCGCCTGCTCGGCGCACTCAACTCCGTTCTGGAGCACGCGAACATTCGGGTACCGCGCGCCCTGGATCGACTGCTGGTGTGGCTGTGGGTGACGCCCGACATGCACAAGGTGCATCACTCGCGCGATCGGGCCGAAACGGATTCCAACTACGCGAACCTGTTCTCGTTCTTCGATCGCATGTTCCGCACGTTCACGCCAAGCAGTCGCGGCCCCTTCGTGCACTACGGGATTCGCGGCTACGACGCGCCGGCGAGTCAATCCATCGGCGCCGTTCTGTTGCTGCCGTTTCGCTCTGCGGAGTTAGACTCACGGGCATCTGCAGTACGAGGCGGCGCGAACAGCGCGGGAGCGAGCCATGACCGACGAGGCGAAACGTGAAACCCTGATGCTGCTGGGCGCAGGCGCGGCTGGAGCGATGATGGCAGGTACGGTCGAGGCGCAGAACGCAACGAGTACGCGAGCGGACGTCCGCGGCTCGATGGCCGGCGGGCGCGAGCCGAAGCCGCTGCCGTTCGATCCGGCGAAGCTCAACGGCTTGTCGGAGAAGCTGATCCGCTCGCACTGGGAGAACAACTACATCGGCTCGGTCAAGACGCTGAACATGATCGCGGGCCGGTTGCTGGCGGCGATGAACGAGCCCGACCTCCCGCCCGTCGTTTACGGGGGCCTGAAGCGGGAAGAGCTGCATCGGCTCGGCTCCGTCGTTCTGCACGAGCAGTATTTCGCCAATCTCGGCGGCGATGGCAAGGCCGGCGGCGACATTCTCGCGGCGCTGAAGAAGGCCTATGGAACCTACGAGGCCTGGGATGCAGAGTTCCGTCGCACGGCGATGTCGCTCGCGGGGGGATCGGGATGGTGCGTGCTGACTTACAACGTCCACACGCACGAGCTGCGCAACCAGTGGGCATGGGATCACATGCACGGCGCGATTGCGTCGATGCCGCTGCTCGTGCTCGACATGTACGAGCACTCGTATCACATGGACTACGGCTCGGCGGCCGCGAAGTATGTCGAGGCCTTCATGCGCAACGTGAACTGGGAAGAGGCCGAGCGTCGCTTCGCAGCGCGCCCGGCATGAGAACGCTCGTCGCGGCCATCGCGATGCTCGCAGCCACGAGCGGCATCGCGTTCGCCGCCGGGAAATCGGAGCAGTCCCTGGCCCTGGAGGGGAAGATCCCGCTCGGCGAGGTTGCCGGGCGAATCGACCATCTCGCGATCGACGCGCGGCATCAACGCATGTTCGTCGCGGAACTCGGCAATGACAGCGTCGCTGTCGTTGACCTGGCCGAGCGGCGCGTCGTGCGCACTCTCACAGGTATCCCCGGGCCGCAGGGCATCGCGTACGATCAGGCGAGCGACACGCTGTTCGTGGCCGCTGGCGGTGACGGCTCGCTGCGCTCGTTTCGCGGCATTCCGCTCGCGCCAGATGGCAGGGTCGAGGTCGGGACGGACGTCGACAATGTGCGGATCGATCCGAACCGGCGTGAAGTCTACGCCGGCAGCGGTGACGGCGAATTGACGGTGATCGACGCGGCCTCGCATCGCGTCAAGGCACGCGTCGCGCTCGCTGCACACCCCGAGAGCTTTCAGATCGAAGAGTCAGGCTCCCGTGTTTTCATCAATGTGCCCGAGGCGCGCAGCATCGCGGTCGTCGACAGGCTCGCGGGCCGGCAGACGGCAGCGTGGTCTACGCACGAGCTGGCCGCGAACTTCCCGATGGCCATCGACGGGGTTCGCCGGTACCTGCTCGTCGGTTTCAGAACACCAGCCGCGCTCGTAGCGGTCGACACCGCCGACGGTGCGCGCGTGAGTACAACGGCCGCGTGCGGCGATGCGGACGACATTCACCTCGATGTCAAACGCCGCCGTGTGTACATGAGCTGTGGCGAGGGTTTCGTCGACGTGTTCGCCGCGGATGCGCGGGACTACCCGCGGGTTGCGCGGATCCGCACGCTCAAAGGCGCGCGCACCTCGCTATTCTCGGCCGAGCGGGACCGACTGTTCCTAGCGGCGCGTGCGTATGCCGGAGAGCCGGCCGCCATCTGGGTCTTTCGTCCCACACCTTGATCGTTCCTAGAGTCCACGCCCGCGCGTGTCGCCGCTATTCCTCTTCGACGAGGAACACGCGGGTCCGCAGTAGGTCCAGCGTCGCGCGCAGTTCCTCAACGCGCTGCGCCCCGATGCGCTCGGACCAGTCGGCTTCAACGCTGAGCGCAAAAGCGCGCACGGCCTTCCCGTAGGCACGGCCACGCGCCGTGAGCCGCACGCGTGTCGCGCGCGCATCGTCAGGGTCCTCGACGCGCTCGACATAGCCGCCCGCCTCCAAGTCGGCGATCAACGTGCTCATCGACTGCTTCGTGATGCGCGACGCACGCGCCAGCGCAGTGATGCGCACGCCTTCAGGCTTCTCCCACAGCGGTTGAAACACCGCGGAGTGCGCCGGTTGCACGCCTTCGAATCCGGATGACGCGATCCAGCGCGTCAGCTGCTCCGTCATCGACTGCGAAGCGAGCCGCAGCAGCGCCGGGAGATGGGGTCCGCGCGTAGTCGCAGTTGTGCCTGTTGCTGCTCTTGACATGAATGGTAAGCCTGCCTGACTATATTGGTCAGTCTGCCGAACTAACAGGAAGGGTACCTCGTGATTCACCACGTGTCGATTCCGGCGCGCGATCCGCAGCATGTCGCGCAGGTGCTGGCCGAGCTGTTCGGCGGCTATGCCGGGCCGTTCGTCGGCCCGATGCCCGGCGGCTGGGTCGTCTACCAGGAGGACGGACACGGCACCGGCATCGAGGTCTACAGCGAGCAGACACTTCTTGTCCCCGGCGACGGCGCTGCGATGGGCGCAGTGCGGCTCGGCGCGCCGCCTCAGGCTGTCGCCTTCCACGCACTCATCTCGGTGCAAGCGGATCGCGCAAGCATCGAGAGCATCGGCGCACGCGAAGGCTGGCGCACGCGCCACTTCTGGCGCGGCCCGCGCGGCATGCAGCTGTTCGAGCTGTACGAGTTCTGGATCGAGAACCGCGTGATGCTGGAGCTCGTGACGCAAGACATGGTGGCGGCCTACGTGAAGATCGCGAACGGCCCGGCGCAACGCGCACTGCTGGCGGAGTTGCGGATAAAATAGGAGTACGTGGTCACCAGCTCCTCGCCTCCCGCCTCGCCCGCCCTCAGCCTCGCGCAAGAACACGCGTTCATCCGGTACCTGATCGCGCGCTGCTTCGGCACACTTGCGGTGCAGATGCAGACCGTCGCCGTCGGCTGGCAGGTCTATGACATTACTCACGACCCGCTGGACCTCGGACTGATCGGTCTCTCGCAGTTCCTGCCCTTCATCATTCTGATCCTGCCGGCCGGGCACGCCGCGGACCACTACGACCGGCGCAGGATCCTGACGGGCTGTTACCTGCTCAACATGTCGAGCGCGCTCGGCCTGCTCGCATTCTCGGTGCTCGGAATACACGCCGCCGGGCCGATTTTCTCGGTCATGACGCTGCTCGGCGTCACGCGCGCCTTCGCCATGCCTTCCGCGCAGGCACTCGTCCCGAACCTCGTGCGGCCGGAGCTCTTCGCCAAAGCGACGGCGGTCAACTCCACCGTGTTCCAGGTGTGCACGATCGTCGGACCGACGCTTGGTGGCGTGCTCTATCTCGCCGGCGCCAGCGCCGTCTTCGGTACGGTCGCGACGCTGCTCGGAATCTCGACGCTGCTGATGATGAGAGTGCGCATCGGCGGCAGAAGCGCGACCGCCGCTCCCGCGTTGTCGCTGCGCTCATTGCTGTCGGGCCTGACGTTCGTACGCTCGAAGCCGACGGTGCTCGGTGCCATTTCGCTCGACTTGTTCGCCGTGCTGTTCGGCGGCGCTACCGCGCTGCTGCCGATCTATGCACGAGACATCCTGCACACGACATCCGTTGGGCTTGGCGTGCTTCGTACGGCACCGGGCATCGGAGCCGCCGTGTGCGCGCTGGTCCTGAGCGTTTCGCCGCTCGATCGACATGTCGGTCGCTGGCTGTTCGCCGGCGTCGGCGTCTTCGGCGCCGCGACGGTCGTGTTCGGCCTGTCGACGAACATCGTCGTCTCGGTCATCGCGCTCGTGCTGCTCGGCGCCGGCGACATGGTGAGCGTCTACCTTCGTCACCTGCTCGTGCAGCTCGAAACACCCGACGAGATCCGCGGCCGCGTCAGCGCCGTGAATGCGGTGTTCATCGGCGCGTCCAACGAGCTCGGCGAGTTCGAGTCGGGCGTTACCGCGGCCTGGTTCGGAACCGTCCGCGCCGTCGTGCTCGGCGGAGTCGCGACCATGCTGGTGGCCTCGACCTGGGCCTGGTGGTTCCCGGAGCTGCGTCGCATGGATCGCCTGCCCGAGCGCGTCCGGTGAGTGGCCTCATGGCTGCGCGCTAAGTGGATCTGGTTGCGCCCCGTGCACTCGCTAGCATGGGGGACATGAACCGCCGCATCTTGCTGACAACCGCTGCACTTGGAAGCTGGACGACGCTCGTTACGTTCGCCAGCCGCGCAGCCGACACACTGCCGACCGGCCTCGCGAAAGCAATCGAGGATTACGATCGGGCCACGGTCAGCAACGACATTGCGGCTCTTGCGAACGTCGTCGCCGACGACTACGTGCTCGTCAACTCGGACTCCTCGCTGCAGGACAAGCAGTCGTATCTCGAAGACTTCAAAGTGCCGGGCTTCAAGCTCGATCCGTACGAGCTGCAACAACCGGTCCACAGGGTCTGGGGCGATGCGGCACTGCTGGCCGGCGTGGTGCGCCTGAGCTGGACGCTGAAGGGCGAGCATCACACACGTCTGCTGCGGATCGCGCACGTCTGGGCCAGGCACGAACGCCGCTGGCGCCTGGCGTACACGCAACTCACGCGCATTCCGGATCAATGATCCACCTGCGGTCCCGACCAAATCCCGGCGTAATCCCGGAAGTCGCACGGGATCGGCGGCGGTGCGACGCATAGTCTGTGAGCCGGTTCCGAACATTCGTTAGGAGACTCGGCTCATGAAAGATCGATCGACCCTTTACCTCGCGTGCGCCGCGCTCGGCACGCTGGCTCTTGCGGCTGCACCGGCCCCGCAAGCTCACGATGGCGACGCCCACGCGCAGGCCGCGACCCAGCAGCTCAACGGCCAGCGCAACCGGAATGAGCTGGTCAAGATCGTCCGGCAGGTGACCGACAAGTACCACTCCATCGCAGTCGCCGAAGGCGACGGCTATCACCTGTTGTTCGGCTGCGTGAGCGATGAGGACTCCGGCGCGATGGGCCTGCATTTCGTGAACCTGGGCCTGTACGCGCACGCGGACGGCACGTTCGACGACGAGATCGACCCGTACCAGCCGGAAATCATTCTGTACGAGCCGACGCCGTGGGGTCCGAAGCTCACCGGCGCGGACTATATCGTCGATGCCGAAACCTGGAACAAGACGCACGCGCAGGCGCCGGAGCTGGATGGCCAGATCTTCCACTTCTTCGATGCGCCGAACCGCTTCGGGCTGCGGCCGTTCTACACGCTGCACGTCTGGGCGTGGAAGGACAGCCCGACGGGCACCTTCGTGAACTGGAACAAGGACGTTCGCTGCGACGCGCACAACGGACCGAATAAGTGAATTGACGCGGTGGCGACTGCAGGTCGCCGCCGCGCTTCCCGCCGCTTGCCCACGCTGTCGCCGTTCGGGAACAAATACGCGCGGCGTGGCGTTTTCTCCGGCCGAGTGCGCGCCCACCAGAGGCGCCGCCAGGTCTGACGCTGGGGAAGAACGGGTGCGGAGCATGTCAAAGGCGTCGTCGGCGCCTGCCGAATCCTTGTTCGTCGGGGGTGGCGAGCTCGGCGAGCTCATGCGCGCCTTCGACTGGTCGTCCACCTCCCTCGGTGCACCGGATAGCTGGCCGCAGAGCCTGCGCTCCTACGTGCAGATGCTGCTCACGTCGCGCTACCAGATGTGGCTCGGCTGGGGTCCGGATCTCGCATTCCTGTACAACGACGCATACCGGCCGACGCTCGGCGTCAAACACCCGTGGAGCCTGGCGCAGCCGTTAGCCGAGGTCTGGAAAGAGGTGTATCACCTCGTCGGGCCGCTCGTCGACGAAGTGCGGCAGACCGGCCGCGCGACGTTCAACGAAGGAATGCTGCTGCTGCTCGAGCGCGCCGGCTTTCCCGAAGAAACCTATCACACGTTCTCCTACAGCCCGCTGTTCGACGACCACGGCCGAATCGCCGGAATGCTGTGCGTCGTGCAGGAAGAGAGCGAGCGCATCGTCAACGAGCGGCGGCTGAATACGCTGCGCGCGCTCGCGGCGGCAACTGCGTCGACCAACACCGAAGCAGACCTGTTCCGCGAAGTGCAGACGCAGCTCGACGAGAATCTGCATGATCTGCCGTTCAGTCTTTGCTATCTCGTCAGCGGGCAGGCTGCGCGCCTGGTCGCAGCCGCAGGCATCGCTACTTCCCATCCGGCCGCGCCGTCGGAACTCGCAATCGACAGCGCTCGCTGGCCGGTCGATCGGATCGACGCAAGCACTCAGGCGTTCGTCGTCAATGACCTCGCCGAGCGCTTCGCCTCACTGCCTGCCGGCGCGTGGGACCGGCCCGCGCGACAAGCGCTGATCGTGCCGATTTCGCCCAGTGCGCACGAGCAGTCAGTGGCGGGATTCTTCATCGCGGGCATCAACCCGTATCGCCGGTTCGATGCTCAGTATCGCGGCTTCGTCGAGCTCGTCGCCGGCCAGATCGGCGCCGCGCTCGCGCGCGTGCGCGCCTATGAAGCCGAGCGCAAGCGCGCCGAAGCGCTCGCTGAAATCGATCGCGCCAAGACGACGTTCTTCTCGAACGTCAGCCACGAGTTCCGCACGCCGCTCACGCTGCTGCTCGGGCCGATCCAGGATTTGCTCGCCTCCGAACAGCTGAGCGACGCGGACGCTCGCGAGAAGCTCGACCTCGCGCAGCGCAACGGCATACGGATGTTGCGGCTCGTCAACGCGCTCCTCGACTTCTCGCGCATCGAGGCGGGCCGCATGCGCGCCAGCTACGAGCCCACGGATCTCGCGGCGTTCAGCGGCGAGATCGCCTCGAGCTTTCGCTCCGCGGTCGAGAAGGCGGGCATGCGGCTGCGGGTGGCCGCGACGCCGCTGAGCGAGCCCGTCTATGTCGATCGCGACATGTGGGAGAAGATTCTGCTGAATCTGCTGTCGAACGCGTTCAAGTTCACGTTCGAAGGCGAGATCGCCCTGTCGGTGGGCGCAGCGCCCGGCGGCAAGGCCGCGCTGGTCGAAGTCGCGGACACGGGCATCGGCATCCCCGCCGAAGCAGTGCCGCGGTTGTTCGAGCGCTTCTATCGCGTAGCGGGCGCGCGCGGACGCAGCTTCGAAGGCAGCGGCATCGGCCTCGCGCTCGTGCACGAGCTGGTCCGGCTGCACGGCGGCTCGATCGAGGTGGACAGCACTCCCGGCGTCGGCACGACGTTCAGGATTCGCATTCCGTTCGGACATGCCCACCTGGCGTCCGAGCACTTGAACGCATCGTCGCGGGCCGAGGTCCCTGTGAACGCCCAGCCGTACGTCGATGAGGCGCTGCGCTGGTTGCCGGATGTGATGGCCGACGTGTCGGAACCCTACCCGGTCGCCGGCGCCGGTAAGTATGTCCTGCTCGCAGACGACAATACGGATATGCGCGAGTACGTGCGACGCTTGCTGGAGACCAACGGCTACCGCGTGCGCGCCGTCGCGGACGGCCAGCAGGCGCTCGACGCCGCCCGCGCCGAACCGCCGGACCTGGTGCTCACGGACGTCATGATGCCGCAGCTCGACGGTTTCGGATTGTTGCAGGCGATTCGCGAGGATCCGCCGCTCGCCGGCGTTCCCGTCGTCATGCTCTCCGCACGCGCGGGCGAAGGCGCGCAGATCGAGGGCCTCGACGCGGGCGCCGATGATTATCTCGTCAAGCCATTCGCTGCACGCGAGCTGTTGGCACGCGTCAACAGCAACATGCAGCTGGCGATCGTACGCCGCGAAGCCGCGCGTGCCGTGATGCAGAGCGAGCAGCGCTACCTGATGACTCAGGAACGTCTCTCGCTTGCGCTGTCGACGGGCCGCGTCGCGGTCTACGACTGGGACGTGGACTCGGACAGGCTGACCGTGCAGGGACCGCTGGCGGAAACCTTCGGCGTTGCGGGCGATGAGGCGGCGCTCGGCCTGCCGCTGCAGAAATTCATGGAAGGCATTCACCCGGAGGATCGCGAGCGCACCGCCGCGCTGGTCGCTCGCACGGTGAGCACCGAGGCGCCGTTCGAGACCGAATATCGAACGGTCGGCGGCGGCGAAGTCCGCACCGTGCTGTCGCGCGGCCGCATCCAGCACAAAGCGACGGGCGAACGGTTCTTCTCCGGCGTGCTCATCGATCTGACCGAGCAGAAGAAGGCCGAAGCGCTGCTGCAGGCGAGTCACACCTCGCTCGAGGAGCGCGTCGCCAACGAAGTCACTGCGCGCCTGCGCACCGAGGAAGCGCTGCGCCAGGCGCAGAAGATGGAAGCGATCGGTCAGCTGACGGGCGGCGTCGCGCACGACTTCAACAATCTGCTCACCGCGATCATCGGCGGTCTCGACACGATCCGGCGGGCGCGCCCCGAGGATGCATCGCGCATCCAGCGCGCGACCAACATGGCGCTGCAGGGCGCGCAGCGTGCTGCAAATCTTACGGGCCGCCTGCTCGCCTTCTCGCGCCGCCAGCCGCTCGATCCGCGCTCCCTCGATCTCAATGCGCTGGTTCGCGACATGACGGATCTGCTGCATCGGACGATCGGCGAGCACATCGAGCTCGAAGGCGTGCTCGCGCCACGACTGTGGCGCGCGGAGATCGACCAGAACCAGCTCGAGAGCGCCATCCTGAATCTCGCGGTGAACGCGCGGGATGCGATGGCCGAGGGCGGCAAGCTGACGATCGAGACGGCGAACGTCGCGCTCGGCGACGGGCATCCGCAGATGGACTTCGAGGTGATCGCCGGCGAGTACGTCGTGCTCGCCGTGCGCGACAGCGGTCACGGCATGTCGAAGGACGTGCTGGCGCGCGCGTTCGAGCCGTTCTTTACGACGAAGGAAGCCGGACGCGGCACCGGCCTCGGATTGAGCATGGTGTACGGCTTCGCGAAGCAGTCAGGGGGACACGTCACCATCGAGAGCGAGCCCGGCGTTGGCACGACCGTGAAGATGTACTTCCCGCGCTTCACTGGCGTCAGCGACGAATCCGCACAGCGTGAGTACGGGCCGGTGCCCCGCGCCAGCGACGGCGAAGTCATCCTGGTCGTCGAAGACAACGACGACGTGCGCAATTACAGCGTCATGATCCTCAGCGAGCTCGGTTACGAAGTCATGGAAGCGCACGATGCGGAGTCGGCGCTGCGCACCATGGAGAGCGTCGACCGCGTCGACCTGCTGTTCACGGACGTGATTCTTCCGGGCAAAACGGGCCGTGCGCTCGCCGACATCGCCAAGTCACGCTGGCCGCAGCTGCTGGTGTTGTACACGACCGGCTATGCGCGCGATGCGATCGTGCACCACGGACGGCTCGACGCAGGCGTGCAGCTGATCAGCAAGCCGTTCACGTTCGAACAGCTCGCGACGCGCGTGCGGGAAGTGCTGGATCAGAAGGGTCTGGAGGCCCAGTGAGCGTGCGTGCCGCTGCAGATCTTGTGCGGTAACGCGATGCGGCACACGGGGCCGTCGGCGAAGCGCTTGGCATCGATCACGATACATTCCGAAGTACCGGTGCTCTCGTCGGTGACGAAGCTGAGCAGATAACCGTCGTCCTCGTCGCGCGCGCCGAGCCGCGGCGCGAACGGCGCCTCGCTCGCGTAGCGATCCGGCCCGAGATTCACTTCCCATGACTGCCCGGTCGCCAGGTCGTGCTTGACGAAGCCGACGAACAGGAACCAGCCGGGCTTGGACTTCGAGCTGTATACGTAGCGATTCGGCACGCCGGTGTACTGCTGATTGATCATGCCGAACTCGAGGATGCGATCGTCGAGCGGCTCCTCGGACGTGCGGCCGGTACGCAGGTCGAAGCGCCAGCGATGCAGCCGCGGGCGGAAGCTGTGCTCGTCCAGGTACGCCATCATGTGGCTGTAGCCGGACGGCGCGTCCTGGGTCGGGCGCGGTGTCGGATTCTCCTGGAAGTAGCCATCCATCACGATCTCGTGGCCCGACTCGTACGCGTTGAGGAAGTGCAGGACGTACGTCGGCGCCGCTTCGAACCAGCGCAGCTCTTCGGTGCGGCCGTGCCGCGGGATCACTCCGAAGCGCGACGGCAGGTCGTGCATGCGCACCGCGTGCACGTCCGAATCGAGCAGCTCGGTGTCCCAGAACGCCGGCAGGTCGTTGAGGATCGAATGGCGCGCGCTGACGGCCATGTCGTGCGGCAGGCGCGGACCGGGCAGCGGGATAGGCTGATAGCTGACCAGCCGGCCGTTCCGGTCGACGACGCCGTAGTGCATGTACGGTGCGTGCTTCGAGTAATTGAAGAACATCAGCTCGCCGGTGCGCGGATCCACCTTGCAATGCGCCGACACGCCGTCGAGCGGCGCCCAGCTCGCGATGCCGAGCGTGTCCAGCGTCTCGGGATCGAGGCGGTAAGCCTCGCCGCACTGGTAGAACGTGGAAAGCGCGGCGCCGGCGTGCACGGTGATGTCGGTGCTGGAGGAGTCCTTCAGGCTGCCATGTGCGCCGAAGCCGGGCCGTAGCGAGGTTCCGGGCGGATCCATCAGGCCGCCCCACAACGAGCCGCCCGCTTCCTGCTCCGCAACGAGGCAGCGCGTGCGCACGAAACGATTGCGATAGCTGATTCGGCCGCGACGAAAGTCCAGCTGGTGGATCATCGCGTCGCCGTCGAACGGGTGATAGCGGCCGAGCGGCTGGTGAATCTGGTTCTCGGTGTTGCGCAGGTAGACGCCGTCGAGATCGGCGGGCACGGTGCCTTCGAGCACCGGCAGGTCGTGCGCCGTGACTTCCTCGTGCTGCGGCGTCCAGGCGCCCGTCAGATACGGATGATCGCTGTCCCGCAGCGTGGTCCTGATGGGCGCGAGCTTCTCGATTCTCATTGCGGGATGATCCTCGCCGCGATTGTAGGCGCCGCCAGTCTCGCTATGCAAGCTTGTGGCGGCCGACCGGGCGGCGATGCTATCGTGCGGTTACTTGCAATACGAGACTTACAAGGCCGGGCGGGGGACCACGCAAATGCGCCAGCGGATTCTTGCAGTGTTGAGTGCCACCCTGCTCGCGCTCGGCGCGGCGTCGGCCCGGGCCGATACCGATGCGCAGAAGCTCGCAACGGTGCGCCAGATGATCGATGCCTGGAACCAGCGCAACTGGCAGCAGGTGTACGACCTGTTTGCGCAGGACGGCGTCCTGCAGAGCATGATGCTGCCGCCGACCGTCGGCCGCGAGGCGATCCAGCAGCGGATCGCCGGCCTCGCGAAGGACATCTCTGCCATCGAGCTGCGCGTCCGCCACATCGGCGTCGTCGACGGTGTCGTGTTCATCGAGCGCGTCGACGACTTCGTCTATCGCGGCAAGCACGGCGCAGTGCCGGTCGTCGGCGTGGTCGAGGTCGAGCAAGGGCGCGTGAAAGCCTGGCGTGAATACTACGATCGCGCGCAGATGATCGACGCGCTGGGACTGAAGGAAGATTTCGACGCCGCGCACCGGCATCAGTGAGCGCGCGGCTATGAGCGCAGGGTCAGCCTGCAGCAGCGCCGCGCCGGGCCGTGGCCTCGCCCGCGACCGGTGGAAAGGTGACGTCGTGCGGATCGATCGTCTTATGGCAATGACTGCAGGCCACCACTGCGTTGAGGCGCGCGCCGCACGTCTTGTGGAAGACGCGCAGGTTCGGGCCGCTGGACGGCGCCAGCCAGCGATCGCCCCACTGCATCAGCATCAGTGCGTGCGGGAACAGGTCGCGTCCCTTCTGGGTCAACCGATACTCGTAGCGCGGCGGGCGCTCCGAGTACTGCCGGCGCTCGAGGATGCTGTGATCGACCAGGTAGTTCAGTCGGTGCGTCAGGATGTTGGTCGCGATCTCGAGGCCGCTCTGGATCTCGTCGAAGCGACGCAGGCCGAGGAACGCCGCGCACAGCACCAGCGGCGTCCAGCGGTCGCCGAGAATGTCGGTGATGTGCACGAACGCGCTGCTGGCGCCCCGATGACTCTCTGCGTTCACCGACGACAAGCGCCGGAAGCGCGGCGTGGCCGCACGGGAGCGAGCGGCGCTCGTCACGACTTCGTAGCCGGTGTCGCGCACCTCGACCAGCTCGCCGCAGCTCGAGCACATGGTCTCGGGCTGCATCGCATGCTTGCAGACGTTGTGACGCAGATAGCGCGGAATGCCGGCGCCGCTCGGCGCCCAACGATGCTCCCAGCGCCACGTCACCAGCGTCACGCCGTACAGTGCGAGGCCCATCGCGGTGAGCCGGTATTCGAAGCGCGGCGGCGCCGCGGAGTAGCGGACTCGCTCCAGCAGACCGCTTTCGACCAGGCCGTTCAGGCGGCTGGTGAGCGTCGAGCGCGCCGCCCCGCTCAGGTTGCGGAACTCTTCGAAGCGGTGCGCGCCCTGGAACGCGTCGCGCAGGATCAACAGGGTCCAACGGTCGCCGATTACGCTCAATGCGCGCGTGACGGAGCTGGCGGCGATGATCTTGGCGTTCGATGGCATCGCGCGAACTGTAGGCGTAGCGCTGCGGGATGGCAACGGCAATGATTCGTCCAATGATTCGTTTCGACCAGCGCGTAGCCATTGTGACGGGCGCCGGCAAAGGGCTCGGCCGCGCATACGCGCTGCATCTGGCCGCGCGCGGCGCGCGAGTCCTGGTCAACAACCGACGGCGATCGGCGACTGAGCCGGCAAGCGCCGACGAGGTCGTGCAGGCCATCCGCCAGGCCGGCGGCGAGGCCATCGCCAATTACGACAGCGTGGAAGACCCGGGCGCGGGCGAGCGGATGGTCCAGCAGGCGCTCGACGCCTGGGGGCGCATCGATGTTCTGGTCAACAACGCCGGCGTCGATCAGCGTTCCTCGTTCCACAAGGTGAGCGTCGCGGAGTTCGAGCGCATTTTCGCGATCAACTTCCACGGCTCGCTCTACGTCACGCACGCGGCTTACGCGCGGATGCGGGCGGCCGGCTATGGCCGCATCGTGGTTTCCACTTCCAACGCCGGGCTGCACGGATTGCACGGCCTGACAGGCTATGCGGCCTCGAAAGCAGCGTTGATCGGTTTCACGCGCGCTCTCGCCATAGAGGGCAAATCCCACAACGTCCTGACGAACGCGATCGCGCCGTTCGCGGCCACGCCGATGACCGCGCGGCAGGGAAACCTGCCCGAAGCGTTCATGACGACGATGAAGCCGGAGTTCGTAGCGCCGGTCGTCACGCTGCTCGTCAGCGAGCAGACGCGCCTGAACGGCCAGGTGATCATGGCGGGCAAAGGCATGTTCCGCCGCGCGGCCAATGTCGAGAGTCGCGGCTTCGGCTACGCGGAGCCGGAGCACGTGACTCCCGAAGCGCTGGCAGCCGACATCGACCAGCTCGTCGACATGCAAGGCGCGGTCGAGTTTGCCGACGCGATGGCGTCCTTCCAGGACCTGTTCGCCAAGAACCCGGGAGCGAAGTGATGCAGCCTGCCTGGCCGGCTCCGGGGCGCGCGTGGTGGACCGTCGCGGTGCTCACCTTCACGTACATCGTCTCGTTCGTGGACCGCACGATCCTCGGCCTGCTGATCGAGCCGATCAAGGTCGACCTCGCGCTCAACGACACCGAGATCGGCCTGGTCGTCGGGCTGGCGTTCGGCGTGTTCTACGCAGCGATGGGCTTGCCGCTCGGCTGGCTCGCGGATCGCACTTCGCGTCGCGGACTGATCGCAGTCGGCGCCGCGCTGTGGTGCGCGGCGACCGCCGCCTGCGGCCTCGCATCCACGTTCGTGCAGCTGTTTCTCGCGCGCATCATGGTCGGCGTCGGCGAGGCCGCGCTCTCGCCTGCCGCGATGTCGATCATCAGCGACTCGTTTCCGAAAGAGCGGCGCGCGGCGCCGATCGGCGTGTACGCAGCCGCGGCTGCGGTTGGTGCGGGCCTTGCGATGATCGTCGGCGGAACGGTCATCCAGCTCGTCGCCCATCGCGACGTGTTCGTGCTGCCGCTCGTCGGTGAAGTCGCTCGCTGGCAAGCCGCCTTCGTGTTGGTCGGCGTCGGCGGGATGGTGCTGTTGCCGCTGCTCGCCACGATCCTCGAGCCAGCCCGGCGCAACGAGCTTGCAGTCGCCGGCACCACCGTCGCCGCACGCATCGACCGCTTCATCCGCGAGCACGCGGATTTCATGGTTCGTCACTACGTGGCCGTCTCGTTCTATTCCGTCGTCGTCTACGCAGTGCTCAGCTGGGTTCCCGCGCAGTTCATTCGCGTCTACGGCTGGACGGCCGGCGAGACCGGGTTGCGCTACGGTTGCGTGCTGCTGCTGTTCGGCGGCCTCGGTACCGTTCTCGGCGGGCTCGTGGCCGCGCATCTCGGCAAACGCGGCGTCGCCCAGCCGGCAATCTGGATCACTGTCGTCGGCATGGCGGTGGCAGGTCCGTTGCTCGCCGGGGCTGGCCTGGCCGGCGATGGATGGACTTCGCTGGCGTGGTACGCACCCGCGCTGCTGTTCATGACGTTGCCCGGCGGCACTGCGATTCAGGTCGTCCAGGAGGCCGTGCCGAACCGTCTGCGCGGCCAGGCGTCCGCGATCTACTATTTGTCGACGAGCATCGTCGGTCTGACGCTCGGCCCACTGTCTGTCGGGCTGCTGACGGACTACGTGTACGCGGATCCGCTGCGCATTGGTTCCGCGCTGGCGATCGTTGCGATCGTCATCGCGCCACTGACCAGCCTGCTCGCGCTCTCGACACGCGCACCGTTCGCGCGGCTCGTGGGTCAGCAGGCAGCTGCCTAGTCAGCGGCCGGTATTGATCTCGGTTGCGTTGAGCGCCTTGGCGAAGCGCCGCGCCAGAGCTTCCGGCTCGCGGATCGTCTGCGCACGCACGTCGATCGCCATGAAGTCGGTATCGACCTCTTCCTTGCCGCGAACGATCGCGTTGAGACCGGCCGCCGCGATCGTCTCAGGCCTCTCCTTCGCGCCTTTCACGTGACTCGCCATCCGCGTGTCGACCGAGCCGACGAACAGCGCCGAGACTGTCGTGCCCTGCGCCGCCAGCTCTGCGCGCAGACACGTCGACATGGCACGCGCCGCGAACTTCGACGGGCTGTAGCCACCCATGTTGGGCACGGCAACCAGGCCGCCCGCTGACAACACGTTCGCGATGGCGCTCGGCTTGCTGCGCGCCAGGATCGGTGCGAACGCACGGCACATCGCGAGCGGCCCGAAGTAGTTCACTTCCATTTCGGCGCGAGCGGCGCCGAGGTCCGGCGCCTTCAGCAACGTCTGGTTGAGAAACTGCCCGGCGTTGTTCACGAGGATCGAGACGTCCTGGCACTTGCTGGCGGCACGCTCGATCGAGGCCCCGTCGGCGACGTCGAGCTCGATAGCGACGACGCGGTCCGGCGCCTCCGCGACGAGATGCGCTGCGGCGCTGACCTGGCGCGTGCCGACATAGACGCGCTTCGCGCCGGCGGCAACGAATGCGCGCACGAACGCCTCGCCGATACCGCGATTGCCGCCGGTGACGAGTGCTACGGAGTTCGCGATTTCCATCGAGGGGTCCTCTGGTTGCAATGCCGCTCACTCAGAACCGAGAAACTCTCGCCAAGATCGCCAAGAACGCCAAGGGAATCAATCGCTCGGAAAGTCATTTCTTCTTGGCGATCTTGGCGGTCCTGGCGAGAGATTCTTCTGAAGCAGGGCCATGTCTCTATTCGATCTTCACTACATCAGCCGCAGGCGGCTCGGCGTAGAGCCGCTCGACGTCGGCGGCGCGGCGCAAGAGCACAGCGCTGCGATTCACGGTGCCTTTGTCGGACAGCTCGTGTGCACCGGCGTTGGGCGATTCCTGCAGCAACAACACGCGACGCACCGCGCTGCTTGCGCCGGGATTGGTTGAGTTGTGCGCGGCGAGGCGTTCGCGAATCGCACTGTGCAGAGCGGCGACTCCCTGATTGTCGAGTGCCGCACGGTTCGGCCAGGCGAGCACGCCGATGCTGGTATGCCCCTCGCCGCAGAGAACGAGCTCGTCGACCAACGGCGCGAGCCGGCGCAACAACTCGGCGCGCAGCTGCCCGCCGCAAACCCAGGTGCCGCTGCCGAGCTTGAATTCCTCGGCGAGGCGCCCGGCGAACGCGAGCCCTTGCTCGGGCCGCTGCGGATCGTGGAACACGGCGAGGTCGCCCATCCGGTAGTAGCCTTCCTCGTCGCGACTCTGCGCCGTACGCTCGGGATCGCGCAGATAGCAAGGCGTCACGACCGGTCCCGCGATCCGCACCTCGTAACGCTCGTCGACCGGCACGAGCTTCACGCGGATGCCGGGCATCGGCACGCCCAGACCGACCTTGTCGGTCTCGAAGTGAATGGCGAGACAACCCGACGTCGTCTCGGTCGAGCCGTAGGCGGAGATCAGCATGATGCGCTTGCCGATCGTGTCCACCGCAAGACGCTGCAGCCGCTCGTAGATCGGTTGCGGCAGACCCGCTCCGCCATATAGCAATACACGCAGGTCGCGGAAAAACGTGCGACGCAGATCCTCATCCGCTTCGAGTGCTTCGACCAGCAGCTGGTAACCGAGCGGCACGTTCACGTAGTAGCTGCCGGCGACCTCGCGCAGGTTGCGCAGGGATTCCTGCCACAGCGGGCCGGGAATCGGTTTGCCTTCGTCGATGTACAGCGTGCCGCCCGCGACCAGCGTGAGCATCTTGCCGAAGGCGCCGGAAACATGATTCCACGGCAGCCAGTCCATCGTCGTCCCGTGCCAGCCGGCCGCGGTGCCGATCGTTTGCAGCGCCTGAGCGATGTTCGCGGCGATGTTCGCGTACGTCTGCACCACGGCCTTCGGCGGACCCGTCGAGCCTGAGGTCAGCATGTAGGCAGCGTGATCGTCGCCGCGCAATGCTGCGATTCGCTCGGCGACAGCGCCCGTGACGGGCGTGGCGAGCACGTCCGCAAGCGACTCGGCGCCGCGAGGCGCGTCTTCCGGCGTCGCCGTGAGCACGATGGCGTCGCCGAAATCGACTTGCTCGAGCGCGCGCGCAAAAGCCCGCGCTTGCTCGATGAACACGACTCCCGGGCGAGTGAGTTGCACGACATGCCGCAGCCGCGCGAAGTTCGAGTCCATCAGGCCGTAGTTGGAGCTGACCGGACAGGCCGGCACGCCGACCGCCATGCCGCCTAACTTCACGAGCGCGTGCGCGACGGAGTTTCCCGACAGCAGCAGGATCGGGCGATCGCGGGCGATCCGGCGATCGAGCAGCCACTGCGCGATCGCGTCGGTGTCACGCTTCGTGTCCGCGTAGGAATGGGGCGTCCAGGCGCGCTGCGGCCCGCGGCGCTGCACCAGATAAGGCTTGGTACCCAGCTGCGCTGCCTGGACAGCGAGCACGCGCGGCAGGCATGGCTCGAATTCCCGCAGCGGAATGCGCGAGCTGAGGACGATCGCACCGTCGCCGCGCCGCTCGACTGCGAGGTCCACTGGCAGGAAATCCGTCTGCCGGAAGGGTACTGACGCAGGCGCCGCGCTTGTCAGTTGCATAACGAGACTTATAATCGAAGGAACGTGGGGCGGCAACAGCCGGGAGGGTCCATGGATTTCGCCAGGCTCAAGAAGGTGATCGCATTCTATGGCCGTTTCCTGGTCAGCTTCTCGGCCATAGGCTATCGCGCCCGTGCGCTGCTGTGGCAGCCGCTGGACGCGAACTTTGCGGGCCAGACCTGGGTCGTCAGCGGCGCGACGGGGGGAATCGGCCGCGCAGTCGTCGAAGGCGCGACGCGCCGTGGCGCAACCGTGCTCGCGCTCGCACGCAGCCGTGAAAAGCTCGATGCACTGGTCCGCGGGGCTCCCGGTCCCGGTCGCGTAGTACCGATCGTGGTCGATCTGTCGCTCGTCGCCGATACGCTGCGTGCGGCTGACGCAATCGTTTCGCACGGCGCGCGCGTGGACGTGCTGGTCAACAACGTCGGACTCCTGCTCGACGATCTTTCGACGACGGCGGAAGGCTTCGAGACGTCCTACGCGACGAACCTGCTCACTCATTGGGTGCTCACCGACGCCCTGCTGCAGCATGCCGCCCTCGCCCCGCAGGCGACCGTGATCGAGATGTCTTCAGGCGGCATGTACAACGCGCCGCTGACGCTCGACTACATGGGCATGAAGGATCCGCGCAAGTACAACGGCGTGTATGCCTATGCCGTGCACAAGCGCGGACAAGCGGCGCTGGTGAAGTATTGGCAGACGCGACACGGCGCCGGCGGCTTACGCTGCTACGTCATGCATCCGGGCTGGGCGGACACCGACGGCGTGAAGACCGCGATGCCGAATTTCCGGCGGCGACTGCGCAGCGTGCTGCGCGATGCGGCGCAAGGCGCGGACACGGCGCTATGGCTCGCGGCCACGCGCCCGACCAAAGACGGCCCGGAAGCGTTCTGGTTCGATCGCGCACCGCGGCCGGCACACGCGTTCCCGCACACCATGAAGAGCAAGTACACACCGGAAGACCTCGCGGCATTCCTTGCAAAGGAGGCCGCGAAAGTCGGCGGTGACAGGATCGTCCGCTCTGCGCAGGCTTTAGCCTGACAATCTTTCCCGCTTCAACACGATCCCCGCAGCAACCCGATCCCACGTGTCCGGCGTGACGCCGGCGTCGCGGAACGGGAACTTGCGCTGCTTGTTCGTCTCGGTCTTCGGAATCGCGTCGACGACGCGCACGAAGCGCGGCACCGCGAAATACGGCAGCCGGGGCCTCAGCCACTCGATCAGCTGCGACGGATCGAGCGTGTGGCCGGCCTTCGGCACGATCACGACCATCACTTCCTCTTCCGATTCCGCCGGGATGCCGACCGCGATCACTTCATCGACGGCTGCGTGCGTGCGCACGGCGGCCTCGACCTCGATCGAGGACACGTTCTCGCCGCGGCGGCGGATTGCGTCCTTGAGACGATCGACGAAGTAGTAGTTGCCCTCCGCATCCTTGCGCAGCATGTCGCCGGTGTGGAACCAGCCATTGCGCCACGCGCGCGCGGTCGCTTCCGGCAAGCCGTCGTAGCCGAGGTTGAACGTCCAGGGCGTGTCGCTGCGTACGATCAACTCGCCGGGCGTACCGACCGGCACCTCGATGTCATGCTCGTCGACCAGGCGGCACTGGACGCCGCTGCGCGGCCGCCCGCACGCGCCGAAGACCGTCGTATTCAACTCGCTGACGAGCGGCGCAGACAGCTCCGTCATGTTGAAACCGGTGAGATAGTCGATGCCGAACCGGTCGCGGATCTTCACCGTCTGCTCGTTGATCGGGAACCCCGTCATGCAGCGCACAGGGTGCTCGCGCTCGTCCGGTCGCGGCGGCGCCTTCATCAGGAAGGCGCCCATGATGCCGATGAGTCCCGACGTCGTCGCACAGTCGCCGCGCCGCACCTGGTCCCAGAACCGATCGGTGCTGAACCCGTCGACGAGATGGAATGAGCCGGAGCGGATCAGCGCGATCATGAGCGAGCTCGTGCCGCCGACGTGGAACATCGGCAGGTTCACCAGGATCCCTTCACCTTCGCGCAGATAGCCGTACACGATCGTCGCCGTCGTGTAGAGCTGCAGATACGGCGACACGACACCCTTCGACAATCCCGTCGTTCCCGAGGTGTAGATCACGGACTGCGCATCCCATGGCTGCGGCTGCGCCGAGTCATCCAGCTGCGTCGCGTCGCCGTTCAAGACGTCCTCCTTGCCCACGACGACGACGCGCTCGACGTGCTCCAGCGACAGACCATCGAGCCGCTCGACGAGCCCTGCATGCGCCAGGACCAGTCGTGCGCGACATGCATTGATCGTGTGCTCGAGCGACGCGCCCTTGTACGCCGTGTTCAACGGCACGAAGACTGCGCCGAGATAGTTGATTGCGAACCAGGCGCGAACGAGCGCAGGTCCATTCGGCAGCCACGCGACTACGCGATCGCCAGCACGCACACCCAGCGCCTGCAGCGCCGCCGCCTGCGCGCGCACCTGCTCGCGACCTTCGCCCCAGGTCCACTGCGTGCCATCTTCGAACAGTGCGAGCCGTCGCTCAGGAATGCGCGCCGCGCGATCGTCGAGGATCGCCTTGAGCACGCAATCCTCACGACGCGGCATGCCCGGATCGAACCACGGCGGATGCACGGGCCGCGAAGTCGACATCGGCGCCTCTCAGGCGTGCGATTCGGGCCAGAGCTGCCGTCCCGGAATCCACTGGGCGTGGAAGCCGATCGGCACGCGCCCCGGCAGCGCGACGCGTGCAATCGGACCTTTGCCGATGCGCTGCGCGTCGAAAATCCACGCTTCCGACGTGTAATCCTTCGCGTGCGTGGCGACCGTGACCGCGTAGCCGCGATCCTCCGCTCCGCCGCGAGTGCTCTTTGCGAACGGCGTCTCGTTGCCGTACCAGCCCTTCGGGTACTCGTAGACTTCGCGCGTTCCGCTCTCGTGGTCGTACTTGACGAGCGCGTCGAACACCAGCGTCTGCATGTCGGTCGGCACGCGCTGGTGATACGAGTATCGCGTCTTCATGCCGTACAACTGAATGTCCGGCAAACAGAACTCGACGTTGGCATCGTCGAGCTGCTGCTCGCGCTTCTCGCCGGTTCGCATGTTCATGCGCCAGCGGCGCAGGTGACCGCGGTAGCGCAGGTACGCGAGCATCGAGCCGAGCACGCCTTCGGACGGATCGCGGCGAATCGTCGGGTCGGGCTGGAAGCAACCGTCCATCGTGATCCAGTCGCCCTCCTCCCACGCGTTCACCATGTGCAGCACGTAGCCGGGCTCGAACTCGAACCACTTGATCTGCTCCTGCGTGCCGTAGCGCGGGATCACGCCGAAGCGCGACGGCAGGTCGCGATGGAACTCGACGACGCGGTGGCCGGTGCTGCGCAGCACGTTGACGTCGTGATACAGCGGGAAGTCGTGCAGGATCGTGTAGTTCGGCGTGATCGTCGTGTCGTGCGGCAGGCGCGGGCCGGGCAAGTCGACGCGCGTCTTGTGCTTCAGCTTGCCGTCGGCGCCGACGACGTAATAGGTGAGGTACGGCTTGAAGTCGCCGTAGTCGTAGTCGATCAGCTCACCGGTGCGCGGATCGCACTTCGCGTGCGCATTCAGCGTGCCATCGACCGCGCCGCCGAACGTTTCGTCGGCGACTGTGTCGAGCGTCAGTGGATCGAGTGAGTACGTGCGGCCGGCGTTGTACCACTGCGCCAGCACGCGGCCGTTGTGCCACACCAGCGTCGTGTTGCCCGTGTCCTTGACGTAGTCCGGATTCGTGCCGCTCGCACCGTCACTGCCGCGCGGCAGATCGAACGGGCCCATGATGCCTGACAACGTCACCTGGCCTTGCTCGATCTCGTTGCGGAGCGCATGCGTGCGCACCCAGCGACGGATGTAGCTGGCGCGGCCGTCGCGAAAATACACGGCGTGCACCATGCCGTCGCCGTCGAACCAGTGATACAGCCCTTTTGGCTCCAGCACCGGATTCGGGCCGTTGCGCATGTAGGCGCCGCACAGATCCGCCGGGATTTCGCCGGCCGTCACGCGCAGATCGACGGCGGTGATCTCGGAAATGACCGGCGTGTAAGGGCCATGCAGGTACGGGTTGTCGACGCCGTCCACCCAGGTCGGGCGGTCGGCGGGATCGACGGTCGCTGCTTCGCGATAGGTTCGCATCGCTACTCCGATAATACGCGCTGGCCAATGCTCTGATCTGGCCGTATGCTGAAGGTTGCACTACGAGACTGACTCACATGGTACTGCCGATGAGCCTCGACGCCAACAAGCAGCTGGTCCGCGCTTTCCTCGATCACTACGCTCATGGCCGCTACGAGGCGGCGCTCGCAATGCTGGCGCCGGATTCGCGCTGGTGGCTGCCCGGCCACCCGCAGGAGTTCCCCGCTGCCGGCTGGGCCGACAAGGCGACGGTCGAGCGGCGCCTCGCGGGCAACCTGCGGCTGCTGCCGCACGGCATCGAGATCGTCGTCGGCGCCATGACCGCCGAGGACGATCGCGTCGCCGTCGAGGCGGAGAGCAAGGCGCAGCTCGTCAACGGCACGCTGTACCACAATCGCTACCATTTCCTGTTCGTGGTGCGCGATGGCCGCATCCACGCCGTCAAGGAGTACCTGGACACCCTGCACGCGATGAGCGCGCTCACGAGCGCGCGGCAATCTGAGCAATCTCGCCGCGAATGACCTTGCCGAGCGGGTTGCGCGGCAGCCGCTCGACGATCCGCACGCGCTCCGGCCATTTGAAGACTGCCAGCTCGCGCGAGCGGAAATGATCCTGCAGGTCCTCCACAGTCACCGTGCATCCGGCTTTCGGCACGATGACCGCGCAGATTCGCTCGCCGAGCACGGCGTCCGGATAGCCGACGACCGCCCCTTCCGCCACGTCCGGGTGCTCCGCCAGCACGGCGTCGATCTCGTCCGGCGAGATCTTCACGCCGCCGCGGTTGATCAGCTGCTTCAGTCGTCCGACGAACTGGTAGTAGCGCCCGCTGTCGTCGATCTCGAACAGATCGCCGGTGTGGAACCAGCCATCCGCCGTGAACGCGCGCGCGGTAAGTTCGGGCGCGCCGAAATAGCCGTCGAACACGACCGGCCCGCGAATCTGCATCTCCCCCGCGCGGCGTGGCGCGACGATCTCGGCGCCGCTCTCCGGATCCATCAGGCGCGTATGCGTGATCTTGGCGATGCGCTGCGGCCAGTCGATCTCCGGCCGGCCGAAGCGCGGAAACAGTCGCGAGCGCGATTCGGGATCCGGCGCTTCGAGCGGACCGCTGCAGAGCGCGACGCCCTCGTTCGAGCCGAAATTGTTGATGATCTCGATGCCGTAGCGCTCGTTGTAGCTGCGGATCATCACCGGCGGCAGCGGCGCCGAGCCGGAGCCGATGCAGCGCAGGCATGAGAGATCGACACCGTTCAGCAGCGACTCGTTCTGCAACAGCATCATCAGCACAGCGGGCGGCGCGATCGCGTATTCCGGCTTCTCAGTAGCGATCTGCTGCAGATAGACGGGCAGCTCGAACGGATGATGCAGCAGCAACGTGCCGGCAGCGCGCAGCCAGCTCATGAAGCAGCCGCCGAGCGCTGCCATGTTCACGAGCGGAAACGGATTGAGCAAGCGATCGCCGCGGCGGATCTGCGCGCCGTCGTAGTGAGCCAGGCTGCCGGCGATCCAGTGATTGTGGGAGCGCGGGACGCCTTTCGGCACGCCTTCGGTGCCCGAGGTCCAGCAGATCGTCACGATGTCGTCGGCATTCACGTTCGCGGCGAGCTCCAACTCGTGCGCACGCGCTGTGTTGACTGCGCTCGGCTCGGGGACAAAAGGCTGCGATCCAGGCGGCGCGTCGCGGCCGAGCACGAGCACCCGTGGACCATCGGTGAGGGTGGTTGCGAGACGCGCGTGCTCCGTTCCCTTGAACGCGAGTACGGTGAGCAACGCCCGCGCTTGCGTCAGGCGGCACAGCGGTTCGAGCTCGGCACGACGGAATTGCATCGGCACGGGACTGATGACGACGCCGAGCCGTGCGCAGGCGAGGTAGACGGCGACGTACTCGACGATGTTGGGTAGCTGCGTGACGAGCACATCGTCGCGCCGTAACCCCGCGTCGGCGAGCGCGACCATGGTCGCGTCTACGAGTGCGGTGAGCGAACGCCAGTCGAGACGACGAGGAAAAGCACCGTCGAGCACGGCGCGATTGGGGGGGTCGATAATCGCAATACGCGCCGGCTCGACGGTCGCTGAACTGGCGTAGAGGTCGCCGAGCCGCTGCTCGGACCACGCACCACTCGCGCGATACTCGGCCGCGAGATGCCGCGGAGTCGTGCGCATCTGACCTCCGCTGCGACGGCCTTCAGGCGGCGGGCGGGCGGTTCAGCTGAAAATAGTCCCGCCAGCCCGCGATCTTGCCGTCGCGGAATTCCATGACGCCCATGTAGCGATTCGTGACACGCTCGCCGGTAGCGATGTCCGTCAGCTGTTCCCAACCCTCCATCAGCAGCTTGTCGCCGCTCTGGGCGAAAGTGTCGATGTGCCACACGCCGTCCTTGTAGCGGCTCCAGTAGTTGTCCAGAAAGCGGCCGAGCCCCTCGGGGCCTTTCACCGGCTTCGAGCCCACGTGATAGTGGTACTCGAGGTCCGGCGTGACCATTGCCAGGATCGCTGCGCGATCGCGGCGCTCGGCCGCGCCCTGCAGGTCTTTGACGAGTTGAATGAACGCTGACAAGTGCGGCTCCTCTCTCTTCGCGGGGTCCCCGCGAAATCGTTCCACGGATACGGAAGTTCCTGCAGTTCCCGGCACGATTTCGTGGGGTGCTCCTAGAATTTCCAGCTGAAATCTACGCCGTAGGTGCGCGGCACGCCGAACTGCGACACCTCCTCGCCGAAGAAGGAGATGATGTTGACGCGATACAGCTCGTCCGTCACGTTCTTGCCCCAGAGCGCGACGGCCCACGGCGAGCTCGGCGGCGACAGCGCGACACGCACGTCGAGCAAGCCGTAGGCGTCTTCCTTTGCGATGTTATCGGTCGCCCAGAACATGTCGCTCTGCCACGTGTAGTTCACGCGGAAGTTGAGCGCATCGCCGAGCTGACCCACCGGCAATGTGAGATCAACGCCGCCCGACAGCTGCGTCTCAGGCGTGCGCTGCAGGCGGTTGCCCGAGCTGTCGAGACGCTGGCCGGTCGACGGGTTGATCGCGGATTCGAGGAAGTCCTTGTAAGTGGCGTCGACGTACGAGCCGGCGAGCGACAGGCGCAGCCGCTCGGTGGCGGCGAACGCGAACTCGGCCTCGACGCCCTTGATCTCGGCGCTCGCCGCGTTGTCCGTGATGTTGCACAAGCACGCTGCGTTGGTCTGAGTGACCTGCAGATCCTTGTAGTCCATGTAGAACACGTCGGCGTTCAATCGCATGCGGTTGTCGAGCATGTCGGCCTTGACGCCGACCTCGTAGTTGGTCGCCTCTTCCGGATCGAAGGGCGTGGTCGCCTGCGCGATGTTCGCCGGCGTGTCGTCGAAGCCGCCGCCTTTGAAGCCCTTCGCCACCGTCGTGTAGAAGAACAGCTTGTCGGTCGCCTGCCAGTCGAGGGTCGCCTGCGGCGTCGTCTCGCTCCAGGTCTTGGAGTAGTCGGTGTCGAAACCGGTGCCGGCGGAATAGATCCACTGATTCGGCGCCACGCACGCTGCGGGCGTCGGGCTGACGACGCCGCCGGTCGGCGTGCGGCACAGGCCTTCGATCGTGACGTTCGGACGCGGGTCGTTCGGGCTGAAGCGATCGCCGGTCGCGACGACGAAGCCGCTGACGTTGCCCGACTTCTTGTCGTGCGTGTAGCGCGCGCCGAGGCTGAGCTTCAGGGTGTCGGTGAACTTGAAGCCGATCTGCGCGAAGCCGGCGTAGTTCTCGATCTCGCCGTCGTTGACCCAGCGGTTCTCGCCCGACAGCGTCGACAGCGGATTGTTGCCGCCCGGGATCACGCTGCCGAGGAAGTTCTCGCCGATGAAGCGGTCGACCTTCGTGATGTCGTCCTTCTTCAGGTACACGCCGCCGATCCAGTCGAAGCGGCTGTCGGGATTGTTCGACGTGAAGCGGAACTCCTGGCTGAACTGGTGGATGTCCGCATCCTCGCCGACCGGTTGCGCGAACAGGAACTGACCATTGTTCGAAGTCGCCGGCCGCGTGCCGTAAGTGGTGTTGATGAACGCGATGTACTGCGCCCACTGGGCGACGTCCCAGCCGAGCGCTTCCGGTCCGGCGCCGGTCTGGTCGTACACCTGCTGACCTTCGCCGTCCCGGTAGCCGGTCAGCGAATTGAAATTGAAGCCCGAGAACTCCCATTGCAGATCGAGGGTGGCGCCGAAGCCCTTGCGCTCCATGAACTGCTGAATGCGCGGCTGGCCCGCGTACTGGATGCTCTGCGCGACGTCCTTGCGCGGATCGGTGAGACCGAGGTACGCGCGCAGATTGCTCCACGGTCGCGTGCAGTTCGTTCGCAGATAAGAGGTCTCGCACGATTTCGTGCCGCCGGCCACGGCCACGGTATTGATGCCGTTGTTCTCGTCGTGGTTGTAGTCGAGCGCGAGGCGGCCTGTGAACTTCGAGCCGTCCGGCCCATAGAGAATCTGAACACGGCCCTGATAGGACTCGAGATCCTCCACGTCACGATGATGCAGGACGTCCTCCGCATAGCCATCGTGCTTGCGGCCCTGGAACGAGACGCGTCCCGCCCACGAGTCGTTGAGCCCGCCGTTCGCGAAACCGGACACGAGCATCGAGTTGTAGTTACCGTAGGACACGAGCACGTTGCCCGAGGGCTCGAACGTGGGCTTCGCGGTAATGACGCTGAGCGCGCCGCCCACCACGTTCTTGCCGAGCAACACGCCCTGCGGGCCGCGAATGACCTCGATGCGCTCGAGATCGTAGAAATCGAAGTTGAGGTCGCCGGTGCGCCCCATGTACACGCCGTCGACGAACGTGCCGACCGACGGATCGGCCGTCGGCGAGTCGAGACGCGTGTTGGTGATGCCGCGGATGTTCAGCTCGGCATCGAGCGGAGTCAGCGCCGTGAGCGAAAACGCCGGCACGTTGTTGGCCAGGTCGGCGACCGTGAAGACCTTGTTCTGTTCCAGCGACTCGCCGGTGTAGGCGCTGATCGCGACCGGTGTCGTCTGCAGGTCGGTCTCGCGCCGCTGCGCCGTGACGGTCACTGTCTCGAGCGTCTGCGCGTACAGCGGCGGTATCGCGGCGGCCAATGCAGCCGTGCCCAGGAGACCGGAAATGACGGCGCGCAGCTGCCGCGCCCGACGGGTATCGACGCTCATCATTGCCCCCTTGGAATCAAACTCGATGTCTCTGATGTTGTAACTTGCATAACGAGACGTTGGCAGTCTACCCGGCCGCCCGTTGCAGTTGCAAGGCGGCGGGCAAGGTGTAGAAACCCGGCGGCGCGGCCGCCACGCTCGGAATCGCATGGAGCGCGACAGCCACGGTCGCATCCACCGCCGCGCGCATGTGCGGTGCGGCAGGATCCGGGTCTTCTATTGCAATCGTCGCTTTCACATTGGGACGCCCACCGAGCTCGACCCGCCAGGCCGCAGCGTCCCGATGACCAGCGCCGTGCAGCGCCGGATCGGCGGTCCACGTGACGGAGTGCAGGACCTCGACGCCGGATTCGAGCCGAGCGCGCCAGCGCCACTGCGTCGCGGCCACCATCCCCTGCGCGATCTTTCCGGCACGGATATCGATGTCGCGCGGCGCGAGCGTGACGGCGTGTTCCGGTGTCAGCGACGCAACACGCGTGCCGAGCGCTGCGGCGACAGCGTGGAACACCTCCATGAACAGCTCTCCGTACATCGCTGCGATCGGCTCCGTCGTCACATCGCGCTGCTTCGGGTCCGCACCGAACCCCATGAGTCCGAACACGAATTCCGGTGACGGCATGCTGGATGCGTCCGCCACTTCGTAGCACGCCACCGAGTCGAGTTGCGAGCACAGACCTGTCAGGAGCGTCGCGACCCGCTCGGCGATGAAGCCCGGATTCAGACCGACGCCGGCGAGCGTGCTCCCGCCGCGCTTGCAGGCCTCCAGCAGCGGCCCAGCATAGGCGAGTCCATGACAAGCGGGATGGTGGAATCCCGCTGTTGAAATCACGTCGATCCCTGCGGCGAGCAGCGCAGCGACGTCCGCATTCTGTTGCTCGTACGGCAGCGTGATGCGCGACATGTGCAACACGACGTCGGGCCGCAAGGCGAGAATGTCCTCGATCCGGTTGGTCGCACGCACGCCCGTGGCCGGCCGGCGTGCGATTTCGCCCGCGTCCACGCCGACCTTGCGCGGGTCATAAACATAGACGCCGGCGAGCTCCAGCTGCGGATGATCGATCACGCGTCGCAGGGCGGTCCGCCCCATCGAGCCGGTCGCCCATTGAACGACGCGATACATGCGGCCCGCTTCAGGAGCCGCGCGGGAACCAGGGGAAGAAACCCGGCGTGCGCGCGATGTACGCGGCGTACTCGGGGCGCGCCCGCGACATGCGCTTCTCGAGCAGCTTCTTGCCGGTGACGTTCAGCAGGAAGTGCGTCATCAGGATCGGCGAGAACACGGTCGCGACGCCGATGAGATGATCGCACGCGATCAGCCACAACCCCCACCACAGGCAGGCGTTGCCGAAATAGTTGGGGTGCCGGCTGTAGCGCCACAGCCCGTGATCGAGTACGCGGCCGCGGTTGGTCGGATCTGCCTTGAAGCGCGCGAGCTGCCAGTCCGCGACGGCCTCGAACAGAAACCCGACCGCCCAGAGTGCGGCGCCGATGAACGCCGCCGGACCGAGCGCGGGCGGCTGCACGAGATACTGCGCGAGCTGCACCGGCGCCGAGATCACCCAGACGAGGAAACCCTGCAGCAGGAACACCTTGGTCAGCGTGTGCCAGTGCAGGTTCTGCGGAAAGCGATTGCGATAGGCGGCAGTGTAGCGCGGGTCTTCGCCCTTGCCGTGATTGCGCCAATAGAGATAGACGCCGAGCCGCGCGGCCCATGCAACCGTGAGGAGAGTGACGAGCGTGCTGCGCGCAGCGACGCCGTGCCCTTCCGACAGCACGTAGCCGACCAGCGCCACGACGCCGAACGCCGGCCCCCAGAAAATGTCGATGATGCTCGCATCGCGCAGACGGATGCTCAGCAGCCACAGCGACACTACGCACGCGAGCAGCACTGCCGCGGTAACCCACAGGTTCTGGCCGAGTCCCGGCGCGAGCTCCCCCACTTTTCGCTCCACTGACGCTTTTGGCCCGTCAGTCTTATAATGCCAGTGACCCGCAGCGCGCAACCCCGGAGCCGCTCATGACCGAAGAAACCCGCGCCCTTGCACTGGATCGCATGCTCGCCCGCGACGCGATCCGCGACGTTCTCGCCCGCTACGCGCGCGGCATCGACCGCGCGGACGCCGCATTACTCAAGGACTGCTACTTCGAGGACGCCCTCGAGGAGCACGGCAGCTCGTTCAGCGGACGTGCGCACGACTACGTGGACGCGGCCATCCCGAAGGTCCGCGGGATGGGCGTGATGCAGCACCTGCTCGGCAACTGCCATATCGAGCTCGACGGCGATCGCGCGTACGTCGAGACATACATATGGACGTTCCTGCGCGTGGAACGCGACGGCCGCGCCTGGGACACATTCACTGGCGGCCGCCTGCACGACAGATTCGAGCGGCGCGACGGCGTATGGAAGATCGCGCACCGACGCACGGTGTTCGACTGGAATCGCGATACACCCTCCAACGAAGGATGGTGCCTGGGCTACATCGATACGCGCGCCGCCGGCGTGCGGCGCGGGCGGAAGGATGCGTCGGACCCGACGTACGAGAAGTTCTAGTCGCGGGGTGATCTAGAAATTCGCTGGGGAGCTCTCAGAGAACGGAATTACTCTCGCCAAGACCGCCAAGAACGCCAAGGAAGACGTGAGAGTGCCAGAGGAGAGGCGGATGACGGAGGATGAAATCGGCAGACTCGTCGTCGAGGCTGCGGTGCAGATCCATCAAAGGCTGGGACACGGCCTGCTCGAGTCGGTCTATGAGGCGATCCTTGCGTTCGAGCTTCGACGCAGAGGCGTGCGCGTCGACCGGCAGGCTCCAATTGCCCTCACCTACGAAGGGCTGAAATTCGATGAGGGCTTCCGGGTCGACCTCATGATCGAAAGCAAAGTCATCGTCGAACTGAAGTGCGTCGCGAGACTCAACAACGCACACAAGAAGCAGCTCCTGACCTACCTGCGCCTCGCGGACAAGAAGCTCGGGTATCTGCTCAATTTCGGCGAGGCTTTGATGAAAAACGGCATTACCCGAATCGCCAATCGCCTACCAGAGACCATCGGTTGATTCAGGGCCGTTGTACGGGAGAACTCGCGCCAAGATCGCCAAGGAAGAAGAAGGAAATTCCTGGGACACTCATGATTCCTCTTGGCGATCTTGGCGTTCTTGGCGAGAGAACTCTCCGCAGCGATCAGGTCCCGATGATCAAGCTCACCGTCGTCGTGGCGCTGCCGCCGATGTTGAGCGTTGCGAACGTCTTCGCGCCCTCCACCTGGTAGTCGCCCGCGATACCGGTGGTCTGTTTGAAGCTGTCGAGCGCCATGCGCACGCCGGTCGCGCCGACCGGATGTCCGGCGCCGATGAGACCGCCGCTCGGATTGACGGGGATGCGCCCGCCGAGCTCGATCGTGCCCTCCTCGATCGCGCGCCAGCTCTCCCCCGGCTTCGTGATGCCGAAATGATCGATCGCCATGTACTCGGTGCTCGTGAAGCAATCGTGCGTCTCGATGCCATCGACTTGCTGCACGCCGGCGATCCCGGCGCGCTTGAACGCGTCGGTCACGGCGCCGCGGACATGCGGGAACACATAAGGCTCGCCCGCGCTGGCCTGCACCTTCGCTGCGTACGTGATCGGCGCTGTGCGATGTCCCCAGCCTTTGATGTAAGGAAACGCTTCGAGGCCGATGCCGAGCCGCTTGGCGTGCTCGCGCGCTCGTGCTTCGCTCGCAAGGAACACGATCGCCGCGCCGTCGGTGATCTGGCCGCAGTCCTGCTTGCGCATGCGGCCCTCGATCGTCGGATTGGCGCTTTCGTCCTGCGTGAAGCTGCGCTCGTTGAACGACCAGCGGCG